>JBEPUM010000060.1:0-18148 GCA_041691515.1 Pseudomonadota bacterium | reverse complement strand
AAAACGCCTGCTCGCGGGCCGGTTTCGGCCCGCGTTGCGTTTCGCGACCCGTGGTCCTCCCTCAAGCTTTTGAGACGGACCTGTCGGCTCCGGGAAATTCCCGGCGCATAGGAGGGCGCGTTTCCTCAACCTAAAACACATAGAGGACGCGATGACAAAGCGTGCAGAAGCCAAGTATAAACTCGACCGCCGTATGGGCCAAAACATCTGGGGCCGCCCGAAGAGCCCCGTGAACAAGCGTGAATACGGTCCCGGCCAGCACGGCCAGCGCCGCAAGGGCAAGCTCTCCGACTTCGGCACGCAGCTGCGCGCCAAGCAGAAGCTCAAGGGCTACTACGCCAACATTTCCGAGCGCCAGTTTCACGGCATCTATGTCGAAGCGACCCGCATGAAGGGCGACGCCGGCGAGAACCTGATCGGCCTGCTCGAGCGCCGTCTCGACACCGTGGTGTATCGCGCAAAATTCGTCGCCACCATGTTCGCCGCCCGCCAGTTCATCAATCACGGCCACGTCAAGGTGAACGGCAAGCGCGTCAACATTTCGAGCTACAAGGTGAAGGTCGGCGACGTCGTCGAGGTCAAGGAATCCTCGAAGCAACTCGCCGTCGTGATGGAAGCCAACCAGCTCGCCGAACGCGACGTGCCTGATTTCATCGAAGCCGATCACAACAAGATGACCGCGAAGTTCGCGCGCATCCCGCACCTGACGGATGTGCCGTTCGCCGTGCAGATGGAGCCGCATCTGATCGTCGAATTCTATTCACGCTGATCCTGATCGGCGTCTACGACTTCAAAAGGCCCCGGTTTTGCCGGGGCCTTTTTCTTGCAGTCGTCTGCGGAAGACTTTGAAACCGTCATGCCCGGCCTTGTGCCGGGCATCCACGTCTCTATTGTCGCACGCCGGCGATAAAACAAGGCGTGGATGGCCGGGACAAGCCCGGCCATGACGCGGTGAGCGATAACGAGAATTCAAATGCCCTACACCCCTACCCCGACCGATCCGAAAGCATCGCCCATCCGCATCAACCTGTTGTCGGACACGCAAACGCGCCCGACACCGGCGATGCGCGAGGCCATGGCGTGCGCGGAAGTCGGCGACGAACAGATCGGCGACGATCCGACCGTCAACCTGTTGTGCGAGCGCGTCGGCTCGCTGCTCGGCAAGGAAGCCGCGGTGTTCATGCCGTCAGGCACGATGTGCAATGTGTCCGCGACGCTGGCGCATTGCCGGCCCGGCGATGAAATCCTCGCCCACGAGACCGCGCACATCATCGCGCGTGAAGGGGGTGCGCACGCCGCGCTTGGCGGCTTCCAGGTGACGCGCCTGCCCGGTGCCGACGGCCAGTTCACGCTCGACGCCTTTCGCGCAGCTCTGCATCCGCGCACCCGTTACGAGCCGCCGCAGATTGTCGTCAGCGTCGAGCAAACCGCGAATATCGGCGGCGGCACCATCTGGAAGAAAGCCGTGCTCGACGATATCGCTGCGCTCGCAAAGCAACAGGATATGGCGACCCACATGGACGGCGCACGGCTGCTGAACGCTTGCGTCGCAACCGGCATCAGCGCCAGCGAGATGAGCACGGGATGGGATTCGGTCTGGATCGATTTCTCAAAAGGCCTCGGCGCGCCTGTTGGCGCGGCCATGGCGGGATCGCGTGCCTTCATCGACGAGGTCTGGCGCTGGAAGCAACGGCTCGGCGGTTCGATGCGGCAGGCCGGTGTCTGCGCCGCCGCCTGCATCCACGCCCTCGATCATCACGTCGACAGGCTCGCTGACGATCACGCCAACGCCCGCGCACTGGCGCGCGGCCTATCGCAGATATCGGGCATGGTTGTACAGGAGCCCGAGACCAATCTCGTGTTCTTCAATCCGGCCGGCGCCGGCGTGCCCGGACAGCAGATGGTGGCGAGACTGCGCGAACACGGCGTGCTGCTCGCGATGATGGACGGCCGGATCCGCGCCTGCACCCATCTCGACGTGTCCGCCGCGATGATCGAGGAGACGATCGGACTCGTGCGCGACATCGTCCGTCAGGCCTAAGGAGTTCCGCTACTTCCGCAGCGCGCCGTAGATCAGCTCGCGCAGATCGGTCTGGATGCGGCCGCGCTCGTTCGGGGTCTGCGCCATGAAGACGACGAACATGTCGTCCTTCGGATCGATCCAGAAGAACGTTCCGCCGACGCCATCCCATCGGTATTCGCCAAGCGGCCCCGCCCTGTCCGCCAGAAGTTTCGTGCGCACCGCAAAACCATAACCGAACCCGAACCCGTCGCCGGGGAAATAATAATAGTCGCGCGCAATGCCGCTGCCTGGCCCGATGTGATCCGACGTCATGGCCGCAACGGTCGTGGCGCGGAGGTAACGCCTGCCGTCCATCACGCCGCCGTTCAGCATCATCTGACAGAACCGCGCATAGTCTCCGATCGTGCCGACCATTCCGCCGCCGCCGGATTCCCAGCGGCGGGTTTTGGTGGGATTGGTGATCGGAATGAACGGACCGATGACGCGGTCGTCCGGCATCGGTTGCGCGATTAGCGGCCATTTCGACTTGTCCGCGACGTAGAACGCCGTGTCGGTCATCCCTAGCGGGTCAAGCAGACGGCGCTTCTCGAACTGATAGAGCGACTGTCCGGACACCACTTCGACAACGCGGCCGAGCACATCGGTCGAGTGCCCGTAGTCCCATAACGTCCCCGGCTGCTCGGCTAGCGGCAGATGCGCGACGCGATCGGCAAACTCCGCGTTGTTCCAATCTTCGTTGTAAAGGTCGAGCTGGCTGTATCGCTGGCGCGCGAGATTGTCGCCACCATAAAACCCATAGGTAATTCCCGATGTGTGCAGCAGCAGATCCTTGATGGTGATGGGGCGGCGCAACGGTTCGAGCCGCAGCGTCGGCTGGCCGTTGCCTTCGGTGCTGTCGATGCCGACCCGTGTATCCTTGAACGCTGGAATGTATTTCGAAACGGGATCGCTGAGCTTGAGTTTGCCGTCATCGACCAGCATCATGACCGCGACGCTGGTGATCGGTTTCGACATCGAATACAGGCGAAAGATGGTATCCGACGTCATCGGATGCCTGTTGATGACATCGCGGACGCCAAAGCTTTTGAAATAAACCGGCTTGCCGTGCTGCTGGATCAGGATGATCGCGCCGGGGATATGCGCGGTCTGGACTTCGTTTTCGATATAAGCGCCGATGCGATCGAGCTTCGCCTGCGACCACGACGACGCGATCCATTTCGGCGCCTCGGCGCGAGCGGCAGTAAGCCCCTCGGCAGCGAAGGTCGTGAGTGAAGAAGCCAGCAGCGCGGTGAAAACACGCCGGCTCAATGGGCCGTCAATTCTCCAGCGCTTCATAGATCAGTTTCTTGAGCGAGCGCTGGATGCGCTGGCGCTGGGTCGGCGTCATTTCCATCAATAAGAACGTCATTTCCTGCTTGGGATCGACGACGAAATAAGAGCCGCCCGCACCGTCCCACTTCAACTCGCCGAGGTCACCGGGCGGCGGCGGTTTTGCATTACCCGGATCGGTCCGGACTCCAAAACCAAGACCGAAGCCGAAGCCGTCACCGGGGAAATAGGCCCAGTCGCGCTCGATGCCGGAATTCGGCCCGACGTGATCCGTCGTCATCTCCTTGAATGCCTTCGGGCTTAAGTACTGCTTTCCCTCAAAGGTTCCCCGATTGAGGATCATCGCCACGAAGCGCGAGAAATCCGCGGCAGTGGACACCATTCCGCCGGTACCCGCTTCGCGGCGCTTCGGCGAGATGGCATCGCCGATGTAGCCGACATGGAAATCCGAATCCTTCGGCATCGGCGATGCGACGAGATCGTGCTTCGCCGGATCGCGGACATAGAAATCGGTGTTGACCATCCCCAATGGATCGAGCAACCGCTCCTTCTCGAATTCGTAGAGCGATTTGCCGGATACCAGTTCGATCACACGGCCCAGAATGTCGGTCGAGTGTCCGTAGTCCCACAGCGTGCCCGGCTGTTCCTGCAACGGCAGCTTGGCGATCCTCTCGGCGAATTCTGCATTGTCGGGATCGCCGGCAAAAATATCGGCTTTTGCGTAGGCCTTTCGGACCAGGCTGTCGCCATAGAACCCGTAGGTGATCCCCGAGGTTTGCCGCATCAGATCGAGAACGGTGATCGGGCTCTTCAGGGGAACGAGTTCAAGCTCCTTGCCGCCGCCCGCGGCGTCCCTTTCGACGCCGACTTTCATATTGGCGAACGACGGAATGTATTTCGAGACCGGGTCGTCCAGATGGAGCTTGCCCTCGTCGATCAGCATCATGGCCGCGACGCTCGTGATCGGCTTGGTCATGGAAAAGATACGGAAAATGGTGTCCGGCGTCATCGGCTTGCCGGAGACGATATCCCGCACACCGAAGTAGCGCTCATAGACCGGCTTGCCGTGCTGCTGGATCAGCACGATCGCGCCGGGGATCTTGGCCTGTTGAATCTCATTCTGGAAGAATGCGTCGATCTTTGCGAGCTTTTCGGGATTGAAATGCGCGCCGGCTGGAATCTCGAACGTGCCTTCGGCCCAAGCGGTCTGAATGGATGCGCCGGCGGCCAGCAACGCCCCGCAAACCAGTACGCGCATCGACTTTTGAATATGCATTACGCTTCCCCGCCTCGTGTTTCAGGGAAGTCTAACGTCGCGCTCACCCCGCACAAGGGCCCGGAGCGTCCATCAGCGCTTGACGATGCAGTTCAGCGCTATCGTCCGAAAAGCAACAGAAGATGACCCGGGACACCAAGGGAGCGGTTGCCACCGCGGCAATCACCGAGGCCACCGCAATCCGCGCCGCGGCGGGAGCCGGAAAACGGTAAACGCCGGTGGAGATGGCGGGAAAGGCAATCGACTGCAGGTCGCGGGCCTGCGCCAGCGCGATGGCGCGGCGATAACAAGATGCGAGGAGTTCATTTTCGCCGGACTGGCCGCCCTGCCAGACCGGGCCGACCGCGTGAATGACATGCCGCGCGGGGAGCCGGTAGCCAGCGGTAATCTTGGCCTCTCCGGTGGCGCAGCCGTTCAGCGTGCGACACTCCGCGAGCAACTGCGGTCCGGCGGCGTGATGAATCGCGCCGTCCACGCCGCCGCCGCCAAGCAGGGATTGATTCGCCGCGTTGACGATCGCATCAACGCGCAGCGTCGTGATATCGGCGACGACGACCTCAAGCCGCGCCGGACCGATGATAATGCGTTCGGCTGTGGTCAGGCCGACGCCGGGGCGCCGGTGGTCACGCCCTTCTCGGTCAACATCTGCTGCAGTTCGCCCGCCTGGAACATCTCGCGAATGATGTCGCAGCCACCCACGAACTCGCCCTTGACGTAAAGCTGCGGGATCGTCGGCCAGTTCGAATAGGTCTTGATGCCGTTGCGCAGATCGGCGGATTCGAGAACGTTCAGCCCTTTGTAGCCGACGCCGATATGGTCGAGGATCTGGACCACCTGCCCCGAAAAACCGCACTGCGGAAATTGCGGCGTGCCCTTCATGAACAGCACCACGTCGTTCGACTTCACTTCATTCTCAATGAATTGCTCGATGCTCATCGTCACGTCCTTTTGCCGCAAAGCCAGAGGGGCCGCACGCGGCCCGCAGTTGACATATATGTAGCCCGAAACCGTTGTCTAACCTAGTAAATTGCCGGGGAGCTGCCATGTTGCGCACCGGCCAACCACCGCATCCGGCGGCAGCCTGTAACGTCGCCCGTGCCTGTAACGAAGGAATAGGTGCCGACGGCCTTTAACCCTGCTGACCGGCGCCCTATCTAGGACGGACCATGGGGGGCTGGCTATTCTCCGGAACCCATCGTCCAGAGCAACGTTCTCTCCCAAACCGGAGATTTTTGTGACGAATCCAGCATCCGCCGCGGCCGCAATGGCTGCTCCGAATCCGTCGCTGTTTTCCGATTCCGGGACGCTTGCAGGCCGCCTGACCGATGCGTTTCTCGCGGTCCGGAGCGAAACCGAGCGGCGCGCGACGCCGCTATCGCCCGAGGACCAGCTGGTGCAATCGATGCCCGATGCAAGTCCGGCAAAATGGCATCGCGCCCATACCACCTGGTTCTGGGAGCAATTTCTGCTTGGCCAGCACAGTCCAGGCTACGTGCCGTACCATCCCGATTACGCCTTCCTGTTCAATTCCTATTACGTCAGTGCCGGCCCACGGCATGCCCGCGCTCAGCGCGGCCACCTGACCCGCCCCGGCGCGAAAGAGGTCACCGCCTATCGCCGGCATGTGGATGCCGCGGTCGTGAAATTCTTCAACGACGCCGACGACAAAACCTTGGCCGGATTGGTGTCGCTGATCGAGGTCGGCCTCAACCACGAGCAGCAGCATCAGGAATTGATGCTGACAGATATTTTGCATGCTTTCGGGCAAAATCCCATTCCACCGGCCTATGACGCGTCGTGGGCCTTCCCGGCACCGCATGCGGACGCCGGCGGATGGATCACGCTGAACGAAGGCATCCACACCATCGGACACCAGAGCGACAGCTTTCATTTCGACAACGAGAAGCCCGCGCATCGCGCGCTGGTCGGACCGGTGAAGCTCGCGCGAAATCTCGTCACCAATGCCGAGTGGCTCGCCTTCATGGACGACGGCGGCTATCGCACCGCGACGCTGTGGCTGATGGACGGCTTCGCAGCAGCCGGCAACGAGGAATGGGAGGCGCCGGGTCACTGGCGCAAGAACGACAACAAGACCGATGGCGGCTGGCAGGTGATGACCTTGGCCGGTTTGCAGCCGGTCGATCCAGCCGCGCCGGTCAGCCACGTCAGCTATTACGAGGCCGATGCTTTCGCGCGGTGGAGCGGCAAGCATCTGCCAACCGAG
Source organism: Pseudomonadota bacterium (assembly GCA_041691515.1). Lineage (GTDB taxonomy): Bacteria > Pseudomonadota > Alphaproteobacteria > Rhizobiales > Xanthobacteraceae > Nitrobacter. The sequence goes on along the minus strand of JBEPUM010000060.1, from coordinate 11,296 downwards.
ATGGAATGGGAGGTCGCAGCGCGCGCGGGACAGCTCAACGATGCCTTCGGCATCGTCTGGCAATGGACGCGCAGCTCCTACTCGCCCTATCCGGGCTATGCCGCGATCGAGGGCGCGCTCGGCGAATACAACGGCAAGTTCATGGTCAATCAACTCGTATTGCGCGGCTCGTCGCTCGCAACTCCGCAAGGGCACAGCCGCGTCACCTACCGGAATTTCTTCTACCCGCATCACCGCTGGCAATTCACCGGACTGCGCCTCGCGGACTACGGCGCTTGATTATCGTCAACAACCGCGCCGGATGCGCGCTCTGGAGACCGTCATGAATATGCGCGCTGCTGCTTTGACCGGGGCACACCGGCTCGATGAGAAGAACTCGGCATTCGCGGGCGAAGCCATCGCAGGGCTGACGCAACAGCCGAAGCAGCTCTCGCCAAAATATTTCTACGACGTGACAGGCTCCGAACTGTTCGAGCAGATCACGCGGCTGCCGGAATACTATCCGACCCGTACCGAACTCGGCATCCTGCGTAACCAGGCGGCGGATATCGCCGCAATCATTCCGGACAACGCGGCACTGGTGGAATTCGGCGCCGGCGCCACCACAAAAGTACGGCTGCTGCTCGATGCATGCGAATTCGCAGCCTACGTGCCGGTGGACATCTCCGGTGATTTTCTCAACGCGCAGGCTCGCGGTTTGAAAAAGGATTTTCCGCATCTTCAGATCTATCCAGTGACGGCGGACTTCACCACGCCGTTCGCCCTGCCCGATCAGGTCAAGGCGATGCCGAAGGTCGGATTCTTTCCGGGCTCGACGCTCGGCAACTTCGAGCCACACGAGGCCTGCCGCTTCCTGCGTAGCGCCCGCGAGATCCTCGGGCAGGGGGCGCAGATGCTGATCGGCGTCGATCTCGAGAAGAACGAGCGGGTGCTGTACGACGCCTATAACGATGCTGCGGGTGTCACCGCGCGATTCAACCTGAATGTGCTGGTCCGGATCAACCGTGAACTCGGCGGCAACTTCGATTTGTCGGCATTCACCCATCGCGCGATCTACAATCGCGAGCGTCATCGCATCGAGATGCATCTGATCAGCAACAAGTCGCAGACCGTTCGCATTCAGGGTCGCAGTATCTCGTTCCGGATCGGCGAGAGCATCCACACCGAAAGCAGCTACAAATACAGTCTCGATCGCTTCACCGCGCTGGCAAAAGGCTCCGGCTGGACGCCGACGGCGTCATGGACCGACCCTGACGAGATGTTTTCGGTTCACGCGCTGGTCGCGTCGGACTGATTGCCGCCAGATCCGATCGAAATCGCTTCCCACGCGGCGACGAGAAGCAGGATCATTGTCACGGCCGCGGCCAGCATTAGCGGTGTCAGCAGGAAAGCAACGGGAACCAGCGCGATCAGCAGCCCGATGCCGATCAGATGCGACAATTGCAGACGGCCGCGAACGGTCCGCTTGAACAGGATCACGCCAACCAGATAGATCAGCGGCCCGCCGATCATGCTGAGGATTTCCTTGGCGCCCACGTGCCCATCCGGATGCGCCAGCAGCATCTCGTCGCCGACCGCCGACACCACGATGCCGGCCACGATCGGCAGATGCAGGTAGGTATAGGCCAGCCGTGCCAGCCGGCCAGTCTCATCCGTATGCGTGATCTCTTCCGCGCCGGCCTCGGCGCCTATGTGAAAGTAAATCCACCACATCGCGATGCTGCCGAGCAAAGCCACGAGGAATCCAACGATCGTCGGCGCTGTCCACGCGGCCTCGCTGAAGGTCGCGCCGGTCACGACGATGGATTCGCCGAGCGCGATGATAATGAACAGCGCGGCTCGTTCGGCCATATGGCCGCCCTCGACGTCCCAGTCCTGCATCGTCGAGGCGCCCAGCCCCGGCGTCGGAAAACGCATCGCCGGCCCCGCATATTCGATTGCGAGCGCCACCAGCCACAGTCCGATCCGGCTTGTGGGTTCCGCGAGGCCGCCGGCGATCCAGAACACGCCGCTCACCGCCATCCACGACGCGATGCGCATGAAGTTGTGGCGATGAACCGTTTCCGACTTCGGCACGATGACGATGAAATAGACCGAGCGGCCGACCTGCATCGCCACGAAGGCCAGCGCAAACGCGAGACCGCGGCTTTCGAACGCCTTCGGGATCGATGTCGAGAGCACAAGCCCTGCGATCATCAACCCGAACAGCATCACGCGCACGGAGGTTTGTTCGGGGTCGAGCCAGTTGGTGATCCAGCAGGTGAAGATCCATGCCCACCACACCGCGAGCATCAGCATCGTCACCTGCAGCACGCCGAGCGGGGTGAAATGCGCCAGCAGAGTGTGGGAAATCTGCGTGATGGCGAAGACGAAAACGAGATCGAAAAACAGTTCGATGTAAGTGACGCGGTGATGCTGGTGCGGCTCACGCTCGCGGAGAACCGATACGCGATGCCCGCCCCCGGTCATGCTGCGGCTTTCCTCCTGTTGCCGTCGCTACTCCGGCACACCGGTCTGCAGCGCCAGCGCGTGCAGGATGCCGCCCATCTGCCCCTTCAGGGACTGGTACACGATCTGATGCTGCTGCACGCGGGATTTGCCGCGAAAGGACTCGGAGATCACCGTCGCAGCATAATGGTCGCCATCGCCGGCGAGATCACGAATCGTCACCTCGGCGTCCGGTATCGCGGCCTTGATCATGCTTTCTATGTCGTGGGCATCCATCGGCATCAAAGTTTCTCCCAAAACCATCCCGAATCATGCACCGGAATCGCGGCGACGGCTGCTCAACTTAACGTGGACGCCCTACCCCGTCACGCTGCTGGGCCCTATATTCGCATGAACTTTTAAACCGCAAGAAGGCCGCCCATGAAGATTCCCGGTCCCGACCACCCGATCACCATTACGCCCACCTCCCGCCGTATCCGTGTATCCGCCGCCGGCGTCGTGATTGCCGAAACCACGCGTGCGCTGACCCTGAAGGAGGCCAGCTACCCGGCGGTGCTGTATATCCCGCGGGACGACGCCAATCTGGCAGCACTGGCGCGAACCGACCGCGTGACACATTGTCCCTACAAGGGTGACGCGAACTACTTTAGCGTCGTGGCGGACGGACGAACCATAGAGAACTCGGTCTGGACTTATGAAACGCCGTTTCCCGCGATGGCTGAAATTGCTGGCCATCTCGCGTTCTACCCGGATAAGGTGACGATCGAGGAATTGCCAGCCGCTTAAAGTTGCCAGTATTTTCCAAAAATTCTTCTAGAGTTTGATGCGTAGCTGCCTCGCGTGAGACTGATGACCGGGCGGCGGCCATGAGTCGCTCGGAGATTGCGGCGAACCCTGCATGAAGTCGATTGCACATCTGCCAATGCCGGCCGAGGCCCACGTCACGCCGGTCGCGGCTTCGCGAAATCTGGCGCTGGACCGCGCGCGCACCTTCCTCACCCTCATCGTCCTCATTCACCACGCGGTGATTCCCTACACCTACTTCGGCCATACCGACGCCAAGTCATGGATCGGTTTCGACGCCATCGTGCTCGCCACCGACAGTTTCTTCATGGCGATGTTCTTCTTCCTGTCGGGCCTGTTCGTATGGCCGAGCCTTGGTCACAAGGCTCCGGCCAAATTCATCGGTGACCGGCTGCTCCGGCTCGGCCTGCCGTTCGCCGTCGCAGCCCTGACGATCATTCCGATCGCGTATTACGCGCTCGCGTTGCAGCAAGGTTCGACCGTGAGCTTTGCCGATTTCTGGTGGAAGATGGTCACCGTCGGGCCATGGCCGAGCGGCCCGGTCTGGTTCGTCTGGGTGCTGCTGGCATTCGACCTGTCGGCCTGCGCGCTATATCGGATCGCGCCATGGATGCTCGATCACGTCAACCGGCTGTCGATCGCAAGCTTCGATCGCCCGGAGCGGTTCTTCATTTACCTCGTGACGGTGACCGCGATCCTCTATGTGCCTTCACGACTGTATTTCCAATCGAACACCTGGTTCGAGTTCGGGCCGTTCTCGGTTCAGAAAAGTCGCGTTCTGCTTTACGCCGCCTACTTCTTCATCGGCGCGGGCATCGGCGCTGCGAATTTTAGCAAGGGCCTGCTCAGCGTCGATGGGCGTCTGGCGAAAAGCGGACCGGGCTGGATCGTCACGACGCTCGTCCCTTACTGCCTGCTTTGGGTGCTGATCTACATCAAGCGCGGTGTTCTGGGTAACCCCGAAGTTCTTCCAGCATGGTACGAGCCGATCTACAGCCTGCTGTTCGTCGCCTTCAGCGCCGCGATCATCTTCGCAATCCTCGCCTTCTTCCTGCGTTTCAAGCGGGACGGCTTCAGCATCCTCGATCCGATGCAGCACGACGCCTACGGCATCTTCCTGGTGCACTATGCCTTCGTGCTGTGGCTGCAGTACTGGATGCTCGACATGAACTGGCCGGCGATCATGAAAGCTTTTGTGGCTTTCATCGGCACGCTGCTGCTGAGCTGGGCCACGACATCAGCGCTTCGGCAAATTCCGGGCGCGACGCGCGTATTGTAAGTGCATTGCAGCATCACGCGATTGCAGATTGTCAACGACTGCCCGCCCTCACAGTATGAAGTGTCGTCGTAGCGGCAGGATCGGCATCTCAAAGCCGCGCCGCGACAAGACGGTAGTTCCACTCAGGCGATGGCCTCAGCAGGACGCTCCCCCGGAAAAGCGAAATATGTTCGCGGAGAAACACCATGAGCAAGAACCCCACCGGCAATCCATCCAGATCACGACGGACATTCCTCAGAGACGGCGGCGCCGCCGTTGGCAGCCTCGTGGCGGGAGCCGCGATGTCCCGGCAGGCGCGCGCCGACGACACGAAGGCCGCCGATAATCTGCCGCCAAACGTTCCGGAATGGATGAAGGCGCCGGGTGCCGACGTCGGCAGCCAACCCTATGGCACGCCTTCTCCCTTCGAGAAAAATGTCATTCGCAACATCCCAAAGAACCTGAAGCAATATACCTCGTCGGCGAGCCGGACGCCCCTTCAGGACCTCGACGGCATCATCACACCCAGCGGATTGTTCTACGAGCGCCATCACGGCGGCATTCCCGAGATCAACCCTGCGGAACATCGGCTCATGATTCATGGGCTCGTGGAAAAGCCGCTGCTGCTGACCGTGGACGACGTCCGCCGCTACCCGTCGGAATCCCGCATCCATTTTCTCGAATGCTCCGGCAATCCTGATTACAGGGCCATGGGTGGCAAGACGGCCTCGGATTTGGTCGGGCTTTTGAGTTGCGGTGAATGGACCGGCGTTCCCTTGAAGATCCTGCTGAACGAGGCGGGTCTGAAGCCCGGCGCCAAGTGGGTCGTCGCCGAAGGCGCCGATGCCGCGGCGCTGACGCGAAGCATCCCGATCGAGAAATGTCTCGAGGATGCCATGATCGTCTACAGCCAGAACGGCGAACGCCTGCGTCCAGCGCAAGGCTATCCGCTTCGCGTGCTGGTTCCCGGCTTTGAAGGCAACATGAACGTCAAATGGGTGCGTCGCCTTCACGTCGCCGCCGAGCCGGTCTATTCGCGCGAAGAAACGTCGAAGTACACCGACCTGATGGCAGACGGAAAAGCCCGACAGTTCACCTTTTACATGGAGGCGAAATCGATCATCACCCGACCATCCGGCACGCAGAAGATCGACAAGGGTTTTAACGAAATCACGGGCGTTGCGTGGAGCGGACACGGCAAGATCAAGCAGGTCGATGTTTCGGTCGATGGCGGAAAGAGCTGGAAAGCCGCGAATTTGCAGGCCCCCGTCCTGACGCGCGCGCTGACGCGCTTTCGTCTGCCGTGGGAATGGAATGGCGATCCGGCGCTGATCATGAGCCGCGCCACCGACGAAACCGGCTATGTGCAGCCTGCATTCCCAGATCTGACGCACGCGCGCGGCATGAATTCGTTCTATCACAACAACGCAATCATGACCTGGAAGATTGCTGCAACCGGGGAGGTCAGCAATGGTCACCAGGCTTGAAATCCTGCTTGCTGCCGCCACGCTGTGGGTTGCAACGACCATCAGCTGCTGCGCGCAAACGCATTACAACATCGGCCGGACCGCGACGGCGGCCGAAATAGCCGGCTGGAATATCGACATCAACCGCGAGGGCAAAAATCTGCCGGCCGGCAGCGGCGATGTCGCCCACGGGCGCGAAGTCTACAAAGCGCAATGCACCGCCTGTCATGGCGACAACGGCGAAGGCGGCATTGGCGACCGGCTCGTCGGCGGTCAGGGAACGCTTGCCTCGGCCAAACCGATCAGGACTGTCGGCAGCTACTGGCAATACGCAACGACATTGTTCGACTACATCAGGCGCGCGATGCCGCTCAACGCTCCGCAGTCACTCAGCAGCGACGACGTGTACGCGTTGTCGGCCTATATCCTGAACATTAATGGCGTCGTGCCGGATAATGCGACACTCGACGCGAAATCGCTCGCTGCGATCAAGATGCCAAACCGGGACGGCTTTATTTCCGATCCGAGACCGGACGTGAAAGACAAGCCCTGCATGAGCAACTGCAAGCCGTGAGTGCGTCAGCGGCTCTTTACTCGGCGGGTATGAGAGTCGCGCTCCGGAATTCCGGGCGGCACGCGGGTGCTGTAGTTTGGTCGAAGCGCTTCGAGCGATGCGCGCTCCCTCTCCCGCTTGTGGGGGAGGTGAAGAAAGCGGCACAATTGCGTGCATATGATCCAGCTTGGTCTCAGCCCTTGCCGGCCATGTAGTCTGGCAGCCAGCTTTCAAACCCGTGCCGCAGCGCCTTGATGTGAACCGCGCGCTCGCCGGCAATGGCAATCTCCTGTCCGCCGGTAATGCCGATCTGGACGCAGGGGACTTCGACCGCCCTGAGCTTGGTGAAGACGCTGAGCAGATCGCGCTCATGAACCGTCACGATGTAGCGCGCCTGATCCTCTCCGAACCACCACGCGTGCGGCACGATGGCCTCTTCCGCCGCGTCGAGCTTGGCGCCGATGTTACCTGCCATCGCCATCTCGGCGAGCGCAATCAGCAAGCCGCCATCGGAGACGTCGTGCACCGCCGTCGCAGTGCCCGCGTGGATCATGCCGCGCACCACATCGCCGTTGCGCTTCTCGGCGGCGAGATCGACCGGCGGCGGAGCGCCCTCCTCGCGGCCGCAGATATCGCGCAGGTAGACCGACTGGCCAAGCCAGCCTTTGGTTTCGCCGATCAGCAGAATGCACTCGCCTTCGGCCTTGAAGGCGAGCGACGCTGACTTGGTGAAATCGTCGAGCAGTCCGACGCCGCCGATCGAGGGGGTCGGCAAAATGCCGCGGCCGTTGGTCTCGTTGTAGAGCGAGACGTTGCCGGACACGACCGGAAAATCCAATGCGGTGCAGGCCTCGGAAATCCCCTTCAGGCAGCCGACGAACTGGCCCATGATTTCAGGCCGTTCGGGATTGCCAAAATTCAGATTATCGGTGATGGCGAGCGGACGGCCGCCGACCGCGGTAATGTTGCGCCAGGCTTCGGCCACCGCCTGCTTTCCACCCTGATACGGATCGGCCTCGCAGTAGCGCGGCGTGACATCGACCGTGAGCGCGAGTCCCTTCGGCCCATCCAGCACGCGCACGACAGCCGCGTCGCCGCCGGGCCGTTGCATGGTGTTGCCGCCGATGACGTGATCGTATTGCTCCCACACCCAGCGCTTCGAGCACAGCTCGGGCGTTGCGATCAGTTTTTCCAAAGCGTCAGTCACCGGCATCGGCGCGGCGACATCGCGGGCGTGGATGACAGGCAACTGTGGCGAAGGCACATGCGGCCGGTCATAGAGCGGCGCTTCGGATTCGAGTTCCTTGATTGGCAAATCCACCATGACATCGCCGCCGTGCTTGACGACGAAACGCTGCGATGGCGTGGTGTAGCCGACGATTGCGAAATCAAGTCCCCACTTCCGGAAGATCGCCTCGGCCTGCTTTTCCTTTTCGGGCTTCAGCACCATGAGCATGCGCTCTTGGCTTTCGGAGAGCATCATCTCGTAGGCGCTCATGCCCTGCTCGCGCGTCGGCACGGTATCGAGATCGAGATCGACGCCGAGGTCGCCCTTGGCGCCCATCTCGACCGCCGAGCACGTCAGCCCCGCGGCGCCCATGTCCTGGATCGCGATCACGCAATCGGCTTCCATGATCTCGAGGCAGGCTTCCAGCAGCAGCTTTTCGGCGAAGGGATCACCGACCTGCACGGTCGGCCGCTTCTCGGCGCTGTCGTCGTCGAATTCCGCCGAGGCCATCGTCGCGCCGTGAATGCCGTCGCGACCCGTTTTCGAACCGAGATAGACGATCGGCATGTTCACGCCGCTTGCAGCCGCATAGAAAATCTTGTCGGCATCGGCGAGACCGACCGCCATCGCGTTGACCAGAATGTTGCCATCGTAACGCGTGTGGAAACGCACCTGCCCGCCCACCGTGGGCACACCGAACGAATTGCCGTAACCGCCGACCCCCGCGACTACTCCCCCGACCAGATGCCGCGTCTTCGGATGCGACGGATCGCCAAAGCTCAACGCGTTGAGACACGCGATCGGCCGCGCCCCCATGGTGAAGACGTCGCGTAAAATGCCGCCGACGCCGGTGGTCGCGCCTTGATACGGCTCAATGTAGCTCGGATGGTTGTGGCTCTCCATCTTGAACACCACCGCCTGCCCGTCGCCAATATCGATCACGCCGGCGTTCTCGCCGGGCCCTTGAATGACCCACGGTGCTTTGGTCGGTAGCCCGCGCAGATGGATGCGCGAGGACTTGTACGAGCAATGCTCGTTCCACATCGCCGAGAAAATGCCGAGCTCGGTAAAGCTCGGCACGCGGCCGATCAGCTTGAGGATACGCTCGTATTCGTCCGGCTTGAGGCCGTGCGACGCGACGAGTTCGGGGGTGATCTTGGGTTCGTTGCGGCTCATGGGTCCTGACGCGATTTCAGTCTCTTATTAGGGAGATCAGGCGCGCGGGAAAAGGCCTTTTATGGGCCGGTTCCGTACGATCCGTGGGTTATCCGCCGCCACGATTTGCAGAAGGTGGAAGGATCGGATTTAAGACGCCCACCATCGATCCAGGGAGCTTCAAGACCGTGAATATCATGCAGCCCAATCCTCCGCGCATCCGGCCCGATACGCTGGTTGCCACCGAAGGCGAATTCGCGGGATGGACCACCTGGAGCCGGGATTCCTTCGAATCCAACAACGGGCCGTTCTGGCACCGGATCGGGGCCGACGGCAGCGTCCGCTGCGCATTCCGTGTCGAGCAGAAGCACCTCAATGGCATGCGCAACGTCCATGGCGGCTGCTTCATGACGTTCGCGGACTACTGCCTGTTCGCCATGGCTTCGCGCGAGTTGCAGGGACCCGGCGTCACCGTGTCCTTCGGCTGCGAATTTCTCGACGCCGCCAAAGAAGGCGACCTGATCGAGGCGACAGGCGAAATCACGCGAGCCGGCGGCTCGCTGATCTTTCTGCGCGGACTGTTGAAGTGTGACGAGCGATCACTATTCACGTTTTCCGGCACGATCAAGCGGGTGAAGAAGCGAACACCGCAACCAGCGGTCTAAGCCGCCCGCTCCAGATGCGCGACGAGGCCCGCGAACAATCCTCGGCCGTCGGTGCAGCCCATGATGTCTTCGACGTGGTTTTCCGGATGCGGCATCATGCCGAGCACGTTGCCGCGCTCGCTGACGATGCCCGCGATCGACTGCGCCGCACCGTTGATATTATGGGTGTCACCGACTTCACCTGAGGCCGAGCAGTAGCGATAGAGCACGCGGCCATCGCCCTCGAGCTTCCGGATGGTCTCCTCATCCGCAGCGTAATTGCCTTCGCCATGCGCGACAGGCACGCGGATCACCTGCCCGGCGTTATAACCGCGCGTGAACGGTGTATCAGAGCGCTCGACGCGCAGATGCACGTCATGACAGATGAATTTCAGCCGCGCATTGCGCATGAGAATGCCGGGCAGCAGCCCGGACTCGCAGAGAATCTGAAATCCGTTGCAGACTCCGAGCACGAGGCCGCCGTCGCCTGCGAATTTTCGCACTGCGTCCATGACCGGCGAGCGCGCAGCAATGGCACCGCAGCGCAAGTAATCGCCATAGGAAAAGCCGCCGGGCACCACCACGAGATCGGTACCCTCAGGCAGCGACGTATCGGCGTGCCAGACCATCGCGGGCGCGTGCCCCGAAATGAGCTCTAGCGCGCGCGCCATGTCGCGCTCGCGATTGATGCCGGGAAAAACAAGGATCGCGGATTTCATGTCAGACGCAGCCTAGCTCAGAACCTCAACGCGGTAATTCTCGATGACGGTATTTGCCAAGAGCTTGTCGGCGGCGGCTTTCAGCGCCGCTTCCGCCTTCGCCGTGTCGCTGCCCGCGAGTTCGATATCGAACACCTTGCCTTGCCGAACGCTGGCGATGCCATCGACGCCGAGCGATTTCAACGCGCCCTCGATGGCCTTGCCCTGCGGATCGAGAATGCCGGTTTTCAATGTAACGGTGACGCGCGCTTTCATCTTGTCCTCGTCATTCCGGACGATCCGCGCAGCGGATCGATCCGGAATCTCGCACTACAACTTCTGGATTCCGGGTCCGCTCGTGAACACTCGCGTCCCGGAATGACGTATTCAGCTCAGCCCTTCACCAGCACCGGACCGCCGCTAATCGGCCGCTCGTTTTCCGTCAGAATGCCGAGCCGCTTGGCCACCTCGGTATAGGCCTCCAGCACCCCGCCGAGATCCCGGCGGAAGCGATCCTTGTCGAGTTTTTCGTTCGACTTGACGTCCCACAACCGGCAGGAGTCCGGAGAGATTTCGTCGGCCACGATGATGCGCATCATCTCGTTCTCGAACAGCCGGCCACATTCCATCTTGAAATCGACCAGACGGATGCCGATGCCGAGAAACAGCCCGGTGAGGAAATCATTCACGCGGATGGCCAGCGCCATCATGTCGTCGATCTCCTGCGGCGTGGCCCAGCCGAACGCGGTGATGTGCTCCTCGGAGACCATGGGGTCGTTGAGCTGGTCGTTCTTGTAATAGAACTCGATGATCGAGCGCGGTAACTGGGTGCCTTCCTCGATGCCGAGCCGCTGCGACAGCGAGCCGGCGGCCACGTTCCGGACCACGACCTCGAGCGGAACAATCTCCACTTCCCGAATCAGTTGCTCGCGCATGTTGAGACGGCGGATGAAGTGCGTCGGCACGCCGATGTCGTTCAGGTGCTGAAACAGGTATTCCGAAATCCGGTTATTGAGGACGCCCTTGCCCTCGATTACCTGGT
>JBEPUM010000059.1:0-18207 GCA_041691515.1 Pseudomonadota bacterium | reverse complement strand
GCTTCTTAACAGAAGGTGGATGCCAGAAGCAGATACAATGTCGCTGCGTTCGAGGCCCGGCAACTCCGTGAGGCTGCCGAACTTTGCCAAGAAGAGTGGCTTCGTTCTGATCTGGCCAGCCTCATCTCGGGAGGCTTACCCTCTGTCACAGCGCATCCAAACTGAAAGCCAGGATCGCAAATGAGACAGAGAGATTAGTGTACTGCAATGGCCAAAGAGGCTGACGGTTCTGAGGGTATCGAGCTTGCGTATCTTGTCGAGATTGACGAGGGCGCTGACCGCGATTGACTTATGTCAAGCGAGAGCACCATTGCATTCCCTCGCCTGATGGGTCCCATGAGGCTCGCGCCAAACGTCGGCTTGCCGACGGATACGGCGCGCGGGAGCGTGGTGAGGTCGGAGGTACCGGTCTTTCTTTGGCACGCAATTTTTAATAACCCTTCCATGATTGCTTGAGCGGGCTATGGACGAACGCCGCAACATAACGCGCCAGCGCGCATTGAAGGCTGGTACCATTGAAATCGGCGGCGGGGGCGCCATCGACTGCACCGTCCGAAATCTGTCGCAGATTGGCGCAGCGCTCGATGTGTCGAGCCCTGTCGGAATTCCGAACGAGTTCGTGCTGATTATACCCAGCGACGCTCTCCGCTTCGCCAGTCGCGTAGTCTGGCGAAAAGCTCGACGGATAGGGATCAGGTTCGACTAGCTACTGCCGAGAGAAAGCGCATCCTTATGAGCTGGCTGGCTGCCAACGCTCCAGCATCGCCGCCTTCCGTCGCTCGAGGTGATCAACGTACTTGATGTAACGCATGGCGGGTCTGGCCCGTGATCTCGCGCATCCGAACGATCAGACCTTGGAGGGCTTATTTTTCCTCGTGTCAACGGCGGCGACAAATTGGGCAGATGGCAGCGTGAAGGCGTACCGGTCGGGTTGAAAGGAGAGGACCGTGTAACTCTGGCGAGCGCGGCGGCGATTTATGTTTTGTGGTCATCGTCTGCTTTGCTGGCCGCTTTGGGTATCGCGCCCGGCGGCTGGCTGGTTCGGCGCTGCGCCTTCTTGCTGGTCGCGAGCGGAAAACTCTCGCCATTCATCTCCAGAATGTGGACATTGTGCGTGCGGCGGTCGAGGAGGGCGCCCGTGAGCCGTTCCGGTCCGAAGACCGAGGTGCATTCATCGAATGGCAGGTTGTTGGTCAGCAACGTCGAGCCGCCTTCTTAGCACTGGCTGAAGACCTCGAAGAGAAGCTCCGAGCCAGCCGCCGTGAACGGCGGCCGACGATCAACAGCTTGACCGTGTTAAGATGCTTTTGCAGCGCGCGAAGGGGCGCCCCACCATGGTCAGACTACTGATTTTGAGCTTCAAAAGTTCGGCCATTATGCTGGTTGCGGAGATGGTCACGCTCTATGGCATCCGCGGATGCCATAGTTTGAACGGCCATTGTTGTGAGCGCCGTGATCTTGCTGTCAGACTTCTTCATAGTGGCGAGAACCGGCGTTCATGCCGTAGTGTCAAGTTATGAAAGCCGAACAATCCAGAAACCTAAAAATCGGACAGCGCGTGGCTTGGCATGACAGCGCGGCAGATCAGGGCACAATCACCACCAACGACTGGTCTGGCGTGGAGATCGCATGGGATAATGGGAAGAACCAATTCTTCCACCACAACAATATGGGTGAAGTCGAAGTTGCAAAAGCTAATCTGCGGTAGCTTGTTTGCGTCTGCCATCGACGGATCGGTACTGTTTGCCGAAAGTGAACGACCCGGTTCCTCACCAGGTCGTTTTTTACGAATTACTTTTGTTGCTGGCTCTTAGAGTGCGCTTGGTCAGTGTGCTGACTGGCCGTCTGCGAGTGTTGCTTCGCGCTGGCCGCTTGTTCTTTACCCTTTGCGTGATCTCCCTTGCCGTGGTGTTCGGCGGCCGAGCGGTGCGCCTTCGCAGCATTTTCGTGATGCTCGGCGGCTTTGTTATGTTCATCTTTTGGCATTGTTGACTCCTGTTTGCGCTCCCAACGTGGACCAAATCTCCGGTCACATAATAGTTCCGGCGAAATTGCCCTATCGAAGCAAAAATCTTTCCAACTGCTGCAGCAGAAAGGAAGCTATTGTTGGCCTCCAAACAGCGACGATGCCCTCAATTTCTCGCGGCAATCAAAATACTAAAGGTCCGCAGGCAAACGCGGATGCCGACCGGGATACCCCAAAATCATGCGCCCGACTGGCTAGGATCCCAGAAAATGATCATCAACTCGTCGGATCAGGTATCTCGCTTTAATTGGCTCAAGAGATTTCCCGTCCCGCGTAACTTCAATGTGAGTGTGGAATCGCGCATTGAGAAGGGACGCACGTGGCCAGCTCCCGCCGATGCGAAACGCGTGAAGGCGTTTGAAATCTATCGCTACGATCCGGACTCGGGTGACAATCCGCGGCTCGATACGTTCCATGTCGATCTCGATGATTGCGGACCGATGGTTCTCGACGCGCTGATCTGGATCAAGAACAAGGTAGATTCGACGCTAACTTTCCGGCGCTCATGCCGCGAAGGCGTTTGCGGCTCGTGCGCGATGAATATGGACGGCGCCAATTGGCTGGCGTGTACACGGTTTATTTCAGACATGGGAGCAAAGGCGACAGTCTATCCGCTCGCTAATATGCGGATCATCAAGGATCTCGTTCCCGACCAAACTCATCTCTTTGCGCAATACACCGCGATCGAGCCATGGCTCCATTCCAAGACACCCGAGCCGGAGAAAGAGCGGCTGCAATCCACTGAGGAGCGCCGCCAACTCGACGGCTACTACGAATGCATCATGTGTTTCTGCTGCACTTCCGGCTGTCCGAGCCATTGGTGGAATGGCGATCGCTTTCTCGGACCGGCAGTGTTGTTGCAGGCATGGCGTTGGCTGACGGATAGCCGTGATGAGGCAAAGGAGGAAAGGCTCGACCATCTCGAAGATCCGTTCCGGTTATATCGGTGTCATACCATTCTCAACTGTACCCGAACCTGTCCCAAAGGATTGAACCCGGGCAAGGCTATCGCTGAGATCAAGAAGATGATTATCGAGCGCGAGAGTTGATCGTGGATAAGAACTCGAGCGCTCCGAATTCGACCGCAAGGCGTTCGCGACCGCTCTCGCCCAACATCCAGATTTATCGGCCGCAACTCACATCGGTCTTGTCGATTGCCAATCGCATGACCGGAATAGCTTTGAGTTTTGGCGCCGTGGGATTGGTGGTGTGGCTTGGCGCGACCGCCGCGGGCCCCCGCCCCTATGCTGTCGTTCAAACGGCGATTGGATCTCCGCTTGGTCAGATCGTACTGTTCGGCTGCACTTTCGCCTTTTTCCTACATCTGTGCGGCGGCGTCCGCCATCTCTTCTGGGACACGGTTCATGGCTTCACGCTTCGGTCGATTTACATTTCGGGGTGGACCGTCGTGATGGCGAGCGTGATGCTGACCTTGTCAGCCTGGGCGATCAGTCTGTTTGTCGGAGGGCAATGATGGGGCCCCGCGTTTTCCGTTCGCCGTTAGCACGCGCCATCGGCCTCGGCTCAGCCAAAGCGGGTTCGCGGCATTGGTTGGCCGAGCGGGTCTCGGCGGTTGCACTTATCCCGCTGACGCTGTGGTTCGTTGCCTCGGTGATCGCCCATACGCGGAGCGATTACGCCGACGTCCTTCTCTGGCTAGGAGCGCCGTTTACGGTTGTTTGCATGATTTTGCTGTTGCTCGCGTTGTTCCATCATACAGCACTCGGCTTACAGGTTGTGATCGAGGATTACGTCCATTCGGGCGCAAAGTATCCGGCGGTGATTGCGAGTCGGCTCGGCTGCTATGGCCTCGCCGTGACTGGAATTGTCGTCCTTCTGCGCATCGCGTTTAGCGTTTGAATGCCTCGCAGCGTTATAAGACAAGCGAGTGCCTATCCAATCGTCTTTAGCCCGGCGGCGGATTCTCCGCGGGATAGACGATGGTTTTGTCTCCGCGAACGACGGCGCCGGGCGTCAGCTTCGCCTCATCGACGTGCGCAGCCCCAAGAATGTGCATGACCTGTTCGCCGGCGGCAAGCAGATAGTCCGTGATAATCCGGCGGTGGCAACGCCACCAGACGGCTTCTGCACACATGATCGCGCAGCGGCGCTGGTGACCCATCTCGCGGAGCTGCTCAAGTCCGGCGGCGAACGGCGTTGTCAGCGCATAGTCTGCATAATTGCGAAAACTACGAACCCGCCAATAGGCGTTAGGCGAAGGTTCCAGGATGCGCTGCTTGCCACGAAGGCCGCCAAGCTCGGCGATATGCGCGTAACCGATCTGCCGGCACTCTAATTCGCTTGGAAAGGTTTCGAGATTGAACTGCGGGTTGGTGCGGGACCGTGGCATCGATCGGACATCGACGACAAGTTCGACGCTCGATTTCCGGAGGAGATCGACGAACTCTTCGAGGGTCCTGGTCGAATGACCTATGGTGAAGAAGATGCTCGTGATGTTTCCGCCCGAATAAGGACAATCCAGATCGGGTCGCCGCGCTTGATCGTAAGCGGCTACTCTCAAAACCGGAAGCGCAATCGTCGCAGAATGGAGCGCCATTTCCGTCCGATAGTCGAATGCGTCGAGCGGTGGAAGGAATTCATGGTGCTCCGGGTCGCATTTGCGCGCATACTTGAAGCGAAAATCTTGTCCGGAATGGTGCGACCATCCTCGTCGCCGAGTCGTGAGCCGAACCGTCATGACCAAAAGCTTCAAAGTTGACGATCATGTGAGCTGGAACTCGGAGGCGGGGCGCGTCAGCGGCATCATTACCCGTGTTCATACGCGTAATTTCGATGTGAACGGCTATACCCATCATGCAAGCGCGGATACGCCGCAATACGAGATCAAGAGCAGCAAAACCGAGCATATCGCCTTCCACAAGAGTTCGGCGCTCACCAAGCTTCGCGACTGACATCGCTGCCAGGCGCGATCGAGAGAAGATGCGATCGCCCAATGACCATGAGTCTCCCCTCTCCGTCGCCCGAGCCACTGCGCGTCAAACTCAGCGATGCGGACGATCGTATCCGCCTCAATCACTGGATGCCGCCGCAATGGGGTATCGCGCCACGCATCCGGATCGGCCGACGCTGGTTCAACACCTTGTGGGCCCTGCCGATCGGCGCGGCTGCACTGCTCTGCCTGATCGCTCTGGCACAAAGCCTGCGTGAGTTGCCAAGCGTGAGCGCCTTCATCCAGCGGCATCCCGGCATCGCGCAGTCGGCCCCATCGGTGGATTCCGGCTTTCCGTGGTGGCTGCAACTTCAGCATTTCCTGAACATGTTCTTCATGCTGTTCATCATGCGGGCCGGCCTGCAAATTCTAGCGGATCATCCGCGGCTTTACTGGGGACGTGACTGCACGCCGGGCTCTGACTGGTTTCGCTTTCAGGTGCCGGTGCCAAAGGGCCGCATCTGGACCGCCAAGGACGATTCCGTCACCCTGCCGAAATGGCTCGGCATTCCAGGTCTGCGCCATACCCTCGGGCTGGCGCGGTGGTGGCATTTCTCGATCAACCTGCTGTGGCTGATCAACGGCATCGCCTTTTACGCCCTGCTGTTTTCCACCGACCAGTGGCGCAGGCTTATACCACTGACCTGGGAGGTCTTTCCAGCCGCGCTCTCGACCGCGATCCAGTATGCGTCGCTGAACTTCCCCGTCGACCAAGGCTGGACCCGCTACAACGGCTTGCAACAGTTCAGCTACTTCATCACCGTCTTCGTCGCCGCGCCGGTTTCGATCGTAACGGGGCTGATGCAGAGCCCAGCCATATCCAATGCGCTTGGCTGGTTCGGCCGGCTGTTCAATCGGCAGACGATGCGTTCGCTCCACTTCATCTCGTTCGCCTGGTTCGTCGGCTTCATCCTGGCACATGGCGCAATGGTGTTCGTCACTGGCATCCGGCAGAACACCAATCATATGTTTGCTGGCGTCGATAACGCCTCGTGGACGGGCTTTCCGTTCTTTCTGCTTGCGATGTCCATTCTGATCGTATCGTGGCTGGTGGCTTCTCCGATCACCATCCGGTTCGCCCGGCAGGTGCAGCACGTCGGGCAATTCATGATCGGCTGGCTGATGGGGCTGGCCGAAGCTTGGGACCCGCGATCGCAACTCACAAAGAAGGACATCTCGCCGTATTTCTGGCCGAACGGCACGATGCCCACCTCCACGGAATTCGATGATCTCGTGGCTGAGAACTTCGCGAGTTACAGACTTCGGGTCGGCGGCCTGGTCGAGGCGCCGCGCGACTTCTCTCTGGCAGATCTCAAGGCGATGGCGAAGCAGGAGCAGATCACGACGCATTTCTGCATCCAGGGCTGGTCCGGCGTTGCGGAATGGGGCGGCGTTCCCATGCGTGACGTCATGGGCCTAGTCAAACCCACGCCCGAGGCTCGATACGCTGTATTCTATTCACTGGCCGACGGTGCTGACGGCGGCCGTTACTACGACGTTCATAAAATCGAGAACATGCACCATGAACTGACAATCCTGGCCTATGAGATGAATGGTGCGCCGGTCAGCGTTTTGCATGGTGCGCCGCTGCGGCTGCGCTGCGAAAACGAACTGGGTTTCAAGATGGTCAAATGGGTCACTGCAATCGAATTTGTGTCCGGCTTCGCCGATCTTGGCGCCGGCCAAGGCGGATACAATGAGGATCATGAGTTCTACGGCTACCGGATGCCGATCTGATTACCGCATCGTCTGAAGCTCACGGAGGCTAATGGTTCGGTAGCAAGTGGTTCGCCCATTTTAAAAGAATACGATCGCGAATACTGAAGGGGAGCCGAGCATTGCGCGACCATCGCTTCGCGAGCCCTCCACTGATCCAAAAATGTTGGAGAACTAACGAAGACGAAGGCCCAGAGCTTGCTGCCGCCGAGAAGATCAACAGATCCGCTTTGGTCGCGTGCTGAGGCTGATGACGCTGCTACCGCGGGATACCGTCGAGGCCGTTCTGGGCGGTCGAAAGCCGGTTAACGTAACGCTGGGTGTGTTGATGAAGCCGATCGCCGTGGAGTGGGCATGAGAGGGCGAATTCTTTCAGTCCAGAAGTTCGATGGAGCGAGCCTCCAGCCCTTTTTGACCCTGGCCAATTTGCATCCGCACACGCTGACCTTCAGTCAGCCCGCTCAGCCCGGCGCGTGAAAGTGCCGACGCATGCACGAAGACATCCTTTCCTCCGTTGTCCTGACCGACAAAGCCGAAGCCCTTGTCGGCCTTGTATACTTTAACGGTACCAATACTTTCGCTGGTCGCGCCTACGACCTGCGAAGCAGGAGCATGGCGTCGCTCTGCCGCGGCGCTCGGACGCGTAGAATTTTTCTGAACTCCGGAGGCTGGGTCGTCAGATTTTTGATCGTCGTCGTAGCCGCCGCGCTTCGGCCCGCGGTCGTAATCTTTGTATCGGCCCATTTCTCCGCGCCCGCGAGATTGCAGCAATAATGGTTATCTCGTTTCCTCCGTGGGCTAAGTCAAGAGGGGTCGCACACTTTCGGATAGGCTCGCTAATTGATGCTTTCACCAAGCAAGCGTGCGGTCTAGGTGTTCGCCTGATCTGGGCGAGGAGCTTCGACTTCCAAGCTCCCGGAATGGGTGAAAGCCGACGATTTATCGCCGGATCGCAAAGGTTCTCACCGCAGCCCGCTGCCGGATCTGCGCAAGGCGAGAGCATCAGCGGCGTACGCGCGCCCAAACCGGAGCGGCTATTATTCTTGAGTGCGTTGGAACTTTCCCACGCGAGGAGGGAACGAAAGATGGAACCTCTTTCTCAGGAGTTTGTTCCGTCCAAGTGCAATTTGGCACTTTGGAGGTTTCCATGAACAAATTTGGTTATGTGCTGGCGGCTTTGGCTACTCTAGCGTTGGCCGCGGCGCCATCAATCGCTAACGCGCAAGACAAATCGACAGATAAATCCATGGAAAAGCCTATGGAAAAACCCATGGCGAAGCCTATGGAAACGCACTCGGCGAAGCCCATGGAAAAGCCCATGATGAATAAAGGTGGCATGAAGGAAGAGATGCATCACTCGCGCCACCATCATCACCACCGTCACCACCACCACCACCAACATGATCGCCATCAAATGTGAGATGGCCTAAGCTGTGCACGTTCACAGTCTGACATGTTAGCCGAAAAGCCGCCTCTTAACTGGGCGGCTTTTTGTTATTCCATTGTGAAGATGCGGATCATCAACTGGAAGGGCGCTAACGGTTGTTCAGTCGGTCCTTGCGACCGGGGCACGGCGATCCCGAGCCGGTCATGTCCGAGTGAGCCACGGCACTCGCGTGCGCTCGTGCCTCGAATTGCGTCAACCCAGAGAACCACAACCGACTCTGCAAACTCAAGTTCTTGCTAGATGGCCTCTCAAAGCGCATCGCAACCCGATACGACGAAAGCGCCGTCAGCGTCCTTGCATCTGCACTACTGCAGCGGCCAGCTAGTCGTTATAAGTCTGGACCCAGCTCAATCAAAATTTATCAGGACGCTATGAGTCGAGCACCTCGCGCACTTTCGCCGCCAGTTCTTCGATGCTGAATGGCTTTCCAATCAATGCTACGCCCGGATCGAGTGTTCCGTTATGAACTACGGCATTGCGCGTATAGCCGGTGGTAAAAAGCACTTTCAAACCAGGCCGGCGCTGAACCGCTTCTTCCGCGAGGCGACGGCCGTTCATATCGGGCATCACGATGTCGGTAAACAAGAGTTGGATGTCGGTGCGCGCGTCTAAAATCTTGAGCGCAGCAGCCGCTCCATCAGAGTCGACTACTCGATATCCCAGTTCAGTCAGCGCATCGCAGCTGAATTGACGCACAGCGGGCTCGTCATCCACTACAAGCACGACCTCATGAAAATCGCCATGTGGAAAGTCCGCAGCATCCGCTGCGATTGCGGTGTCCTTGCTACCCGCCATCATTCTCGGCAAGTAGATTTTGACAGTCGTTCCCTGACCCGGCTCGGAGTAGATTTTAACGTGGCCGCCCGACTGCTTGATGAAGCCGTAAACCTGACTGAGACCTAGGCCCGTTCCTTTGCCGACTTCCTTCGTCGTAAAGAACGGATCAAAGGCCTTGGCGATCACCTCGGCAGGCATGCCGGATCCTGTGTCTGTGACCGCCAACAGAACATATTGCCCAGCCGATAATCCCGGTTCGCTCGCGACGTATCGGTCGTCGAGATGGGCATTCTGTGTCTCGACCGTGAGCCGACCACCTTCAGGCATCGCGTCCCGCGCGTTGATGGCTAGGTTAAGAACCAGATTTTCGAATTGATTTACATCGACGGCGGTGTGCCACAACCCGCCTGCGAGCGCCGTCTCAAGCCGGATATCCGCCCCCAAGGAATGCCGAAGAAGGTTCTCCATTCCGGTGACGACGCGATTTAAGTCTGATGGCTCTGGACGGAGCGGCTGTTGTCGTGAAAACGCGAGTAGTCTCTGAGTTAGAAGCGCGGCGCGCCGGGCGCCGTCTACCGCGGCATTGAGGTAGCGGTTGTTCCGCGCGTCCTCGGGTCCGAGACGTCGTCGAAGAAGGTCGAGCGACCCAAGCACCACCGCCAGCATATTGTTGAAGTCGTGGGCAATACCGCCTGTCAGCTGACCGACCGCCTCCATCTTTTGACTTTGCCGCAGCGTGTCCTGAGTGCGCGTCAATTCTTCGGCCGCCGCCCGCTGCGCCGTGATATCGCGCCCGGCAGCGTATACGATGCCCTCCTCGGGAGCGGCGGCCCAAGAAAGCCATCGAAATCCACCGTCCTTGTGCCGGTAGCGGCTTTCATAATGCCGGAGCGCCCCCGCGTCCGGCTGTCGCAAGGCGCGCTCCGCAGAGCGGCTGTCTTCGGCGAAGACGAAGTGCGCTAGATGACGTCCAACCATCTCCTCCGGTTGCCAGCCTAAAATTTTCGTTACCGAAGGGCTGACCGCGCGGAATGTTCCGTTCTCATCCAAGATTACAAGCAAATCCTGGGAATTACGCCAGACGCGGTCGCGGTCAGCCGTTCGCATGGCGACCTGCTCTTCAAGATTCGCATTGAGGTTCGCCAGAGCCGCGACAGCAATCTTCTGGTCTTCGATGTCGGTATTGGTGCCGATCCAACGCGAAGCTTTATTGTTGCTGCTTCGGATGGGAAGGGCACGCGCAATGTGCCACCTATAGACCCCGTCCGCACGTCTGATCCTGAATTCCGCTTCGTAGATTTCACTGGCATCCAATGCCTGACGCCATCTTTCACCCGCTTCCATGCGATCGTCGGGATGCACGATCATCTGCCATGCCGTCCCATCGAGCTCGCCGGGTTTGGCGCCACTGTACCGGTAGGTCTGCTCGTTGAACCAGTCCAGCAACCCATCGGGCGTCGCAGCCCAGACGTGGTTCGGCATCGCCTGAGCGAATGTCCGAAACTCTGCCTCGCTCGCGGCCAGCGCAGCTTCGGCCTCAACGCGCTCGATCAGCTGTCGCATCCTTTCCGCAGCCGATTCCATGAATGTCACGTCGGCGGCGGACCAATGTCTCGGATGTTTATCGTTCAGGTACACGATCGTACGTAGTCGACCGGCGCGCAGAAACGGCACAACAAGAATGGAACGTGTGTCAACCGCGGATGCCGTTTGCTGCGTCTGCAGCTCGTTGCTGATCGGGTCTTCGAAAAGGTCTTCGACCACCACCGTGCGACCGGAACTAAGGCTATCGACAATCTTCACGCCAAATGCACTGGCCGGAAATTCACCAAACAGCGGTGGGACCTCTCCATTCGTCCAGCAAACGGAATACCTGAACACCTCCGCATTTGTATCGAGTTCGCCAAATCCGACCCGCGCTACTCCGAAGTGTCTGCCCATCAAGGCGCAGACCTGCTGGAGCGACGCAGCCGTATCGGCGCTGCGGAGAAGATCGGTCATTTCGAGCATCACGGCATTGCGCCCCTCAGCGAGCTTCCGTTCCGTGATCTCAATCGCCGTTCCGACCGCGCGAATACACCTGTCACTCGAATCAAAAAGACCCTTCCCCTTGGCAGCCACCCAACGAACCCGTTGGTCCTCTTTGCCGATCGTTCGATATTGCACGTCGTAAGTCGCGCGCCCTACCGGATCGAGCGCCGATGCAAAGGCTTGGGCTGTTGCTTCTCGATCGTCGCGATGCAGCCCCTCATAGAAGTCGACCATGCTGCAGGAAACATCTGGGGAGATACCGAACATCGCCTTCGTTCGATCCGACCATGTGAGTTCGTCCGTTAAGAGATCAAGGTCCCAAGTTCCGATCTCGGCAGCCTCGGTCGCAAGTCGAAGCGATGCCTCGCTGAGCATCAAACGCATCTGCGCGGTATGCCGCTCGCTGATATCGCGGATGAAGCCGACGAACGTGGCCTCTCCTCCCTCCGGAGCCAAGATTATCGAAAGCTCAACCGGAAATTCCCGTCCCACTCGATCGATCGCTGAAATCTCGATACGACGGCCTATTACACTGGGGATCCCCGTTCGGGCATAGCGCTGCATGCCCGATTGATGTCTAGCGCGATGTTGCGGCGGTACAATTAGGTCGGCCAGCGAACGCCCAACCGCTTCATCGACCGTCCAGCCAAACGTTTTCACAGCTAAGGCATTCCAGCCGACGATATCGCCCGCTGCGTCAATTGCTACAACCGCATCGAGCACCGAATTCTTTAGCGCTTCGATCGTGCGATCGCTAATTTCTCGCCGATGGACCACCGCGTTCCATGCCTCGTTTTCGTGAACAAACTATGCTGTTACCCGAGCAGTGTGGCCAGGTAAATATGCCTTGGGCATCATCTCTCACGGCATCTCCTCAACCGGTGCTGATAAGCCCGGGAAGAAGCACACCCGTGCAGCTCGGAGCAAGGGTCCAATAACCTTTCGCGATACGAAGTTTCGATTGATGCCTCATTAACCAGAGAATTGGGAAAGGAGTAGCGACTGAAATCGTCGCGACCACAGATCGCTACACTTCGACGATCCGCGTGGCTTTCGGCAACGGAGGAAGCGGAGTTATCCATGCCGCGCTATTTGCTCAAATAGTCCCGCATGCCCGCACCGATCGAGCATGCTATGATCATGGCTCAAACTAGTAGAAGGAGCCACCGTCGATTCTCTGGATATTGCACACACGCTTCCCAACTGGATTCGACCTCGACGGAAGGACCACAGTAGGCAGATTAATTTGCCGAATCGTCACGGCGCCGATAGGCCCGCGGCTTCAAAACGGGATCAGTCTTACTCCGAATGAGGTGCCAACGGTTATCGATCGAAGCGCCCGAGCGCTGCATCTTCGCTGCAATTTCGTATGTGCCGAGGCCCTCAATTTTCAGATTTGTGAGTAGGTCATCCTCCTCGGGCGTCCACGGTTGTCTTCTCTTGGTCACGCGATCAGCCTCTGTTTATTTAACCGGCCCAAGGCTATCAGTGAACGATCTAACGGCGCTGATCGGGCACTTCGTATTCGAGGTCGCTGACATTGACAGCGTTAGCGATGAGCGCGCCGATATCGCCAGCGCGTTCGTACCGCGACCTATCAATGTTGTCGCCGATATGTTGCGACCTCGGAATCACTTTTTGAGGAGCCGAAACTGCTTTGGAGCCTGAACGTTTTCTTCCATCCTCGTCGTTGCATAAACAGAGCTATCGCTAACCCGCCGGCTTAGGTCGTGAACGTTCATTGCGCCGCAGTGACTTTAATCGCCGCTGGCTTCAACCGGTATATCAAGTTGGATGGTTACGCCTTTTGGCGTATTGGAGGCCACCGAGATGCGTCCGTCGAGCTGAGCGAGCAGGCTCTTGATCACCTTGAAGCCCAAGCTCACCCGTGGTTGATCGATATCGAAATCATTTGGAAGACCGATTCCTCGATCGGACACCTCGACATGTAAGTCGGCGCCGCGTCGTTCGCCCAATACCCTGATTTCGCCGGATCCGCAGGGGTAAGCATGCTTAGCGGAATTCGTCACAATCTCGTTGATGAGAAGGCCCAGCGGGATTGCCTTGTCGGCAGAAATCATCAGATGGCCGAAGGTACAGCTTACCGCATGTGGAACGGTTTCCTGCAGCTTCCTGCAAAGCTCGCCGGCGAAGTCGGCGATGTCGACAAACCCGATCTTGGTGCTACGCCATAAATGGTCGTGCACCTGGGCTATCGTGGTGATGCGCGAGGCGGCGTCCTTGAGAGCGTTCTGGACTTCCTCAGACTGGGCGTTGCGGCCTTGCACTCGCAGAAGCCCCACGACCGATGCGAGGCTGTTCTTGACCCGGTGGCTCATCTCGCGCGTTAACATGGCCTGGTGTTCGAGGGCCTGCTCGAGGTCCGCATCAGCACGTTGCCGCTCGATGGCGATGCCAAGCAACCCCGCGAAGCCGGCAAGAAAGTCTGCATCCGCGAGATCGAATTGGCCGGAGTCTGCGCTGTCGACTTCCAGGACGCCGAACGGCAGATGACCTTCACCGCCCCGCTTGATCAGAACGTTGACCGCCCGCTTGATCCCATGATCCGACAGCAACTTGGGTGTCCGAAATCGCGTTTCCTTTTGAAGATGATTGGAGATCACGATTTGACCCGTGTGGAATGCGTAGCCGGCGGGAGATTCTAAATCGATCCCAAGCGAAACCTGGCCGACCGTACCTGGCGCCCAGCCGACCCCCGCGCGCACCAGCAGCCGCTTTTCATCCGGCAGGTATTCCAGAACCTTGGCAAAGGGCGTTTCGAGGCCCTGGCTGCAAAGTTCGGTGGCGCGCTGCAGGATTTGTCCGATATCTCGGGTTTGTAGCGCAGAGCGGCCAAACTCTCCCAACAGGGACTGTTGCCGTAAACGATATGGAAGCTCCTGCCTTGTCACGGCGATCGCTGCGACGGGAGCCGATACCGACTCCTGTCCCGGAGGGGTAACCATTAAATGTCCCATTCAAAAAAAGTCCCGGCGTTGCCGCCTCGGGATTGATAGCACGCTACCGTTTGGCCGCCATAACTATCGAACTCGGTCTTTTCGATACGCAATTTTCGATCTCTCGGCTGACCGACCTGCCCGCCCGACATCGACGTGCGACGGTTGCCGTTTCCGCACAGTCGTTACGATTCGATCACGGTAGTTCCGGTACGCAACTTGCGCCGCGATTCCCGACCGAAAGCTGCATCATATCCTCTTTGTGTTGCGGGCGTCGTCCACATGATGCGAAGCGGACGTCGGCGGGAGAGCCTTAACCGAAGTCGCCTCGGCTCTTGCGGGCTTTACGATCCGATTTCAGAACGGACGCCATGAGCCAGATCAAAAATCGGTTCGACTTCCTTGCGGGTGGCGGTCAGATTGGCAAGCTGATCCGCGCCAAGGATTGGGCCGCCACACCGCTGGGGTCCATCGAAACCTGGCCAGAAAGCCTGCGTACGTCGGTTAGCATCTGTCTATATTGCAGTTTCCCGATCTTGATTTGGTGGGGAGAGGAACTGGTAAAAATGTACAACGATGCTTACGCGGAAATCGTTGCCGCCAAGCATCCCAATGCGCCTGGGCGATGGACTTTGTGCATGATCGGCTTCCACGGAAAACAAGATTCGTGTGCTGACCGTCGTCGACTTGTTCTCACGGTATTCGCCGTGCTCGATCCGCGCTTCAACTACCGCGCCGAGAATGTCGTTCAAACGCTGGAACACACCTGCGCGGCAGTTGGTTATCCGAAGACTGGGGAGCTTCACGGCCAGGATATGAACGTGTTGGACCAGCATGAGCCTCCTTGTCGCATGTTGGCATTTCACGTAATTTGGCTACGCTGCAGATATCTTATTCGTGTAAGAATGCGAAAGGAACGGGCGTGTCGGTTAAGGCGTTGATCATTTCCAGCGCGGACCGCGCTGGTGGAAAACACCACAACCAAGGAAGTATCCATGTCGAAGAAAGCAGCCGAGCACCATAAGAAGGCAGCAGAGCACCACAAACATGCTGCACATCATCATGACGAAGCAGCCAAACACAATGAGAGCGGGCATCACGAAAAGGCCGCCCATCATGCTCATACCGCCAGCGGTCACGCGCATCACGCTCAGCATCACATCGAAGAAGCTGCTAAGGCTCACGTCGAAGAGCACGGCAAAAAGTAAATCTTTGTGAATTAAGCAAATCGAGGCCGTCATTGTTGGCGGCCTCTTTTTGATGATGGGTCTTTGTATTTGCCAACAACGACGTAGGTATTGACGTGGTGACGTGTCTGACCGGTCCTTACAGTTTCGTCGCAACGTCAGCGCCCAAACAAAGCATAATCGGACAGTCTCGGTCGACTCAGGTCGAAAAGCAATCGCGTGCCAATCACCGGCAGCCATCGCCAGCTAATCGAGGCCACTAAAAGGACGAAGGTCGAGGCACTATAAAGTAGTAATTTGTGGGAAAGAAAAAGATGTTTGATCCTCGATATTTGATGAATGCTCTTTCAGCGAAACCACGCCCGCTCTGTAGCTCGGAGGCGGCCCTTGCCGTTTGTCGAGACAGACGAAAGACCGATCCGCAACGGCGGTTGAGTGACCATGCTTAGCTGGGGAATCCCCGAACGCTCGGTCGATGAGGCTACTTTGGATGCGGTCGAGGCGCAGCCGCGAGAAAACGTATCTCAACCCACAACCATAGCTGCTGCTGTTTTATCTTTGGGAATTGTCTATGGCGATCTGGGGACGAGCCCGCTCTATACTTTGCAGACAATCGTTCAGATCATGGGAGGTCGGTTTACACCCGATGTGGCGCTTGGTTGCCTCTCTTTAATTGCTTGGTCGTTGATCATAACGATCTCTATCAAATATTGCTTCTTCGTGATGCGGGCGGACAATCACGGGGAAGGTGGAATCCTGGCATTAATGGCATTAACCGGCGCGCGCTGGTCAGGTCGCGGTCGGTGGCTTATCGCGATGGGATTATTCGGTGCGGCTCTTATCTACGGAGATGGGATTATAACGCCTGCCATTTCCGTGCTCAGCGCGCTTGAGGGAATCAATGTCGCGACGGACGCTTTAAAGCCATACATTATGCCAATGGCAGTGGCGATCCTGATCGGTTTGTTTGCAATCCAGTCTCGCGGCACCGCTATTGTTGGAAAGGCCTTCGGGCCAATCATGTTCCTTTGGTTTGCAACGATCGCGGTGTTAGGCATTGTCGGTGTTGTGCAGCATCCGCAGGTTCTGGCAGCAGCGAACCCGGCACTTGGGATCAGGCTTCTGACAACGCATGGATTCGTTGGGTTCACGGTATTGGGAGGTGTTTTCCTGGCGCTGACGGGCGGTGAAGCACTTTACGCGGATATGGGACATATCGGACGCAATCCCATCAGGACAACATGGTACGGCGTCGTGCTTCCGGCGTTACTTCTCAATTACGCCGGTCAAATCGGCCTGTTTTTGACATCACCTAATCTGACGGGAAATCCCTTCTTCAAACTGGCGCCAGGCTGGATGGTGTTGCCGCTGGTCGGCTTGGCAACGCTCGCAACGATTATTGCAAGCCAGGCGATTATTACCGGCTCATTCTCGATGACCCGTCAGGCCATGCAACTGGGTTGGTTCCCCGGTGTTCGCATCCAGCAAACCTCGGCCGATGCATATGGACAGATCTATGTTCCGTTCGTGAACTGGACGATGATGGCATTCACGATTGCACTTACGATAGGTTTTGGAAGTTCGGACCGTTTGGCTGGCGCTTACGGAGCTGCGGTATCGACGACGATGGTTTTGACAACAGGACTTCTCTATCAAGTCATGCGCAAGCGATGGCACTGGTCATTGCTGCAAGTCGGTTCGATTATCGTCGTTTTCCTACTCATCGACCTAGCTTTCTTTTCGGCCAATCTGCTCAAGATTCGTGAGGGGGGATGGATCCCTCTCACATTTGGCGCGCTGATTTTCCTGATCATGACCACATGGCATCACGGCGTCGATGCGGTACGCCGTCGGACATCAAGAACATCCTTATCCCGCGATCAATTCTATAAATTTCTGCGCGGGAGCTCAGTTAGTCGAGTGCCTGGAACGGCGGTCTTTCTCTCGCGTTTTGACAGAACCATTCCTCCCATCGTTGTTGATTATACAAAGCGGAGTCGATCACTACCAAATACGGTGATCGCACTTGCGGTCAGCTTCGAGGCAGTTCCCCGCGTTCATCCCAACGATAAAGTTCGCGTGGCAGAACTTGGCGAAAATATTTGGCAAGTCACCGCCCGTTTTGGCTTTGTCGAAATTCCTGATTTGCCAGCAATTTTGGAGTTGGCACATAAACGTGGAGCGCCGGCTATCCGGGACGCGACGTACTATATTGAACGTGATGACGTCGTGAGCCGCAAGCGTCGCAAACCTTTTTCAAAATGGCGGGTCGGACTTTTCTCATTCATGTTTCGCAATTCGGCTCACGCTATCGATCGATTCAAGCTCCCGTCCAATGCTTTGATCGAAATTGGTCGGCGTATCGAGTTGTAGATGCCGCCATGTCTGCGACTGCGCGTTTCCTGTAAACTCAAGGTGCTGGGCCTTGCGATAAAAGGCGCACAGCGCTGGGGAACGCTCGCCTCGGTTCCGAGTGGTTGCCGCCAGTTCGACAGCAACGAGCGCTGTATCCCTGTCGCGTACGCATCCGGCAACGCCCCGGGCAGGTGGAAGTTGAAGCCGGCGGCGGCGAGCACGGCATTGCTGCGGTCGCCGTCGCGGCCCTTGAGGTGGTTGCGGCCCATGCGGTGCTCGGCCTTGAGATGACCGATCACCGGCTCGACCGCGGCGCGACGCTTCATCTCGCGGCGAATGGTTTTGGTGACGCGGCGGACCTGGCCCGAGATCCAGACCTTGAAGCGGTTGGGATAGTTGTGGCCGCGATAGCCCTTGTCGACATGGATGCGCTGGACCTCGACGCCGGTCTGCTTCTGCAGATCGGCGATGATCGGGCCGAGCGTGTGCCCATCAAATGGATTGCCGTGCAGCGCCTTGGCGTGCAGCACGAACTGGCCGCCCTTCGGCGCGGTGACAGGAGTGACCACCGAGACCTTGCAGCCGAACTCATAAGGCTTGCGCGCCTTGCCCTTGCCGATGCAAGGATAGGCTAGGCTTGTCTACCGGACCAGCAGCAGTCCATTTTATTGGGGCACGTCGTCCACAACAAGACGCCGACGGAAGCGTGAAAGCCGGAGCAATAATCCCTCACTGAAGCGGCCGATTTGTTTGGCTGCGCC
>JBEPUM010000058.1:0-18412 GCA_041691515.1 Pseudomonadota bacterium | reverse complement strand
CGACCGCATCGAGCGTCTGCTTGAGCATTTCGGGCGGCTCGAAATACGCGGGCACGTGGATCGACACTTTTGGGACTGGCGTATCCGTGGTCGCGGCAGCCGCCACAGCTCCCCGCCCAAGTAATCGCCGGGGCGCCCGGCCGAAAGCGATCGCCGCGATCTCCTCGATACGTGCCATCGCGATCAGGATGAGCGGCACCAGCAGGGTGAGACCGAGCGTCAGCGCGAATGCCGAACCAAAAACAAAATAGTGGCCGGTCCAGTAGGCGAAGACAGTCGCGACCCAGGCACCGACACCGTTAGCCGCCGCCGAGAGCAGCAAAGCCTGCATGACAGTGGGATGGACGAGGCGCAGAATGGGTAGCGACAGCAGAATTCCGATCAGCAGCGCGATGCCCGCCAGTTTCCAGTAGTCCTGATCGACAACGGGACCGGTCCAGGAAAACTTCGGTTCGCGATCCGCGTTGAGAACGCCCCAATAGGGACCGACGCCGCCCTCGAAGAACTTCC
This sequence comes from Pseudomonadota bacterium, assembly GCA_041691515.1. Lineage (GTDB taxonomy): Bacteria > Pseudomonadota > Alphaproteobacteria > Rhizobiales > Xanthobacteraceae > Nitrobacter. The sequence goes on along the minus strand of JBEPUM010000058.1, from coordinate 17,902 downwards.
AGGGCTGATCGATGGCTTCGACGATGTTGTATTCCATGCCGATCGACTCGGCCTTGGTGACAAAGTTGCGGAGCGTGACCGCCTGCTGGAATGGACCGGGATCGGCGTTCTTCAGGTTATACCCGGCGCTCGGCCAGCCGAATTCGGCGATCACGATGCGTTTGCCGGGAAAGGCATCGCGCAGCTTTTGATAGATGATCAGGGCCTGATCGACGGCCTGTTTGCTGGAAAACCCTTCCCAGTAAGGAAGGATATGGGCAGCGATGAAGTCGACCGACGACGCAAGTTCAGGATGCTCCAGCCAAATGTTCCATATTTCACCTGTCGTTACAGGCACATTCACGGAACCCTTCACGCGCTGAATGAGCTTGATGAGGTCGGCGACCTTTTGATCGCCGCGGTAGATGGTCTCGTTGCCAACAACGACACCGTTGACGTTGCTGTTGCGCTTGGCGAGATCGATGGCGGCCAGCATCTCGCGCTCGTTGCGCTCGACGTGCTTGTCGATCCACGCGCCAACCATGACCTTGAGCCCGAATTCATTGGCGATAGGGGGCACAAGTTCGACGCCGCCGGTCGACGAGTACAAGCGGATCGCGCGGGTCAACGGCACCAGCGCCTTCATGTCGGAGCGGATTTTCTCGACGGTCGGGATGTTGTCGACGTCGGGATGCGCCGTTCCTTCGAACGGGGCATAGGACACGCTCGTCAGAACACCCTTGAAGTCGGGGGCCTCCTGCTTCTCCTGAAGAATCCCCCAGAGAGCAGCGTGTGCGGCGGTTACAAACAAGAGAACGGCGACGACGGCGCGCATCGCGACTAAACCATACGGGGCGAGCATGGCAGGAACGCGGACCCGTCCCCTAGGTCCGACCAACACATTGGCAGAGCGAAGCATATCTCTGCCATGTGGATTAACAACTCGTATTACGCCGTGGCGTTTTGAGGGCGACCGGTCGTCTCAACTATGAAAATCGGGAATCGTTCCTTGGCACCATTTGGCGCCAGCCGTTATTTTGTCGGCGCTGCGGCGGCAGGCGCTGGCTGTGCGGGAGGCGCTGCCGCGGGGGCAGCGGCGGCACCCGATGCCGGTGTGGAGGCAGCGGCGGCAGGTTGAGGCGGCTGAGCATTCGGATTGACCCAGCAGGTATGGACGCGCCCGCTCAAAGCGTCGGGGGCTTTGGGATCGATCGGCCCAAACCGGACCAGGCAGCGAAAAGTTGCCTGCACGTGACCGCCAGGGCAGCCGAAGCGATCGTACAGGTCGAGATGGCGAAAGGCCGTGTCCAGGTCATCGCGCCACATCAGAACGACCACGCGGCGGCCGAGCCAGACGCATTCCGGGTTTCCGGCCGGACCGTTGATGGCGTGCTGGGCCTCAACGAATTCATCGGTCTTGCGCTGGCTGTCCTTGGCTGCATCAGCCGCGGCAGCCGGATTGGTCGCGGCAGGTTTGTTCTGCTGATCCTGGGCGCGAAGATCGCCGCTCTGCGCGATCGCAGCACCGATGCCGAACAGCAACGCGAATCCGGGGACGGCAAGGCCACGGAAAACCGCTTTCTGGAACCCAAACAGCACTCGACGCATAAAGTCCCCGACTCCTGTTGTCCGCAAGCCGCCACCCTATCCAGATGTCAGATGCCGCTCAAATTGGTCCCCAATGCGGCGGAGACGCCCCAAGATTCCCATGACGGACATTTTGGAATTTGTCCAGCAAACCCGTAATTTAATCGGATTGTGGTAAAGCCATGTCCGGTAAGGTCGGCCCCGTAAGGTTGTGGCCGGCGCCGTACTCACTCTTGGCAGATGCGCCGTGACCGGTTAATCGACGTTTCTCACGGAGGACTGCCAATTTCCTTTCGTACGCCCCTGGCGCTTCTCGTTATTTCGCTGAGCCTCATCGCGGCGGTCTGGTGGTGGCTGGCCACGCCGATCCGGCTCGCGCGTGCGCCGATCGATCCGGCAGCGAAACTGGAATGCGTTTCCTACGCGCCATTCCGCGGTGAACAAACTCCGCTGATCGCGACAACCGAAATACCGCCAGAGCAAATCGCCGAAGATCTCGCCCAACTGGCCAAGATCTCGAAATGCGTCAGGACGTACTCCATCGACAACGGCCTCGATCGCCTTCCGGCGCTTGCAGCGAAGGTTGGCCTCAAGGTCATTCAAGGCATATGGCTCGGCAACAATCGTCTGAAGAACCTTGCCCAGATCAACGTCGCGGTCGGTCTGGCGAAGCAATATCCCGGCGTCATCACCGCGCTCGTCGTCGGCAACGAAGTGCTGCTGCGTGGGGAAATGACTGCCGCCGATCTTGCCGCCAACATCCGGCTGGTGAAGTCGCAAGTGACTGTGCCGGTGACCTACGCCGACGTCTGGGAATACTGGCTGCGCAACCGCGAAGTCTACGATGCGGTCGATTTCGTCACGATTCACATCCTGCCGTATTGGGAGGATTTCCCGATCCGGGCGAAATACGCGGCTGCGCATGTCGATGCCATCCGAAAACAGGTCGCCGCGGCCTTTCCCGGCAAGGAAATCCTGATCGGCGAAACCGGGTGGCCAAGTGCCGGGCGCATGCGCGAGGGCGCGCTGCCGTCGAGGACCAATCAGGCGCGTGTGGTGTCGGAAATTCTCGATATGGCCAAGCGGGAGAACTTCCGCGTCAACCTGATCGAGGCCTATGACCAGCCCTGGAAGCGTCAGCTCGAGGGCACGGTGGGCGGCAACTGGGGTTTGATCGACGCCGTCAAGCGCAAGCTGAAATATCCCGCCGGCGAGCCCATCAGCAATTATCCGCTCTGGAAAATCCAGATGGGCGCGGGGATGGGACTAAGTGTGCTGATCTTCGCGGTTGCCCTGCTGACGCTTCGGCGGCGCCCCTGGACGCCGCGATTGATGTCATGGATCGCGGTTGCAGTCTCGGCGACCTCAGCGGGCGTCTTGCTGGGAATTGCCGCAGACAAGCTGTGTTACGAGAGTTATGGACTTGGCAACTCCGTGCGCTGGGGGTTGCTGCTGGCGGCCGGAATCGTGTCGCCGCTGTTATGCGCGAACGCTCTGATGTCCGGGCGTGCACTGCCGACGTTCATCGAATTGATGGGCCCGCGTCCCGGCCGGACGGGTTCGGTTCTGACCGTGATGCTTGGGATCACGCTGCTCGTGACAACCTTGATCGGAACCGAGACAGCCCTGGGATTCGTATTCGATCCCCGTTATCGCGACTTTCCGTTCGCCGCGCTGACGATGGCGGTGGTGCCGTGCTGGGTGCTGATGTGGTTGAATCGTCCGCTCGGCGGCAGTCGTCCGATTGCAGAGTCGGCTTTTGCCGGCCTGCTGGTGATCGCGGCCCTTTACGTCGGTTTCAATGAGGGCCTGAACAATTGGCAGTCGCTGTGGACTTGCGTCGTCTACGCCATGCTCGGCGTTACGCTGTGGCGGGCGCGGGCCGCGCAAATCCCAGGATAAGCAGGCCGATTGCCACGCCGGAGAGTCCGACGTTGTAAAGCACGATGCCGAATCCGGCGGCGATCAGGCCCGCGGTCAACAGCACGATCGACGGCCGGATCACATGCAACACTGCAATGACCAACGCCGCGATGCCAAAGACCGAGTTACGAAACAAGTAGGTCGCAAGGCTGCGGCTCTTGCACAGCGTGGTTTGCAAGCCGCCATCGCACGCGAGCGAAACCGTGGACAATTCGACCGCAAGGTAACGCAGATAGAGTGCGTAGCCGACGCTAAGAAAGCCAACGATCAGCACCCATTGCACCTGATACGGCGTCAGCCGGAACGGATCTTTTTTCATGGGGCCAATATGGTCCGGATCGATCGGGCCGACAACCCGGAACCGGCATCAAGGTTCGCCCGGTGTCTGAAGTTTAGCGCGAGAAAAACGAGCTGATCGTCGACGGCTTTGATGGCGGGGGCGCAGGCGGCGGTGGTGGCATCGGGATCGGCTCTTCAATACGCACCGTTCTCCGGCTGCGCCGATGATGCGACGACGTGCGCGTTGCCTTTGACCTTTTTGCCGCAACGCTGTCCTTGGCGTCTTCCTGCATGCTAAGGCGTTGTCCGTCGAAGACCGATGTTTCGCAGTTGCGGTCGTTCTCGGACAGCACCGCGCAAATTTTCGCCGCGGCGGCAGCGTCAGTCAACGGTCCTGCGACGAGGCGCAACTGCATGCCCAACCCGTTGGTGCGCTCTTTGAGCACGATGATAGGCCGCAGCGAGGCTACTTCTCTGGCGTCGGATTTCAGGATACCCCGCCACAGCGCGCGCAGGCCGTTAATTGATCTGGCGCTACCGAGATCGACGCCGAACTCTGTGTGAGCAACCGGGATATCCGATGGAAGCGACTGGGTGGTTGGCTCTACGTCGACCGCGGCGGGAATTGCTGCGACGACAATCTTGGCTTCCGCTTTTTTCTGCGCGTTAGACTTCGCGGGCGCTGCCGTCGCAACGTCATTTGGCTCATCGGGTTTCGTTGCGAATGAATCTGGCGGTGTCGTTGCGGGCGTCGATGCGATCTCAGGTTTGGCCGGTGTCACGACCATGGCAGGTGGAAGCGTTTCGGGTGAGGACGCCTCGGGTGACAAATTCACAGGTGACAAATTCACGGGTGACGAATTTACAGATGCGGATTGGACGGGTGCTGGCATCGCTAATGAGGATTTGGCCACGACCGTTTCAACCGCTGCCGTCGGTGCGGCCGAGGCAACCGGTGCCACGACGGGCAACGAAGGCGCACGACTTTCGGAAGGCCCGGGCTTTTTTGACGCATCGGGCTGGGTCGCGGTCGATGCGGCGGCATTCGCAGTGACTGGGTTGGGAGACGGCAGCGACGCTTGTGGGGCTGCCGGTGCCGCTGGTGGCAGCGACCCCGGCGCGTTAATTGACGGTGGGTAGAGCAATGCGGCGGCTTGCGGCAAACCCCAGGCGGCCTTGGGTGGCTCGTCTTGCGCCGCGTTCTTTCGGTTGATCGAGCCGGTTACGGAATCCAGACCCTGTTCGAGAACGGTGACGCGCGTGTAAAGCCGGTCGCGATCGCTATTCAAGGTGTCGACGGCAGAGGCGAGGCGCCTGGTTTCATTTTCGCGGGCTCTCGCGGCTGACTGAAGCTGTTGCGATTGCTTTACCAGATCGGCCGCGGCGACCTGCTCATGCCGAAGTCCGGTCCCGGACTGGTTCGCCAGAATTGCGATGATCACGGCGCCAACCGAGCCTATGCCCCAAGACCCGAGCCGCCACAGGCTGCGCCGGTCGAACTCGTCCTCGTCGGCCAAAAAGCTGGTGAGCCAGCCTCCGCTGTCATCGGCCAATAAACTTTCGGCCAAATCCTTGCGATTCTTCGCCATAATATGACGCCGGTCCCCTACACCCCGAATCAATGCGGAATCTTAACAGGAATTTGGGCCAATCTCTGGGAGAACCAACAGGTTTCCACTTCGGACGAAACGCTTTATGACGACGCCCGGCGTTGGTGCGCCTGACGATGAGGGGTGAATGACCGGCCGATCCTGTCTGACCATTGTGCTTGCCGCGGGCGAGGGGACGCGGATGCGCTCTTCGCTGCCGAAAGTTCTGCACTCTGTCGCGGGGCAGACGTTGCTCGCGCACGTGCTGGCCGCCTCACCAAAGGGCGCGGGGACATCGTTGGCCGTCGTCGTCGGTCCGGGCCATGAGGCGGTCGTCGATGAAGCCACGCGCGCGCGACCGGACGCCGCCACGTTTGCTCAGAACGAACGTCTGGGAACTGCGCACGCGGTGCTGGCGGCGCGTGACGCCATTGCTCGTGGCGCCGACGATCTGGTCATCGCATTCGGCGATACGCCGCTGATCTCAGCCGATACGTTTGCGCGGATGCGCGCGCCACTGGAGGCGGGCGCGGCGCTCAGCGTGCTCGGCTTTCGTGCTGCAGATCCGACCGGCTACGGACGGCTGATCGTGGAAAATGACCGGCTGACGGCGATCCGTGAGCAGGCCGATGCCAGTCCGGAGGAACGCGGCATCACGCTCTGCAATGCCGGCGTCATGGCGTTTGACGGCAAGACAGCGTTGAAGATCATCGAAAAAATCGGAAACGCCAACAGCAAGGGCGAATACTATCTCACCGACGCCGTCGCCATTGTTCGGGAGCTCGGCCTGACGGCGACTGTGATCGAAACAAGCGAGGATGAAGTGCGCGGCATCAACACCAAAGCTCAATTGGCCGAGGCCGAACAGGTCATGCAGGCCCGCCTGCGCAAGGCAGCCCTCGACCTCGGCGTAACGATGGTGGCTCCCGACACGGTCTTTCTCGCTGCCGATACCTCGTTCGGCAAGGACGTCACCATCGAACCGTTCGTCGTTATCGGCCCTGGCGTCACCATCGCCGACGGCGCCGTGATCCATGCGTTCTCCCACGTCGTACAGGCATCGGTTGGCAAGAACGCGTCGGTCGGTCCCTATGCACGGCTGCGGCCGGGAACGTCGCTGGGTGAGGGCGCGCGGATCGGAAACTTCGTCGAGACCAAGGCCGCCGTTCTCGAGGCTGGCGTCAAGGTCAATCACCTGACTTATGTCGGCGATGCCCATGTCGGCGCCAACGCCAATATCGGCGCGGGCACCATCACCTGCAATTATGACGGCTTTGACAAGCATCGCACCGAAATCGGCGCCGGCGCCTTTATCGGCTCCAATTCATCGCTGGTTGCGCCGGTGAAGATCGGGAGCGGTGCCTATGTCGGCTCCGGCTCTGTTGTCACGCGAAACGTGCCGGACAATGCCCTCGTCGTCGAGCGCAGTCAGCAAACCGTGCGCGAGGGTTGGGCCAAGCGATTTCGCGAGATGAAGCTGCTAAACAGAAAGCCGAAGAACGGCTGAAGGCAGGTCGTTCCGCTCCCCGAGACGTCATTCTTCCTCGAATTCGGAGAACATCGCCCGCGTCAGGCGCCAGCCACGCGGCTTTGCGCGCTGCGGCTTCTCATCCGGTTTGTGCCGGATGATCTTCGGTTTCGCGGCAGTACTGCGGAACGGCGGCGGCCAATGCGCGAGCCGGCTCGGCGTCTGCTCCAGCGAGTGGGTCTGCGCCGACGAGAGTACGCGAACTATTGGTTTCGGATCACGTTTCGTCTTGTCCACGGCGAGCGCCTCCGTCCCTCACAGGGTTCGCCAAAAACGTTGAGCGTTCGTTAAAAGGGTGGCGCAAAATCGAACAGTTGCCGCGTGCTGCTACCAGCTTTCAAAATGCAGCGCGGCGGCGTGCGGGGCCGCAATGCCACGAATATCCCAAGTGACTGATCCACTCAGCGATTTGCAGTGGATGCGGATCATCTTGCCGCGGGCGTCTTCGCCGGCGTTGTCGACAGTCCCCAGAACAGGACAGTTCAGCCCGTCCTCCGCGATCTTTTCGATGAGTTTTTGCTTCTCATGAGCATTCGGCTGCCGGTGAAGCGGCGACTGCGCAAAGGCGGTTGCCGATCCGATGACGGCGGTCATCATCAGCGCCGATGCAACCGTTCTCGTTCGTGTGTTTGCCTGCAATTTCAAAGACAACATGCCGAATGTTCACCCGGTTTGTGGAGCGCGCCCAGCGACAGAACTAGGCACCCGCAGCGCCAAACGCAAGCTGAGTCATTCCCGGCAAGTGTGTAGCGTCCGGCCCCAGTTCGGGTTGTGAGAATTACTGAACCGGCATCCGCGGGAGCTATCGAGGCGGCCGGCATTGGAATGTCGCGTTGCCGCTGATGGTCCGGCCGTAAAACTGTCCCATCGAGCGAGCCGTGATGAATTTCCTGTACACATCCGGCGGCAATTCACAATGCGCGCGATAGTTGCCGCGCACGTTCACAAGAAGCGATCGTCGCGACCGCGCGTAACACACCCGCTGGACCACGGTGCTGCGCGGCGTATCGGAGCACGTAAAAGACTTGAGATCGACGTGGCCGATGCCATCGACATCGACCGCCTCCGGAACAATCGGGGCTGCGAGCGCCATGGCGAGTGCCAGTGCCATCGAACCGATCATGGCGCATATCCTCTACGGCGATTTGCGGCGGGTGTATGGGCGCCCGCAACTTCCTTTACCGATTGCGCGTGAGCATATTCACGGCTGCGAGCGCAATGCTTCCGGTCGCCGCCGAACAACGGCGTCTTAATGACGCTGGCAACTATCGTTACTTCCCGAACGGTATAGAGCCGGTCGTCAATTCAGGATAGGCCGCCACGAGTAATCCCGCCGACTTACGACGGCGGGATTACCGAACGCGGCTAACAGCCTTGATCTGCCATTTGTGCCGATGGCTTGGCGCCCTGCGCTTCTTGAGCTGCGGTGGGCTGAGCCTGCTGCTGTTTCTGAGCATCTTGGGATGACATCGCTTTGGCGCCTGCGACCCGGTTCATTGTTTCGGTAGGAGGGTGCTCCTTGGTGTCAGCGGAGCCGGTCGTGATCGTGTGACTGGTTGCTCCGGGCGTCGGACCAGAGCCGGCGTCCTTCTGGCCGGTATTGCAGGGGCCAGCCTTTGCGGTGCCAATACTCAAAGCCAGGACCGAGCAGCCCGCGAGAATAAGCTTTCTGGCATTCATCGTGCGTCTCCTTGGTTTCCATCCATCAAGGTGTGGCGTCTTCGAGCGCGCGCCATCCCAGGATTTACAAGAACGAAGGCACGACGCGCCGGTTCCTCGGAATGCGCCCACTAACGATTAAACCTCGCCATGATCCGGTGTCCGGGTTCGGTTTCCTGACGAAGCCTATCGCCGGCGATGGACTCCCATTTTGAGATAAAGCCGTTACAGTTGCTGCATCGCAAGTGGAGTATAGCGATGTCCCGTACCCCGCGAGAGCTTGCTGATCGGATAGCGACCCGGCGCGGGCAAGCCAAGGCCGACGACGGGTATGTCCGTGAGACCTTCACCCTGCAGCGGGACGAGGCGCGAGCCCGGGCGAGGGCGATCCTCGATCGTTGGCCGGCCGCAGCCTATATGACGGTCGTCGACACCTGGAGGGAGCTGCCTGGTGGAAAGATCGAATTCACAATGAAGCGGCTCAGAAGTGCGGATTGATACCTAATCCAGCGCCGATATCCGTTAGACGACCATCTTGATCGTTCAGGTACTGAAGGTAACGGTATTGTTGCACGTCGAATGGAATGTCGCCGGGCGATCGCGTGATCGAAACAAGATGGTGCTCAAGTGTGCGCGCGATACGCGCCTCATAAAACACGTGCGGATTTCGACCGGTGAGGTCGCACGCTGCCGCTAAACTGATCGGTGTGTAGACGTCGTCGAAGACCAGAGTAAAGCGCCTCATCATGGGCGCGGCAGGCAATTGCACTAATATTTGAATTTGTGTGGCTCCCCGGGCTGGATTCGAACCAGCGACCATTCGATTAACAGTCGAATGCTCTACCACTGAGCTACCAGGGAACAGGCGAACGTCGTTCGCGAGCCGCAGCCTATAACAAAGCCTCCGGCGCTTGCAAAGCGGGAAATAGCGCAATCTGGAGCACCGTCAATAGGGGGTGAAGGGCCCGGAGTGGACCATTGCGGCATTCGAACGTCTGGAAACAATGTCTCGCGCGAAAAGGTCGCATTCGCGGCCGACAATCGTTGCGCCCGTTCAATCAAGGACAACATGGATGCCCGACACCCTGGATCCTCCTGCGGCGCAGGCGCACCCACCCGAACGATTCGCGGTGTCCGCAACCGACGATGAATGCCTGCGGCAACTGACAGCGGTGGTCGAGACGCATGATACCGACAAGCTCGCGGAGGTTGCCGGCCTGATCGGACGGCTGGCGGTTCCGATCGAGTGATCTGGCGGGCCGCCATCAGGCCGGTCCCTCTCGGGTAATCCCGGCGGCGGCTCGCCACAAACCCTTGCATCGGCGAGGGGGCTGTCTTAGTGCTCCGGGTGACTTTTGCTTGGGTTTGGGGATCGCCGATGTCTGATTTTTTGACCGCTCGCCGGAAAATGGTTGATGGTCAGGTGCGCCCCAGCGACGTCACCGATAACAGGATTATCGACGCGATGCTGGCGCTGCCGCGCGAGGCTTTCGTTCCTGACAATCAGCGCGCGCTGGCTTATCTCGATATCGATCTGAACGTCAGCCAAAGCGGCGCGCCGAAGCGGTATCTGATCAAGCCCATGGTCCTCGCAAAGATGATCCAGGCGGCCGAGATCAAGAGCACTGACAACGTCCTCGTAGTGGGTTGCGCAACCGGATATACCGCTGCGCTGGTCGCGAAATTCGCCGGCCGGGTGACTGCGACCGAAAGCGATTCGGCATTGGCTGCGAAGGCGAGCGGCATTCTCGCAACCTTCGGCCTCGGCCAAGTGACGGTTGTCGCCGCCGCGGCGTCCGACGGCGCGCCTGCGAACGCACCCTATGACGTAATCATCATGGAGGGCGCGACCGAGGTCGTTCCGGAGCAGCTTTACCGGCAGCTCGGGCCCGACGGGCGGCTGGTCGGCGTTTTCGCCATGAGCCGTCCTCAACGTGCGACCCTCATTACCCATTCGCACGCCGATTTTGGGGACAGGCCCCTTTTCGATGCGTCGGTTCCGGTTTTGCCGGGCCTCGAACGGCCGGCGGCATTCGTTTTCTAGTATTTCGGCCGCACAGGTCGCGACAAAGACAAGCGAATTCGAGAATCGGCACCCCTATCCGGTTCGGCCACGGTTCCCTCGGGAAACGTCAAGTGTGGCTCCTATGTCCCAGCCAGAGAGTTTCGGTTGCGATCGGCCACGGGGGGTTCCGTAGCGCTCAGGCGACGAATATGTTGTGCTTGGGACATTGACTCGGGGGCAGGGCGTGATCCGGTACGGAAACACAGTCTCCTTCGGGCGTCCGGTAAAGAGAAGAATGGAATTCTACGGATGGGTGGCGTGAAACTATTGGCCGGGGCAGCCGCCCTGGCTCTTATGACTGCGTGGTCGGGGGCGGCGACGCCGGTTCTTGCCGACACGATCGAGGCAGCGCTGGTGCGCGCCTATCAAAACAATCCGCAGCTCAACGCCCAACGCGCCTCAGTGCGCTCCACCGATGAAAACGTGCCACAGGCTTTGTCGGGTTATCGGCCCAAGGTTTCCGTGACCGCAAGCGGCGGCTACCAATACACGGATGCAACGCAGGGTGTTCCAGGCGGTCCCGGCGCCGCACTCCATGGCGCACAGGCGCCGGCTGCCGTTGGAGCCACGATTTCGCAGACGCTGTTCAACGGCTTCCAGACCGCCAACAGGACGCGCGCGGCGGAAGGACAGGTGTCTGCGTCCCGTGAGGGTTTGCGCGTTCTTGAACAGACTGTGCTGCTTTCGGCCGCGACCATTTACATGGATTATTTGCGCGATTCTGCGATCGTGGAAGTCCAGCGCAGCAACGTCCGCGTGCTCGAGCAGACACTGAAGCAGACGCGCGACCGCTTCACTGTCGGCGAAGTCACCCGCACCGACGTCGCGCAGTCCGAAGCTCAACTCGCCGCCGGCCGCACGCAGCTTTTGACGGCCGAATCCATTCTCACCACGACCCGCTCCAATTTCCGCCGCATCATCGGCAACGAGCCCGGACAATTGGCGGCGGGTTCGCCCGTCGATCGTTTTCTGCCTGGAACGATCGCCAGCGCTGTGGATCTCGGCCTCACCCAGAATCCCAACGTGACCGCGGCGATGTTCGGCATCGACGTCAGCCATCTCCAAGTCAAGATTGCCGAGGGTGCGCTCTTTCCGACCGTGACTCTCCAGGCCAGCGCGCAGCAGGGATACGAGCAGCAGCTCACGGTGCAGAAGCAGTTTTTTGCCTCCGCGATCGCTTCCGTATCGGTGCCGATCTACCAAGGCGGTGCGGAGTATTCGCTGATCCGCCAGTCGAAGGAAACTCTGGCGCAGCAGCGTCTCAGTCTCGAGCAGGTCCGCGATCAGACTCGCGCCAGCGTGGTTCAGGCTTGGGGCCAGCTCATCGCAGGCAAGGCGCAGGTCGCGTCGGCCCAGGCGCAAGTCACGGCGTCCGAGATCGCGCTCAACGGCGTACGCGAGGAAGCCAAGGCCGGACAGCGCACCACGCTCGACGTGTTGAACGCCCAGCAGGCGCTGGTCAACGCACGTGTCGCGCTGGTGACCGCGCAGCACGACCGCGTTGTTGCATCCTACGCGACGCTGAACGCGGTCGGACGGCTGTCGCCGCAGGTGCTGAAACTCAAAACCACAGTTTACGATCCGAGCGTTCATTATCAGCAGGTTCGTGACAGCTGGGTCGGCGTACGCACACCGGACGGACGCTGATCACGCGCGAACGTCATGAGGGGCTGTGTCCACAGCCCTTTGCTTGCAATCAATTGTTGCCGTGACATACCCTTGCAAGGGGCAGCGAAGCGATTCGCGTGGTATCCGGCGTTTGGTGGCGTTGCGACAGGAGTCCGGGCGGAGAATCAATCGGTGTCGCCTCCCGCGGCGCCTGATCTGGGGACAAGTCGGGCTTGCGCGATCAAAATCCGCACCTGCGTATCCGGAACCGGAAAATCCTCTGTTGCTTGATGCTAAGACGCTGACGAGGGCGTTTGAAGATGTGGAGTTGGACATGACGCAACCTGCAAAGGTCCAAGAACCCTCGATGGAGGAGATTCTGGCGTCGATCCGCCGCATCATCGCCGACGACGATGCAAAGCCAGCGGCGGCCGGAAAGGTGGCGACTCCAGATGCAGCAAAACCTCAGGCACCCAGTGCTCCTCCGCCCAAGGCAGCGGCGCCCGCAAAGCCTGCCGCGATGACCGGCATCCCTCCGTCTGTCATCGCGCCGAAGCCGGCCGCCAAGCCGGCTGTCCCCGCACCCGCCCCAAGCAACAGTCAGGACGACATCGATGCGATGCTCGCGAGCCTCGATGCCGCGACCACCGAGGATGAGGTTCGCCCGGCTCAGGCTGAAGAAGTGTTCGAATTGACCGACGAGATGGCGCTGCCGGATCCGGCACCGGCGTCGTTTCAGAAAGTCGACCCGCAGGACGATCTGGAATTCGCGGAGATGACGCCTCCGCCGGTCGTCCGGCGGCGTCCGGCGGCAGTCGATCAGCCAGACCTTCCGAGCGCCACTCCGGCCGCGCAAATTCTGTCGCATTCGACGGTTTCGGCGGTCGAATCCGCCTTCAGCACACTCGCCAACACGGTGTTGAGCAATAACGCCCGCACCCTTGAAGACCTCGTCAAAGAGATGCTGCGTCCGATGTTGAAATCCTGGCTCGACGACAACTTGCCGGGCCTCGTCGAGCGCATTGTGAAAGCTGAAATCGAGCGGGTTTCGCGCGGACGACAGTGATCCGCCTCCGATAATCAGCGCCGCTGCGCCATCTCCGATTGCCTCGCGAGCGCCGAATCCGCTCTACTGGCCCCTTAAAGGCTGGTATTTGCCGCGGCTGACCGCTTTATTCAGCCATCTTGTTGACTTGGCGTGCGCCGAAAGGCTTTTACGCGGTCAAATGCCCCTCATTCCGCGAATTCGCCTGAAACGGCACCGACAGTGATTGCATTGCCATGATCGAGAAGACCTATCAGCCCACCGAGATTGAAGGCCGCATGTCCCGCATCTGGGAGGAGGCCGGCGCGTTCAAAGCGGGGCGCGCGGATCGCCGCGATGCCGAACCGTTCACGATCGTGATCCCGCCGCCGAACGTCACCGGCTCACTGCACATGGGTCACGCACTCAATAACACGTTGCAGGATATCCTGTGCCGGTTCGAGCGGATGCGCGGTCGCGATGTGCTGTGGCAGCCCGGCACCGACCACGCCGGCATTGCGACGCAGATGGTCGTCGAGCGGCAGCTAATGGAGCGGCAGGAGCCCGGCCGCCGAGATATGGGCCGCGCAAAATTTCTCGAACGCGTCTGGCAGTGGAAGGCCGAAAGCGGCGGTGTCATTGTCAATCAATTGAAGCGGCTCGGCGCGTCCTGCGACTGGTCCCGCGAACGCTTCACGATGGACGAGGGTTTGTCGCGCGCCGTGGTCAAGGTGTTCGTCGAACTGCATCGCGCCGGCCTGATCTACAAGGACAAGCGTCTCGTCAACTGGGACCCGAAACTGCTCACGGCGATCTCCGATCTCGAAGTGCAGCAGATCGAGGTCAAGGGCAGCCTCTGGCATCTGCGTTATCCACTCGAAGGCAAGACCTTCAACCCCGATGATCCCACGACCTACATCGTGGTCGCCACCACGCGCCCCGAAACCATGCTGGGCGATACCGCGGTCGCCGTCCATCCGGAGAATGAGAAGCTTGGGCATCTGATCGGCAGCAAGGTCGTGCTGCCGCTAGTCGGCCGTCGCATCCCGATCATCGGCGACGACTACGCCGATCCCGAGAAAGGCACCGGCGCGGTCAAGATCACGCCCGCGCACGACTTCAACGATTTTGAAGTCGGCAAGCGTCATGGTTTGCAGCAGATCGGCGTGCTCGACAGGGAAGGGCGGCTCACGCTCTCTGCGAACGAGGATTACCTGCGCGGTCTTCCCGAAGGCGCGCTGATGCTGGCCGAAGAGCTGGACGGCATGGAACGCTTCGCCGCGCGCAAGGCCATTGTCGCGCGTCTCGATGAATTTGGTTTCCTCGACAAGATCGAGCCCAACACGCACATGGTGCCGCATGGCGATCGCTCCGGTGTTGTCATCGAGCCTTACCTGACGGACCAGTGGTACGTCGACGCTCACACCATGGCGCAGCCGGCGATGTCGGCGGTTCGCTCGGGTACGACGACCTTCGTGCCGAAGAACTGGGAAAAGACCTACTTCGAGTGGATGGAGAACATCCAGCCGTGGTGTATCTCGCGGCAGCTCTGGTGGGGGCATCAGATTCCGGCCTGGTACGGTCCGGACGGCAAGGTGTTCGTCGCGGAGACCGAGGACGAAGCCGTCGGCAGCGCGCTCGGCTATTACGTCGAGCAGGAAGTCATCACGCCAGAGCAAGGCGCCGAGATGGCGCGCGATCCGGCGAAGCGCGAAGGCTTCATCACACGCGACGAAGACGTACTCGATACATGGTTCTCCTCGGCGCTGTGGCCATTTTCGACACTGGGCTGGCCGGACGAGACGCCCGAAGTGAAGCGCTACTATCCGACCAATGTGCTGGTCACCGGTTTTGACATCATCTTCTTCTGGGTCGCCCGGATGATGATGATGGGCCTGCATTTCATGAAAGAGGCGCCGTTCTCGACGGTCTACATCCACGCGCTCGTCCGCGACGAGAAGGGCGCCAAGATGTCGAAGTCGAAGGGTAACGTCATCGACCCCCTGCATCTGATCGACGACTACGGCGCCGACGCGCTGCGCTTCACGCTAGCCGCGATGGCGGCGCAGGGCCGCGACATCAAACTCTCCACCCAGCGGGTCGAAGGCTATCGCAACTTTGCGACGAAACTCTGGAACGCCTGCCGCTTTGCCGAGATGAACGAGTGCGCGCTGCCGACGGATTTCGATGCGACGCAGGCAAAGGAAACGCTCAACCGCTGGATCGTCCATGAAACCTCGCGCGCTACGCGAGAGGTCACCGAAGCGATCGAAGCCTATCGCTTTAACGATGCCGCGGCGGCGATCTATCGTTTCGTCTGGAACGTCTATTGCGACTGGTATCTCGAACTCGCAAAGCCCGTGATGATGGGCGCGGACGGTCCGGCCAAGGCCGAGACTCGCGCCATGGTCGCCTGGGCGCGCGATGAGATCTTGAAGCTTCTGCATCCGTTCATGCCGTTCCTCACAGAAGAACTGTGGGCGGTGACGTCAGCGCGCAGTGATCTGCTGACCTTGACGCCATGGCCGCTGAAAGCAGGTACTCTGACGAGAGAGGAAACCCTCGCGATCGCAACTGCCGCCGCTGACCCGCTGGCAGCACCGGTGCTGCTTGCGGAAACGTCAAAACCCGATTTCCGCGATGACGCGGCCGAAGCTGAAATCGGTTGGGTGGTCGATCTCGTCACCGCGATTCGTTCGGTTCGCGCGGAAATGAACATTCCGCCGGCGACGCTGACGCCGCTGTTGCTGGCAAACCCTTCCGCCGAAACAAGGGATCGCGCCCAGCGCTGGATCGATGTCGTAAAACGAATGTCGCGGCTTGCGGATATCTCGTTCGTGGAGCGCGCGCCGGAAGGAGCAGTTCAATTGCTGGTCCGCGGCGAAGTCGCCGCACTTCCCTTGAAAGGTGTGATCGATTTGACGGCCGAGCGATCGCGGCTCGACAAGGAAATCGCCAAGGCCGATGCCGACATCAAGCGGGTCGACAGCAAGCTCGGCAACGAGAAGTTCGTCGCCAATGCGCCGGAAGAGATCGTCGAGGAAGAGAAAGAAAAGCGCGAAGCAGCCGTCGCGCGCAAAGCGAAATTCCTTGAAGCACTGGAGCGACTGAAGGCCGCCGGGTGACCGCTGGATCGCCGTCATCGCTGCGCCCATTGGGTCTGCTTTGGCTTGGAGGTGTCGGGCTGCGGATGGCAATCCTGGCCGTGCCGCCGGTGCTGGCGCTCATCATTTCGGACTTGAATCTGTCCGGAACCGACGTCGGGATTCTCAACGCTATTCCAGTCAGCCTGTTTGCGTTGATCGCGGTCCCCGGCTCGCTGTTGATCGCGCGGGTCGGAGCCGTCAACGCGCTCGTTGTTGGCCTCTTCGTTGCCGCTATTGGATCGGCACTGCGCGGCTTTGCCGTCGATGGGGCAACATTGTTCGCAGCCACGGCGCTGATGGCAGCGGGCGTTGCCGTGATGCAACCGGCACTGCCGCCGCTGGTGCGGCAGTGGGTTCCTCACAAAATTGGTTTCGCCACGGCCGTCTACACGAATGGATTGCTGTGCGGCGAAATCTTTCCGGTCGTCCTCGCAGCGGTCATCGTGCCCTTGCTGGGAGGCGGCTGGCGCGCCAGTCTCGAATTCTGGTCGCTCGCGTCAGCCGCGGTTGCACTCATCATACTCGCAGCGCGGCCGAGCGCAGACGGTGCGTCAGTCCAGCATCGACGCTGGATGCCCGACTGGCGCGATCCTTTGCTCTGGAAGGTCGGCCTTATCACAAGTGCCAACAACCAGCTTTATTTCTGCACCAACGCATTCTTGCCCGGCCTGCTGCTTCAGACCGGTCATACCGACTTGATCCGGCCGGCGCTGTCGGCGCTCAATGCAGGTCAGCTGCCGGGATCGTTTCTCCTGCTGATCGCGGCCAGCCGCCTGGAGCGAAGAAAATGGCCGCTCATCCTGTCCGGTGTTTTGGGTGTCGTTGGTATCGTGGGCGTTGCGACGATCACGAACCTATGGGGAATCATGTGCGCGGCAGCGCTGATTGGATTTACCTGCGCCATCGGCTTGACGCTCGTGCTGACGTTGCCGGCCCTGCTGGTGGCTCCGGACGATGTGCCCCGCATGTCAGCCGGTGTCTTCACCATCGGCTACGGCATTGCGATGCTCGTTTCAATTATAAGCGGGGTAGTATGGGACACCACGGGCAATGCCGCCTTCGCATTTGTGCCAATCGGGATAGCACTGCTGCCGATGATCGTGATTCCACTGTCGATCAATCTCAGAACCCAACGGTCATTTGCCGACTGAAGATGACTGAACGCTGGATCGAGAGCGTGGACATGATCAGGATGTCAGCGCTGAAGGCCGGGCGCGGCGGTCCGTCAACATATCGCTGAGTTTGCCATCGTCCACTTCGAGGAGAAGCCGATGCAAGATGGTCTGCCTAGCCAAACTGCGCGTGGTGCGGCCGCTTACCGCGCTGCGCATCAAACGCTGGACGGCGGTTCCATCTTTCGCGATCCTTTTGCGCTGCGAATCCTCGATGACGAAGCCCGCGCGGGGCTGGATGACACCGCTGCCGATGAATCGCTACGGCCCATGCGCCTGTTAATCGCAGCGCGCAGCCGATTTTCCGAGGAGATGCTGTCGGTGTCCGTTGCGCGCGGCGTTC
>JBEPUM010000057.1:0-19071 GCA_041691515.1 Pseudomonadota bacterium | reverse complement strand
AACTGTATTGACGTGATCCAGTGCGTACATTATATCTCCATACACTGCTGTATGGAGGCGACGATGCGAGACGTTCTGCTTCAGTTATCGGGATTCACCGCCATCGCGGCCGCGATCATTCACGGCGTGCTGGGAGAGACGAAGGTGTTCGCCCGCGCCACCATCGAGCCCCCGCGCATCCGCCTGCTGATCCGCATGGTCTGGCAGGCGGGCACCGTGGCGTGGATCGGCGGCGGTGTGCTGTTGCTGATGGCGCCTGCGATGATGTCGGAGCCGGCGCGGCACTGGATCGTGGTCACGTTCGCGGCCGTTTACGGGTTTGCGGCGATCGCCAACTTCATCGCTTTGCGTGGCCGTCATTTCGGATGGGTCGCATTGGGCGCGGTGACCGCGATGGCGGTGGCCGGTTACTAGCAGCGGACCCGGGCGCGAACAAACACACTCGGACTGAACAAGTGAAAGGATGAGTCATGGATGGTCGCATCCGGTTGATCGTTGAAAATGGAATTGCCGACGTTCGATTGAACCGCCCCGACAAAATGAATGCGCTCGATCCCGCAATGTTCGAAGCCATCGCCGCCGCCGGCGCGCAGATCAAGCACGATCCCAGCGTTCGCGCCGTGGTGCTGTCCGGGGAGGGGCGGGTGTTTTGCGCCGGGCTCGATCTCGAACGAATCACGGCGGCTGCGAAGGGAGAATCGATTCTACCGTTCGCCGATCTTACGAAGCGCACCCATGGCGTCGCCAACTTTGCGCAGCATTTGGTGTGGCTCTGGCGCGAGCTTCCGGTGCCGGTGATCTCCGCGGTACACGGTATCGCCTATGGCGGCGGCTTTCAGCTCGCCCTCGGCACGGACCTGCGCTACGTCGCGCCGGATTCGCGCTTCGCCATCATCGAGACCAAATGGGGACTGGTGCCGGACATGGCCGGAACGCAACTGATGCGGCATCTGGCCCGCGAAGATATCGTCCGCGAACTCACTTACACCGCGCGGATTTTTTCCGCCGAAGAAGCGCTCGCGTACGGATTTGCCACGCGCATTGTCACAGACCCCCGGGCGGCCGCACTGGCCACGGCGCGCGAGATTGCAAGCCGCAGCCCGGATGCGATCCGCGCGACCAAACGGCTTCTGAATTTTGCAGCCGATCGCGATGCGGCGGTTGGGCTTGCTGCTGAGACCGCCGAGCAAGCAGCGCTGCTGGGCACGCCCAACAACGTCGAAGCCGTGATGGCCAATCTCGAGAACCGTCCGCCGCAATGGAGCCGCGCATGAGCGGAAGCCAGGGGCTCAATCTGCAGGACCTCGCGGCGGTCAACGAATCGGCCGCGTTCAACGATATGGCGGGATTCGAGGTTGTCAGCGCTGGCGGCGGGCACGCAGAACTCCGCATGATCTGGCGCGACGATTTCACGCAATATGCCGGCCACCTGCATGCCGGAGTGATTGCGGCACTACTCGATACCGCCTGCGGATTTGCCGCAGCGACTGTCGTCGGGGCGGTCACCGCTTCCCACTTCTCGATGAACTGTCTGAGACCAGCCGTCGGCCCTTATTTTGTTTCGAAAGGAACGACCGTGCGCGCCGGACGCAAGCAAGTCTTCGCCAGGGCCGAACTGTTCGCCGGAAACGAACACGGCGAGATGTCGCTGGTCGCGACCGGCGAGACTCTGCTCGTTCCCGCCGGCAACTGACGTTTCCGCACCGCGAATTCTTGCAAGCATCATAAGGAGCTTTCAGATGCCGCTCGTCTTGTAACCGGGGGGACCAGTCATCTGGGCCAGGATATCGTCACCCGGCTTGTTCGGGACGGCACCGGGTGCGCGTGTTCGCCACGCCCGGCGATGCAAGTCGCAAGGGCCGTCGGCAATCTTGCCACGGGCGAGGGACTGCGCGCGGCGCGGCGGCGTCAGGCCGCTGGATTTTATCAGATCGCCGTCCGCCGTTGATGTGGAATTCGCACGCCAATACCAGAACGCGCGCAAGATGCGTCGCGCGACTGTACCGCTGTCCGACGGTATCGGCCGCCAGATGGGATTTATCGGAAGCAATGAAATGGCGGACCGCTCTCTTGGGCGGACTGGCGATCGGCACGGCGCGGCCGCCCCCGTGACGGCATAAGCGACGCGCTACTGCAATCCCGGTTCGCCTGACGTGCGCTTTTTCGCGAGGTCCATTTCAGTGACGGCGATCAGGATTTCGGCGCGAGTTTTCAGATCGGGCGCTTCGAGCATGGCCTGTTTTTCCGGCACGCCATAGGGCGACATCATCGCCAGCGCATTGACCAAGGCCTCGTTCGGTGCGGTCTCGATACCTTCCCAATCCACTTTCAGATTATTGACCTTGAGAAAGTCCCGGAGCACCTCGAGCAGCCGCTTGCGGTCGACAGCGTCTTCGCCCTTGCGCGCGGTGAAATCATTGACGAAGTCAAAAAAATCCACCTTGCACTGGCGATAGGGTGTCAACACCGTCAGCTCTTCCACAATCCTGAAGCGCGAGACACCGGTGAGCTCGAGGATGTAACGGCCGTCGCCGGATTCGGCGAGCTGGGTGATGCGTCCGACACAGCCGACGTGAAATAGTTTTGGCCTGTCTTCACTCGCGGAGTGCGTGATGTCGGGCTGGATCATGCCGATCAGGCGATGTCCGTCGCGAAAGGCGTCGTCGATCATCGCAAGGTAACGCGGCTCGAAAATGTTCAGCGGCATTTGTCCGCGCGGCAACAGCAGCGCGCCCGGCAGTGGAAAGACAGGAAGCACCTCGGGAAGATCACCGGGGCCGCGATAGTCGGCATTGATTGGCATGTGCGGGTCCGGTGCTATCGAACAGAGTTTCTAGAGCTTCATATTAGCGCGTATTCTTATCGCAAAACCGGTGCCTACTTTGCGGAATGCGCGCCATGAGAGCGGAATACACGCTACGAAAACAGAATCGTCGATAGCCGCTTGCGGCCCTCGACGGTGGCATCGTCGGCGGGACCCCACGCCTCGAAGAATTGCACGAGCTGCTTGCGGGCGCCGTCGTCGTTCCATTTGCGGTCGCGCTTGACGATCTCGAGCAGGTGATTGGTCGCGTCGCTGCGTTTGCCACCGGCATTCAGCGCCGTCGCCAGATCGAATCGCGCCTGATGATCGAGCGGGTTTGCGGCGACTTTCTGTTCAAGCTCGGTAATGGGGCCAAGCGAACTCGCCTGCTCGGCGAGATCGATCATGGTCTGCACGGTCTTGACCGCGGCGTCGCCGCGCTTGGACTCGGGCACCAGTGCAAGCGTCTGCTTGGCCTGGTCGAGTGCGCCTGTTGTCGCATAGCAGCGCGCAAGTCCTGCCATCGCCGGAATATTCGTGGCATCGAAGCCGAGAATTTCGGCATAGATCGAAGCCGCCGTGGCCGGATCGCCGGCGGCGAAGGCGGCTTCGGCCTCCTTGAGGATCTCCTCGATGTTGGGTTCGCCGGGAGCCGCCACGCCCTGGGTTAGCTTGTCGATGAAGGCATTGACCTGGCTTTCGGGGACCGCGCCCATGAATCCGTCGGCGGGTTGGCCGTTGACGAAGGCGATCACGGCCGGAATCGACTGAATGCCCATCTGGCCGGGGATTGCCGGATGCTCGTCGATGTTCATCTTGACCAGCTTGACCTTGCCCTTGGCAGCGCGGACGGCTTTCTCGATCACCGGCGTCAATTGCTTGCAGGGACCGCACCACGGCGCCCAGAAGTCGATCAGCACCGGCTGGCGCTTCGATTCCTCGATGACGTCCTGCATGAACGTCTGCGTCGTCGTCTCCTTGATGAGATCGGACGCCTGCGGTGCCGGTTCGCTGCCCTGCTCGACTATGGTCACGTGATCCTCGCCTGATGTCCCGGGAACGAGCCGGTTCTAGCACGGCCCGCCCCTTAATTGGCGGTTAGAGGACCGTTTTGCAATCGGGTGGAACCCGGCCTCCGGTATGGAAGGGCCTGCGCGGGTGTTCGAACCCTGTTTCGGGCCATTTTGCCCGGCCGGCCTTCGAGAATGGCGGAAATCGAGCCCGTTCAGCGACAGACTGGCTGTTGCATTCAAGGTCCGCATTTGGCATAGGTCTGCCCGTTGGCGGCGCGCAATCGCCGCCAAATTCTCGGATGCGGGTGTAGCTCAGTGGTAGAGCACGACCTTGCCAAGGTCGGGGTCGAGGGTTCGAATCCCTTCGCCCGCTCCAAGAACTTCTCGATGGCAACGCAGACACTTAAACGACAAGCCGCCGCAAGGCGGCTTTGTCGTTTGTGGTCTTGGCGACCGGCACCTGCGGGCAAACCGAATTTTGCCGCGATCGGGTGTGCTGATGGCCTCACTGGACGGCATTGATCCAAGCCGCATTCATTTTGAATAAAAGACAGCGCAGAAGCGCCGCACGCGACATCGTTCCGGGGGCATCACATGGGCCGGAAAATCGTTCTGCTGTCGGACGGCACCGGAAATTCTTCGGCCAAGGTCTGGCGCACCAATGTCTGGCGCACGTTCGAAGCGCTCGATCTGTCGGGGTCGGATCAGGTGGCGTTTTACGACGATGGTGTTGGCACCTCGTCGTTCAAGCCGCTCGCCATTCTCGGCGGGGCATTCGGCTTCGGCCTGAAACGCAACGTCATCGACATCTACAAGTTTGCCTGCCGCAACTATCGCACCGAGGACGATGAGATTTTCGGCTTCGGCTTCAGCCGCGGCGGCTTCACGATTCGCATCGTTGCCGGCTTAATGCTCAATCAAGGGCTCGTCGCCGCCGACAACGAGGCCGACCTCGATCGCAGGGCGCATCAAGCGTATCGCCAATATCGCCGCGAGCGGTTTCATACCGTCTGGCGTATCGAGACCATCTTCCGCGCGATGCGCGATGTGTTTTTGCGGAAGGACTACGACAAGGCTGATAACCGCAGGCTCCGGCGCATCCGTTTCCTCGGGGTGTGGGACACCGTCTCCGCCTACGGTCTGCCGCTCGACGAGATGACGCGCGGCGTCAGCAAATGGATATTGCCGCTCGAATTGCCGGATCACACGCTCAATCGCGCCCGCGTAGCCCGGGCCTGTCAGGCGCTCGCGCTCGACGAGGAGCGCACCACCTTCCATCCCGAATTGTGGGACGAACGTACCGCGCCGCCAGTGCCGTTCGATCCCGACCCGAAGCGTTTCATCAAGGATGAGCAGATCAGCCAGGTCTGGTTCGCGGGCGTGCATTCCAATGTCGGCGGCGGCTATCCCGACGACTCGCTGGCCTATGTACCGCTGGTCTGGATGTGGACGGAGGCGCTGCATTGCGGACTGCGTCTCAAATCCGATCAGGCCAATCCGCCCGCCGACCCCGACCCTTTCAAGAACGCCATGGCGATGCGCGACAAGGACGGGCGCCTTTACGATTCGCGCGCCGGGCTCGGCAGCTATTATCGTTACGGACCGCGCAAGCTCACTGAGCTTTGCAACGAAGTATTTTCGCGCCGTCGCGGGGATGCGGTCCATATCGCGCGCCCGAAAATCCACGAGAGCGCGCTGAAACGGATCAAAAATCGCGCCCATGCCTACGCGCCGGCGGGATTTCCTGCTGTTTACGATGTGGTGACCGACGACGGCGAAATTCTCACGCCCGGCCAATATGGTTTTGAGACGGACGCGAGCGCGGCGGCGCGCGCGGAAGCCCAGGAGCACATCTGGAACGACATCTGGAAACGCCGTCTGGTTTATTTTGCAACCGTCGGCGCGACGCTCTGGCTGATCGTATTTCCGCTAGTCAGCGGAGCGCGGCGTGCGGACGAGTTCACCAGTCCGATCCGCTGGGTGTCGGACATCATCCGCATCGTCGGTGGGTTTCTGCCGGGCTTCGCAAAAACCTGGATCAGCGGGTTTGCCCGCGCGCCCGGTTCATTCATCCTGCTCTCGGTCCTGGTCATTATCTTTGTGGTCTGGGGTATGCGGATCGCCCGGCGTATATCCAATCGCATGGGGGAAATCTGGAGCGGTGCTGCGTCAGCCCCTGCCGGATTGCCCGGGGGTTTCATCTATGGAGTGCGTACCAACACGGCTTACGTAACGGCGCGCGAGACGATCAAGCGAACGATCGCGCCGTTTTTGTTCGCAGTTTTGTTTGCCTCTGCGGGCGTCAGTCTGGCCAGTCACTTCGCCTACAATATTCAGGATGTCGCCGGCCTCACCTGCGCAGACAACAGTCGGGATCCGTCGATACCTGTGCCGAAGCCGCTCGGCACCTCGGGGGATACGGCGGCGGTCGTCTTCAACACGTCCGATCTCTGCAAGCCAACCGGGATTTTTCTTGAACGCGGCAAGCAATATTCCATCAAGGTCGACCCCGGCACCGCCTGGACCGACAGCGGGATACCCGTTGCCCTCGGAGGCTTCTCCGCGAAAGATCCGCCGCTCTGGTATCATCGCATTCTGCTCAGCTTCGGCCTTCCGCTGCGGCGCGAACTGACCGAGGACTGGTTTCGGATCGTGCTGCGCTACGGCCGCGTCGGTGGCGAAGAGAGATTTCTTGAACCCGATCCGGATGATTCCGTGATCGAGGCCACCATCAAACCGACACGCGATGGCGAGCTGTTCGTTTTCGTCAACGATGCGGTGATCGGAATTCCCGGGCTTTACAATGCATTTTACCGAAACAACATGGGCTCGGCCAAACTCACGGTAAAGCGCAAGTGAACCAGTTGGTCCCAATTGTGCGGCGCACGATGCGCCATGCGGGAAACAAAAAGTTCGCGCCATCAATCTGTCGTGAAATGAACTTCTCCGACGGCAGGTTTGCTGCTGCCGCGTCCTTCGGACTTCTCACTCGCCATGGATGTGCTAGGCTTCGATGGTCTGATCAATCAGCAACAGACCAAACTCGCCTCTCGAAGTCTCAAAACAATAACGGTAGCAGCCTGAGTTGGCTGCATAGGGAGTGATGCGATGAAATCGGTATTCAGTCGATCCATTCTTGCATGCGCCGCGGTCCTCGCCATGGCGAGTGTCGCGACGCAGGTCAGCGCACAGCAGGCGCAACAAAAGGGACTCAAGCACTACGAATCCGGCAACAAGGAATTCTGGACACATCCGCCGGATGACTGGTTCCTCGGCGATGAGACCGAGGCGCAGAAAGGCCTCGCCCCGCCGTCAGGTCCGCCGACCGGCATGTCGGAATCGGAAATCAACGCAGCGCTAAAGAAGATCAAGCTGCCGGCAGGTTTCAAGATCGAGCTTTATGCTTCGAACGTACTCGCCGCGCGCCAGATGGCATGGGGTGACAAGGGTACGCTGTTCGTCGGCTCGTTCGGTCTCGGCAACGTCTATGCCATCACCGACAAGGACGGCAAGAAAGAGGTCAAGACCATCATCAAGGGTCTGAAGATGCCGACTGGCCTCGCCTATGAGAATGGCGCGCTGTACGTCATCGATATCAACAAGCTGATGCGCTACGACAATCCGGAAGCCAATCTCGACAAGATGCCGGAACCCAAGGTCGTTTACGACGACTTCGCGTCCTACAACGCGCACGGCTGGAAATATCTGGCACCGGACAAGGACGGCTGGTTCTATATCCCGGTTGGCCCTCCCTTCAATATCGGCATTCCGCCGACCAGCACCGCGCAGATCCGGCGCGTTGATCCCAAGACCGGCAATGCCGAAATCGTGGCGCTCGGCGTTCGCAATAGCGTGGGCGGCGACGTCGATCCGCGCAGCGGCAAATACTGGTTCACGGAGAACGCCCGCGACTGGCTTAGCGACGATACGCCGAGCGACAAGCTCAACATGATCTCGAAACTCGGCGAGAACTTCGGTTATCCTCACTGCCATCAGGGCGATATTCCCGATCCGAAGTTCGCCATGGGCCACAAGTGCTCAGAGTTTACGCCGCCGGTGTTGAAACTCGGCGCTCACGTGGCTCCGCTCGGCATGAAGTTCTACACCGGCTCCATGTTCCCGGCGTCGTACAAGAATAACATCCTGATCGCCGAGCACGGTTCGTGGAACCGGCATCAGTACCAAGGCGCCCGTATTGTGCGGGTGATTGTCGGTCCCGATGGCAAGAACCCGAAGCAGGAGGTGTTCGCCTCCGGCTGGATCGAAGGCAAGCAGGGTTACACCGGCCGTCCCGCCGATATCGTGCTCGCCAAGGACGGCTCGATCCTGGTGGCCGATGATTGGGCTGGCGCGATCTATCGCATCAGCTACAGCAAATAATAGAGTGATGATTGGAGGGCTGCGGTCGCGAGGGCGACCGCAGCCCTTTCGTTCCGGGCCGGTTCTTGTTGATCTGGCGCGACGTCAAGCGACAGGCCGCCTTTTCATTCTTTGACCTTTCTCCATCACTGGACGCAGATGCCGGAACAAATTCGGCCGCGATGAGGTTGTCGGTATGATGCGAACAACAACAATAATGGCAGCGTTACTTGCAGCCGCCGTGGTGGCAGGTCCCGTCCAGGCGGCCGACGTCGCCGCAGGTAAGGCCAAGGCCACCGAAGTCTGCGCCGCATGCCACGGCGAGAACGGTATTTCCACCACCGAGAACATTCCGTCGCTCGCCGGGCAGCAGGATCAATTCATCCAGTGGCAACTGGTGTTCTTCCGCGCAGGTACCCGCAAGAACGAGCAGATGCAGCCAGTTGTCGAACAGCTCAATAACGAGGATATCCGCAACCTCGGCGCCTACTTCGCATCCCTGACCCCGCCGCAAGGAACGAAGGACGACAATCCTGATCTGTCAGCGAAGGGTAAGCAGGCTGCGATGGGCCGCCGTTGCGCCTCATGCCATGGCGACAACTTTGCAGGCACCAAGGCGGTGGCCCGTATTGCGGGTCAACGTGAGGAGTATCTCGTCAAGGCGTTGCGCGATTACAAGTCGGGCGAGCGATCCGGTGGCGGCATGGCGGCGATGGCCGACGTCGCTTATCCGCTCCACGAGGAAGAGATCACCGCGCTCGCGCATTACCTCGCGCATTTGTAGATCTCTCACCCTCCCCTGGAGGGGGAGGGTCGCCACGACTGAAATGAGTGGCGGGGTGGGGTGAACTTTCCTGACGAGGCCACCCCACCCCGTCTCGCACCTTGCTTCGCGCGATGCTCGCCGACCCTCCCCCTCCAGGGGAGGGTAAGATAGTCACCCTCGCTGGCCCTCATACGCCTTCAGATGCGTATAGATCGTGCGCAGTTTCGGCACCGGCAGTTTTGCGGCCTCGGCACGGGTGACCAGATCGCCGATCACATGATCGGCCTCCACCGCAGCGCCGGCTTTGATGTCACGAAACATCGATGCCGTCAGCGGCGAGCCTTCAGTGGTCAGCATGCCCTGCGTGCGGGTCAGGAACGGCTCGCGCGGCGCGTAACCAGCCGCCTTTGCGATTGCCGCGATTTCGTCCCGTACGCCCAGGATGAAGTCTCTGCCGCCGGGCGCAGCAATGATGTGCCCGACCGCGGCGCGCATCAGGCTGGTGGTGCCGGCGAGCGTGGCGAGGAACACCCACTTCTCCCACATGTCCTGCATGATGTTATCTGAGGCCTGCGATCCGAAGTTGCCGCTCGCGAAAGTATCCGCGATCGCCTTGACCCGATCGCTCGTGCCACCGGCGCGCTCGCCGAAGCCGAGCGATTGCATCGGTGCGAGCTGGACGATTTCGCGCTTCTCATTCAGGGTGGCCGCGATTGCGCACTGGCCGCCGAGCACCCGCTCGCGGCCGAATTTGGCGTCGAGCACGTCGAGATGCCGCATGCCGTTAAGCATCGGGATGATCGCTGTTTGCGATCCCACGGCCGGCGCGAACGACTTGATCGCGTCATCGAGATCGAAGGCCTTGCAACTCAGCAATACGACGTCGAACACGTCCTTTAACTTGTCGGCCTGAACCGTTGGCGGATTCTTCAGGGTGACATCGCCGAGCGGACTCTTGATAACGAGGCCAGCACTCGCCAGCTCAGTGGCACGTTTCGGGCGAACCAGGAACGTCACGTCGCGCCCGGCCTGAAGCAGCCTGCCGCCGAAATATCCGCCGATCGCCCCGGCGCCGACCACAAGAATACGCATCGTCCAACTCCACTGGTTCAGGTTATTGTTGTTCTTGGCGCTTGATATGCCGGACTATGCCGCGCGTCGACTCAAAACGGCGCTACCACTTTTCTCCGAAGGGGCGGATTTCCATTTCGGACGTCCATGCGCTCTTGGGCTGCTGATAGAGCTGCCAGTAGGATGCGGCCACCGATGCGGGCGGCATCAGCAGATCGGGATTGTTGAGCGCCTCTTTGCCCCAGAGCTGCTCGCGGCGCTCACGCACCCATGCGGTATCGACGCCGGAGTCGATGACCAGATGCGCGACATGGATGTTCTTCGGCCCCAACTCGCGCGCCATTGCCTGCGCCACCGCGCGAAGTCCGAATTTGGCGCTGGCGAAAGCGGCAAAGCCCGATCCGCCGCGCAGGCTCGCAGTCGCGCCGGTAAAAAAGATATTGCCCTGGCCGCGCGGCAGCATCAGCCGCGCGGACTCGCGCCCCGCGAGGAAGCCGGCCCAACAGGCCATTTCCCAGACTTTCCGGAACACGCGATCGGTGGTTTCCAGAATCGGGAAATTGACGTTGGCGCCGACATTGAAGATCGTCACCTCGAGCGGCGCGTGCTTATCCGCGTCCTGCAGGAAGGCGTTGATCTCGTCTTCTTTCCGTGCATCGAGCGAGCGCGCAACGATCGATCCTCCGGCCGCCTCGATTTCCTTCACCAGCGGTTCGAGCTTGGCACCATCGCGGCGTCCCGCGAACACCGTGAAGCCTTCAGCAGCAAATTTCTTGACGATCTCTGCGCCGATGTAATCGCCAGCGCCGATCACGGCGACCGTTGCGTTGCGTTTTGGCATGTTTGGAATTCTCCGATAGTTCGGTGCGTCCTCGCCGTCTTTTATCAAGGTGCAGCGATTACTTGCCGGCAATTATCTCCTCGACTTCGCGCAACTGCTCCTTGCCGAAGAACATCTCGTTGCCGACGAAGAATGTCGGAGAGCCGAATGCACCGCGCTCGACCGCCGACTGCGTATTTTCAATCAGCCGTGCCTTGACGTCGGCGTCCTGTGCTCGCGTCAGCAATTTCGCGCCATCGAGGCCGGACGCGGTCAGCGCCTTCGCCGCGATTTCGGGATCGTCCATCTTCTTCGGCTCGACCCACATGTGATGAAACGCGGCGTCGACATACTTTTCGAACACGCCCTCGAACTGCGCGGCGATGGCGGCGCGCATCAGGTTTAGCGTGTTGACCGGAAAGTGCGGGTTCCAGGTATACGGCTTGACCTGAAACCGGCGCACGAAGCGCTCGGTTTCCAACGCATGGAATTCACGCTTGTTCTTGACGCCGGCCAGCGTCTCCGCGGGCGACTTGTTGTTGGTCGCCTTGAAGATGCCGCCGAGAAGGATTGGGACATATTCGAATTTCGCGCCGGTGCGCTTCTCGATGGCAGGAATCGCCTCGTGGCTCAGAAAGGCGTTCGGACTGCCGAAATCGAACATGAACTGAGCGGTTTTCTGACTCACGCTTGCCTCCGGATCTTCTGCCTCTAGAGGCTTCTCCGCCTCCAGAGTGTTTCCGAGGGGATTGTGACGCAGCCTGCTGTCGTCGTCCATCCTTTTTATGATGATTATAATATAGCGGGACGGCCGGTCAGATCAGCCGCTTTATCTCCCGTTTGCGCCAGACCAGCATGTAGAAGGCCATCTGGAGCACCAGCATGGTACAGAAGGCGGCCGGATACGCGATCCAGACGCCCTCGATGCCTATGCGGTGACTGAGCACGACTGCGACAGGCACCTCGACTGCAACGATAGCCGCGATCGACAACAGCGTTGGCACAAATACCGTGCCGCTCGCGCGCATGGTTGCCGAGAACACGCCGGCCATCCCAAACGGGACCGTGCTCCAGAGCACGATGAACAGCAGCGTCTGCGCCAGATCGAGCACCTGCGTGCTGGTGATGAAAAGCCCGATGATGATCCGCGACAGCAGATAGCCGAGCACTACAAGCCCGCCGGTCAACAGCAGGTTGAGCCACATTCCAGTGCGCACGATGGCGCCGATCCGGTCGGTATGTCCGGCGCCGATCGCCTGCGCGGCGAAGATCGATGCGGTGATCGCGATCGAGATTGCCGGGAATTGAACGTAACTCAGTACCTGATTGACCGCGCCATACGCGGCGGTCGCATCGGATCCAAACCGATTGACGATGCCGAGCAGAACGATTTCGGCGAGCGACATCACGACGAGCTGGATCGCGGTGGGCAATCCGATGCGCAGCACCTTGCCGAGCAGCTCCGGCTCGAACCCCATAGCGCGGAAGAATACGGCGTCGGGCGCCAACGGATGATCCGTTCGCCGCATATACAAACCGAGCCACAGCAGGGTCACGATCGACGAGATCGCCGAGGCGACGGCGGCGCTGGCGACGCCAAGCTGAGGCAACCCGAACCATCCCTTGATCAACGCGGGTGTGACGACGAGTCCGATCAAGGTGGAGAACGCAAGCGCCCATAGCGGCGTGACGGTATCGCCGACACCGCGCATCATCGACGTGGCCAGCACGAAGGTGAAAGTCGCCGGCATCATGATCATCATGATACGGGCATAATCAGTGGCGGCATCGAGCACGTTGGCTGGCGTCGCCAGCGCAATCATGAGACCGCGCGCAAACAGCCCGCCGCCGACGGCAATGACGCCGGCACCGATCAAGGTGAGCGTCAGCGTGGTTCCGGCGATGGCTTTCACTTTGCCGGTTGCGCGCGCCCCCCAGGCTTGCCCGATCAGCACGGATGAACCTGCGCCGAGCCCAATGATGAAGGAGATGAAGAAGAACATCACCGGGAAAAAGATCGAGACCGCGGCGAGCGCATCGACGCCGATCATCTGGCCGAGATAGATACCGTTGACGGTGCCGAACAACGCCTGAAGCATGTTGCTCAGCATCATCGGCAGCAGGAAAGCGACGTAAGTGCGCCACAGGGGTCGCGCGGTGGTCATGATAAGTCCTTAGCGTTCAGTCGGCGTCGCTAGCTTTTTTGTTCTGACGCGTTTTCTTCACGCGCGCCGGTCGCCACTTCGCTCGAAAGCGCTTTGGAGGCGAGCTTGACGATGTGATCGCGGATGTCGTCCGGCCAGCCGGCGATCAGGCCGGAAAATCGCCGTCGATCGCCTGCGAACAACGCACGCGAGGCTTCCTCGAAATTCGCGAGATTTCCCGCCATCGCGGACATGAAATGATAGGCGGCGTCACGCGCCGCGCGGCTACGATCCCTGTCGCCGCTGGCGCGGCGGGTCTCGTCGACGAGCTTGCGCAAGGCGACCGACGCGCCGCCGGGCTGCGTGCTCAGCCAGTCCCAATGCCGCGGGAGCAGCGTGACCTCGCGCGCGACGACACCGAGCTTCGGCCGGCCACGTCCGCGTGGCTCCAGTGACGCCGGGGTTTCGGCCGGCGCCGTTGAGTCTGTGTGTGGCAATCGCGCCAGAATATCGGTGTCGGAGCCCCGCAGGTCGAGATCGAGCGGTCGTCCGGTATCGTCGTTGAAAATCATGACGGGCGCGGCGCCCCGGCGTTCCGCGCGCTTTACCGCAAGCGCGACATCGGCCAATGGGCCAGACGCGAGGTGGCGATGCCCGTCGAACGCTGTGAAATGGAGGGGTTGATCGCGGGTCATAGGCAAATCCAGTCGTTGTGTGGCAGCTTATTACCCGGATAAAATTAGATTGTCAATATTATCCGGGTAATACTTGGTGCGGGGCGTCGGGTGGCGCGTCGCTAATGCCCCGAATCCCTGTTACGGCATCGGCCGAATCTATCGTGCCAATCTCAGGAGAGGCCCTTGCTCACCGTTCATCACCTCAACAACTCCCGTTCGCAGCGGGTGCTGTGGCTTCTGGAAGAACTCGGCGTTCCCTACGAGATCGTTCGCTACCAGCGGCAGTCCAACATGCTGGCGCCGCCGGAATTGCGTGCGGTTCATCCGCTCGGAAAATCGCCCGTCGTTACCGACAACGGCAACACGATCGCCGAGTCCGGCGCGATCGTCGAATACCTTGTGGGCACTTACGGCAATGGCCGGCTGATCCCGCCGCCGAACACGCCAGAACGGCTGCGCTACACTTACTGGCTGCATTATGCCGAAGGCTCGGCGATGCCGCCGCTGCTGCTCAAATTGCTGTTCACGATGTTGCCGCGCCGCGCGCCTGCGTTGATGCGTCCTCTGGTCGGTATGATCGCCAATGGTGCGCTGACGACATTGGTCAACCCGCAGCTCAAACAGCATATGGCGTTCTGGGAGGGTGAGCTCGGCAAGAGCGAATGGTTCGCTGGCAACGATTTCAGCGCCGCCGACATTCAGATGAGTTTTCCGCTGGAGGCGGCGTCGGCGCGCGCCGGTCTGGCGCAGGGACATCCCAAGGCGATGGCATGGCTCGAACGCATTCATGCGCGGCCGGCCTATGCGCGCGCACTCGAAAAAGGCGGGCCGTATACGGTGGGACGCTGACGCGAAAGATGTTCGCGCCAGCGTGACTTGTGATCAGGCGTCGGCGTGGAGCACGCGGCCGCGGGTTTCCGGCAGCGCGAACGCCGCGAGGAAAAATAGGCTGAACGCGGCGACGGCGAAGATGGCGATCGCGTTGGCCAGCGTTGTCGAGGTGGAGAGCCAACCGACCAGGAACGGAAACAGCGCGCCGATTCCGCGGCCGAAATTATAGCAGAAGCCTTGGCCCGAGCCGCGCAACCGCGTTGGATAAAGCTCGGTGAGGAAGGCACCCAGGCCGGAGAAGTAACCCGAGGCGAAGAAGCCGAGCGGGAATCCGAGCAGCCAGAGGAATTCATTGCTCAGCGGTGCCTGCGTATAGACAAGCACGGTGCCGATTGCCCCGATGGCGCCGTACAAAAACAGGTTGCGCCGGCCAATCCGATCCGCCAGCCACGCGCCGACGAGATAGCCGATGAACGAGCCGACAATGAGCGTCGCCAGATATCCGGTCGAGCCGACCACCGAAAGCTTGCGCTCGGTGGTGAGGAAACGCGGTACCCAGAACGAGATCGCGTAGTAGCCGCCCTGGCATCCCGTCACCGCGAGCGAGGCGAGGATCGTCGTCTTCAACGTTGCGCCGGAGAAAATCTCCCACAGCGCAGGACGATTGCCGCTCGCCGCGAGTTTTGCGCGCGTCTCCGCGGCAATCGCGGGCTCTTCGACGTAGCGGCGCAGGAAGAAGACCAGCAACGCTGGCAGTGCCCCGACGGCGAACATCCAGCGCCAGGCAACATCCGCCGGCAGGTAGGAGAACAGGATCGCCTGCGACAATACCGCGAGGCCCCAACCGATCGCCCAACCCGATTGCACCGAGCCGACCGCGCGGCCGCGATATTGCGCACGTATGGTTTCACCCATCAGCACCGCGCCTGCGGCCCATTCACCGCCGAAGCCAAGTCCGAGCAGTGCGCGGGCGATGATCAGCTGATCGAAATTCTGTACGAGTGCGCTGACCAGAGAGAAGAACGAGAACCAGATGATCGTGATCTGCAGCGTGCGCACCCGCCCGATGCGGTCAGCCAAATAACCCCCGAGCCAGCCGCCGATGGCAGACGCAAACAAAGTCACCGTGCCTGCGAAGCCAGCGGTGCCCGGATCGACTTTCCACAGGGTGATGAGCGTGCCGATCACGAGCGGGTAGATCATGAAATCCATGCCGTCGAGCGTCCAGCCGGCAAGGCAGCCCCAGAAGGTGCGCCGCTCCGGCAGATTCATGTCGCGATAGAAGGCGAGAAGGCTTGTGTCGTCGATTGCCGCGACTTCAATTTTGTCCGGTGAAACCGTGCTCATGGTCGCTCCCTATCGTTGCGGCCATCGTTGTGGCCTGCTGTTGCGGCTTCAATATCCGGCCGCTTCAGAACCACGCGTACGCGGATCGGGTGCGCCAAGCAAGCCGTCCGGCGTGATGGCGATAGAGTTGGCGGAAGTCTGCCCCATCGGCACAACGACGCGATGTCCCTTGTTCCTTAGTCCTGCAAGGATGGTGTCGGTAAATCCGTGCTCGGCGCGCACCTCATCGGGTAGCCATTGATGATGCAATCGCGGCGCGTCGACGGCGGCGGCGACATCCATGCGGTAGTCGAGCACGTTGACAATCACCTGCAGCACCGTGGAGATGATGCGGCTGCCGCCGGGCGATCCCGTCACCAGCACGGGCTTGCCGTCCTTCAGAACGATGGTTGGCGTCATCGACGATAACGGGCGCTTCCCGGGGCCCGGCAGGTTTGCCTCGAACCCGACAAGGCCGTACGCGTTGGCAGCTCCAGGCGCCGAGGTGAAATCATCGAGCTCGTTGTTCAACAGAACTCCGGTGCCTTCAGCGACCAGCCCGACTCCATAACTGAAGTTCAGCGTATAGGTGTTGCTGACGGCGTTGCCGAACTCGTCGGCGACGGAAAAATGTGTCGTGTTGCTGCCCTCGTGTGGCGGCGGCAACGGCACGGCGGCTGCCGGCGTGGCGTGCGCCATGTCGATCGAGGCGCGTTGTTTGGCCGCGTAGTCCTTTGCGAGTAACGTCGCGATGGGCGCCTTGACGAAGGCGGGATCACCGAGGTAACGCGCCCTATCTGCGTAAGCACGCTTCATCGCCTCGATCAGGAGATGCAGCGAGTCCACCGAGCCCTGATGCATGTCGTGCATCGGAAACCCTTCGAGAATGTTCAGGCTCTCGATCAGGACCGTTCCGCCCGATGACGGCAGTGGCATCGACACGATGTCGTAGCCACGATAGGTGCCGCGCACCGGTTCACGGACGACGGGTTCGTAAGACTTGAGGTCGCCCAGCGTCATGATTCCGCCGGCGGCGCGGATACCATCCACCAGCTTATCTGCGACGGCTCCTTCGTAAAAGCCACGCGCTCCTTGTTCAGCGATCGCGGTCAGCGTTGCCGCCAGATCGGTCTGGATCAGGGTGTCGCCCTCGCGCAGCGAACTGCCATCGGTTCGCGAAAAGATTTTCATCGATGACGGCCACCGCTCGAAACGCTTGTGCCATTGCGGGAGCGTGTCGGCGCTGTCGTCGGTAATCACAAAGCCGTCGCGCGCTAGTGCTATCGCGGGCTTGAGCAACTCGGCGAGCGTGAATTTGCCGGAGCCGTATTTGTCGAGCGCCAGCGCGAGCCCCGCGACCGTACCGGGCACGCCGATGCCGAGCGCCGAGTCACGCGACTTCGCGGGATCCGGCTTGCCGCCCGGCCCGAGAAAAATATCGCGTGTTGTCGCCGCCGGCGCGGTTTCGCGATAGTCGATGGCAATGTCCCTGTTGCTCGCGGCCAGATGAATCATCATGAAGCCACCGCCGCCGATATTGCCGGCGCGAGGGTAGGTCACGGCCATGGCAAAACCCGTCGCGACCGCCGCATCGATTGCATTGCCGCCGCGCGCCAGCACACCCGCGCCGATTTTGGCCGCGATCTTTTCCTGCGTCACCACCATGCCGTGTTTCGCGGCGACGGAGCCGATTGCGATAGGCCCGGAAAGGCCGCCGCGACGGTCTTGAGCATCGGCCGCTACATTTGTAACAATCAGCGCAACGATCGCGAACAACATGCTCCGATGCGGCGTTCTCTGCGTCATTCATGGTCCCCGGCGAATAGCGGCGGTCGTGGTTTCATGAAAACGATGCTATAGGAATTCACGCTAAAGCGAAAAACGCCTTCGTGATTCGCAGGAAATTCTTGGCATGACAGTCACTGCAGGATCGGTCGCGAGCCCGGCGGGCATTGCTCGTGCCTATCCGCCGCGATCCGCGGTCATCAGCTGGATCATGTTCGACTGGGCGGCGCAGCCCTATTTCACGCTGATTACCACGTTCGTGTTCGCGCCCTACTTTGCAACCTTTGTCGCGGCGACGCCGGCCGAAGGACAGTCGCTCTGGGGATTTGCCACCGCCGCAGCCGGCATCATGATCGCGTTGGCGTCGCCTGTGCTGGGTGCCATCGCCGACGCGAGCGGCCGGCGTAAACCGTGGATTGCCGCGTTCGGCGTGCTGCTCGTGATCGGTTCAAGTCTGATGTGGATCGGCCGACCCGGTGACGCCAGCGTGATCCTGCCGCTGCTGATTGCCTATGCCATCGCAACCATCGGCGTTGAGTTCGCCACCGTGTTCAACAATGCGATGATGCCGTCGCTGGTGCCGCCGGAGAAGATCGGCCGGCTGTCCGGGACAGGATGGGCCACCGGCTACATCGGCGGCATTCTCAGCCTGATTCTGGTGCTCGGTTTTCTCGCGGCCAATCCTGATACCGGCAAGACGCTGTTCGGATTCACGCCGCTGTTCGGGTTGGATCCCGTCACCCATCAGGGCGATCGCATCACCGGACCGTTGACCGGGATCTGGTTCATTATTTTCGTGCTGCCGATGTTTCTGCTGACGCCGGATTTTCCAGCCAAGCTTCCGGTGCGCGCGGCGGTGCGCGAAGGGCTGGCGGAGCTGCGCGGGACGCTCGGAGAATTGCCGAAACGCCGCTCAATGGCAGCGTTCCTGCTCGCCAACATGATTTACACCGACGGGCTGGTGTCGCTGTTCGCGTTCGGCGGCATCTATGCCGCGGGCACATTCGGCTGGCACACCATCCAGATCGGCACCTTCGGCATTCTGCTCGCGGTCGCCGGCACGCTGGGCGCATGGATCGGCGGCAAGCTAGACGATCGGCTGGGACCGAAATTCGTAATTTCTGCGAGCATGATCGTGCTGTTGTCGGCGATCGTACTGATCCTGATGGTCGACAAGGATTCGATCCTGTTCGTAAAGGTCGCGCCGCCGGTGCCCGGTGGTGGATTGTTCGCAGCGCCGGCGGAGAAGGCCTATCTGTTGCTTGGCTGCCTGATCGGCGGCGCCGGCGGTCCGTTGCAGGCGGCTTCGCGCACGCTGCTGATCCGCATGGCGCCGAAGGATCGCATTGCGCAGTTCTTCGGGCTGTTCGCGCTGACCGGCAAAGTCACGTCGTTCGTCGGGCCGCTGCTGGTCGGTGTCATCACCGCGATCACCGCAAGCCAGAAGGCAGGCATGGCGGTGCTGGTGCTGTTCTT
>JBEPUM010000056.1:0-19165 GCA_041691515.1 Pseudomonadota bacterium | reverse complement strand
TGTTCCCGATGATCTCGGAAGTCGCCGAATTCGATCAGGCCAAGGCCATCATCGAACGCGAACTCACTTATCTGCGCCAGCATGGACACGCGCTGCCGGAACGCGTCGATGTCGGCACCATGGTTGAGGTGCCGGCCCTGCTGTACCAGCTCGACGAACTGCTGAAGAAGGTGGACTTCGTCTCGGTCGGATCCAACGACCTGTTCCAGTTCCTGTTCGCCGTTGATCGCGGCAACGGCAAGGTTTCGAACCGCTTCGACACGCTGTCCGCGCCGATTTTGCGGGCGCTACGCGACATCGTCACCAAGGCCAAGGCGGCGGAGCGAAGCGCGTCGCTATGCGGCGAAATGGCGTCGCAGCCGCTCGGCGCGCTGGCGCTGATCGCGCTCGGCTACCGCTCGCTGTCGCTGTCGGCAACAGCGCATGGTCCGGTCAAGGCCATGATCCTCGATCTCGACGCGCGCAAAGCCGAAGCGATAATGAAACCGCTACTGGATGAGCCGTCAGGCAGCGTTTCGATCCGGGACAAGCTCAAGGAATTCGCCGAGGCCGAAGGACTGGCGTTGTAGCGAGGCTCTTGCCGCGCGCCGTCCCCTTTTGCATCCCGGAATTTCAGCCATGTCCTCCCTTCCCGAAGCCAAACTCGATATCCTTCTCGCCCGCCACGCCGCGCTCGAAAACGAGCTGCTGGGCCAGGTCAGCGCCGACAAGTATGTCCAGATGACGCGCGAGCTGTCCGAGCTCAATCCCGTCGTGGATGCCGTGAAGGCATGGCGCGCCGCCAATGCCGAGATCGCCGGCATCGACGCGATGATATCAGATCCCGCGACCGACGCCGAGATGCGCGCGATGGCGGAAGCTGAACGCCCGGCGCTGGAAACGCGCAGCGACGAACTGGCGCAAAAAATTCGTGTGGTGCTGCTGCCGAAGGACGCCATGGACGAGCGCAACGTGATGCTCGAAATCCGCGCCGGCACCGGCGGCGACGAAGCTTCGCTGTTTGCGGGGGACCTGTTCCGGATGTACGAGCGGTTCGCAGGCTTGCAGGGCTTGAAAGTGGACGTGGTGTCCGCCAGCGAAGGCACCATGGGCGGCTACAAGGAAATCGTTGCCGAGGTGCAAGGCCGCGGCGCTTACGCCAAACTCAAGTTCGAATCCGGCGTGCACCGGGTGCAGCGCGTGCCCAACACCGAAACACAAGGGCGCATCCATACCTCGGCTGCGACGGTGGCGGTGCTTCCGGAAGCCGAAGAGGTCGACGTTGACATCAAGACCGATGATCTGCGCATCGAGACCATGCGCGCACAGGGTGCCGGCGGCCAGCACGTCAACAAGACCGAATCGGCGATCCGCATCACGCATATCCCAACCGGGATTGTCGTCATGATGCAGGACAGCCGCTCGCAGCACAAAAACCGCGCGTCCGCGATGAATATCCTGCGCTCGCGCATCTACGATGCCGAGCGTCAGCGACTCCATGCGGCGCGATCCGCCGACCGGAAAGATCAGGTCGGTTCCGGCGATCGTTCCGAGCGCATCCGCACCTACAATTTTCCGCAAGGCCGCGTCACAGATCACCGCATCAATCTGACGCTCTACAAACTGCCGCAGGTGATCGCCGGCGATGCGCTCGGCGAATTGATCGACGCGCTGACCACCGAACATCAGGCTGCGCAGCTTGCGGCCGAAGGCGGCGCGTGAGCAACGATGACTCGTTCGCCGGACAATCCATCGAAACCGCGCGGTGGACGCTGACGGCGCGCTTCAAGGCCGCCGGGATCGACAGCGACGCGCTCGACGCGCGACTGTTGACCGGCGCAGCGTTGAATCTCGATCTCACCGGCGTGATCGCACAGGCCACGCGACAGCTCACCACGGATGAAGCCGATCGCCTTGATGGTTTCGCGCGGCGCCGCCTCGCGGGCGAGCCGGTGGCACGCGTCCTCGGATCGAAGGAATTCTGGGGACTGCCATTCAAGCTATCGGCGGAAACGCTGGTGCCGCGGCCGGACACCGAAACGATCGTCGAGGCTACGCTTGAAATTCTCCGTGCCGAGGACCGTGCGCAGGCTCGGCTCCGCATCGCCGATCTCGGTACCGGCAGCGGCGCGATTTTGCTCGCGCTGCTGACCGAGTTGCCTGACGCGACCGGGATCGGCACCGATCTCAGCACGGCAGCGCTTGGCACCGCGAAAGCCAATGCGCAATACCTCGGCCTCGCATCGCGCGCGGACTTCATCGTCAGTGACTATGCCGACGCACTGTCAGGGACGTTCGACCTGATCGTCTCGAATCCGCCCTACATCCGCTCGGCCGACATCGCAGGCCTTGCGCCAGAGGTCCGCGATCACGACCCGCACCTTGCGCTGGACGGCGGCCGCGACGGTCTTGAGGCCTATCGCCGGATCGCGCCTCAGGCGGCGCGGCTGTTATCGCCCGGCGGCCTCCTCGTGCTGGAAATCGGGCAGGGTCAGGACGACGACGTCGCACGGCTGGTGGCCGCCGCAGGGTTAACGGTAATGGGACCCGCAAAGCGCGATCTGGCAGGTATCGGCCGTGCCGTATTGGGCCGGAAATTGCCCCCGTAAAGCCCGATTGGAACGTAAAATACCACTTGGAATATCCCTCCGGAGCGACTACGTTCCGGCCACAACATCGGTCCAGGGTTGCTGGCCCCGCAGGGTTGCTGCGGGTGGAGACCAGAGTTCTCAGAGCGAGAACCGGCCCGAGTGAAAGGTTCCTAAAGGCAGGTCATATCAAGCGCGATGGCTGAGAGCTGCGCTGCTTGCGACCGCGAAGCGAACGAAAGCCTGATATTGCGCTTGAACACTCACGCGAGAAAACCTGAGTTTGATGTGGCGGGCTGAATGATTTGGCCATGCTGGCGCCCTGCGCCCGCTGGCGACTGGGGAACGCGTCTTTGCTGAACGCGACGATCGACGACACCGATGTGAAGATGAGTTGCACCGATTCGCGCTGCGCGTAGCACGCGGCGTGTCGGCTACGGCAATCACGACAACGCTACAAGAGAATGCTCAAGGCTGGAAATTTCAAGGCTGATAACTGAAGGCGAGACATGAGAAACGGTCAGAATAACAACAAGCGGATGCGTAACCGGAATAATAACAACAACAATAATAGCAACAACAACAACCGGCGCGGCCAGAACCCGATGACACGGGTTTTCGAATCGAACGGCCCCGACATCAAGATCCGCGGTACAGCATCCCACGTCGCCGAGAAGTACGTCCAGCTCGCCCGCGATGCGCGCTCCTCCGGCGATCCCGTGGCGGCCGAAAATTACTATCAGCACGCCGAACATTATTTCCGCCTGATCGCCGCGGCTCAGGAGCAGTTTCGCCAGAGCCAGCCACAACAGCAGCAGCAGCCGCGGGTTGAAGGCGACACGCCGGATGACGCGGGCGGCGATGACGACAGCGAGAGCTATTCGAATTTCGGCGCAGAGCCGGGTTTCGTTCCGGTTCAGCAAGCGCCCTACCAGCAACCACGCGATAACCAGCCGCGCGATCCTCAGCGCGATCAGCAGTCGTATCAACGCGACCAACCGTCACGTGAGCAACATCGCGAGCACCGTCAGCCGCAGCCGCAATATCAGCCGCAACCCGCGATGCAGCCCGCCGACGGCGGTGTCGATCGCCTGCCGTCGTTCATCACCGGACCGCAGCCGCAGGTGAACAGCAGCGGCTTCGAAGGCAACGGCAGTCAGGGTGGCGAACGCAACGATCGCTTCCCGCCGCGCCGCCGCCGCCGTCCGCACGGTCCGCGTCCGGAAGGCATGGCGCAACCGTCCACGCCTGGCGAAGATTTCAATCCCGGCAACGAATAGCGCCGTTTCACCCTCCCCCTCCAGGGGAGGGTGAAGATCAGAATTGGCGATTGAAGATCACCCTCAGCGCTGCATCGACGACGGCACCAGCACTGGCGGCATTGACGGGATCAGCCGGGTGCGTTCGCGCTTCGCGGGAATGGCGCGATAGACCTGCTTGGTCGCTTCCACGATATGTACGCCCGCGAACGGCAGCGACAGCGCCGCACCGGCGCGCTCCCATGCCATCGCCGAGCGCAGGAACCAGCTGCCACGCACCGGCGGCACGAACAACGCCTCACCCCAGGCGG
This sequence comes from Pseudomonadota bacterium, assembly GCA_041691515.1. Taxonomy (GTDB): domain Bacteria; phylum Pseudomonadota; class Alphaproteobacteria; order Rhizobiales; family Xanthobacteraceae; genus Nitrobacter. The sequence continues at coordinate 15,028 of JBEPUM010000056.1, read as the reverse complement.
ACGGCGTGAACCAGGTCTGCCGCAACAATTGCGTGATCTGCGAGCGCGAATACGGCCGTCCATGACCGAACGGCGTGGCATCGGTCCGCGTCCACACGCCGCGGCGATTGGGCACGATCGCCATCATGCGGCCAGACGGTGCGAGCACGCGCCAGACTTCGCGCAAAAGATTTTCCGGATCGTCCGACATTTCCAGCGCGTGCACGAGCAGGATGCGATCCACCGCCGCATCGGGCAGCGGCAGCGAAAACTCATCGACAAGGGTCGCCAGCGTCGGCCGCGCGGTCGGCCATTTGAGGACGCCCTGCGCCGCCGGCATAAAGGCGATGCAACGCTCGCTGTCCTCCCGGAACAGTCCAAGATACGGTGTCGGATAGCCGAGACCGAGCACGCGCTGGCCTTCGACGCTCGGCCAGTGGGTATGGATGCCGCGATTGATCAGCCGTCGCGCCACGATGCCGAGGCGTTGCGAATAGAAGTCGCGAAGGTCGATGACATCGATCGTCATGGCCCGAATCTACCACGCCACAGGCGTGCCCGGCACCCCTGCCCGCCCGCATTTGCGCAATCCTGAAACCGGCGTTAACGGCGTATTTTCTCCAGGTGCAGGCCTGTGCTAGCGTCTCTCTCCATCGGGTTCACGGAGACGTCATGACTGCCGAAATTCGCCTGTTCACCTGCCTCACCGATAATTTCGGCGCCCTGATTCACGACCCCGCGACCAAGGCAACCGCCGCGATCGACGCGCCGGAGGCTGCGCCCATTATCAAGGCGCTGGAGCGCGAAGGCTGGACGCTGACCGACATTCTGGTCACCCATCATCATCACGACCATGTCGGCGGCATCGCGGAACTGAAGCAGAAGTATAAGTGCCGGGTGGTCGCGCCGCATGACAAGACGGCAAAAATCGCCGATGTCGATCTGCGCGTGAAGCAGGGCGACATCGTCAAGGTCGGCTCGCTGCTTGGCCGCGTGCTGGAAACCCCGGGCCATACGCTGGATCACATCAGCTATGTCTTCGACGACGAAAAGGTCGTGTTCGCTGCGGACACCCTGTTCTCCATCGGCTGCGGCCGGGTGTTCGAGGGCACCTATCCGATGATGTGGGACTCGCTGCTCAAGCTGCGCGCGCTGCCGGATGATTTCCGGCTCTATTGCGGCCACGAGTACACTGCGTCGAATGTGAAATTTGCGCTCGGCATCGAGCCGAATAATCCTGCGCTCAAGGCCCGCGCCGAAGAGGTCACGCGGTTGCGCGCCGACAGCAAGCCGACGGTGCCGACGCTGATGGGCGACGAGAAGAAAGCCAACGTGTTCCTGCGTGCCGACGATCCTGCTGTGATAGCCGCCGTGCACATGAAGGGCGCGAGCGGCGCCGAGGTGTTCGGCGAACTGCGCGAGCGCAAGAACAAATCGTGATGCGATCCCGTTCGGAGAGCGCTTTTTAAGTGGCGCTAGAGGTATGGGAGTTGCCGACCCAACCACCAAATCGTCGTCATCCTGAGGTGCCATCGCGCTTGCGATGGCCTCGAAGGATGAGTAGTTGGCTCGACCGCATCCTGAGGCGCGCCGAAGACAGCGCGCACCTCAGGATGACGGCGCAGCTTTTCTTTTCCCAATCATATCCTTCGCCGCGATCAATCCGCCGCCTGCGATCAGCACCGCAGCAATCCCCAGCGCTGCCGTTGGTTTTGCAAATCCCGCCAGGATCAGGAACGCTGTCGAGAGCAGCGGTGTCGCGTACGCGGCCGCGCCGAGCACCCGAATATCTCCCCGTTTCATGCCGATGTCCCAGACATAGAAGGCAAGGCCGACCGGTCCAATACCGAGCGCGGCAATCGCGAGCCACTGCGCAAGCGTCTCCGGCCAGACCGTTGTCTCGGCGCAGGCATGAACAATTGCCGCGAGCGCGGCCGTCGCCAAACAGAAGCCCGCGACCGCATCGGTCGGCACCGAGGCCAGTCGCCGCGACATCACCGAATAGGCCGCCCAGACAAACGCCGCGATGAATGCGGCGGCGAGACCCGCAATCTGATTGTGTTCGAACTGGATCGAGGTGTTGCCCGCGACCAGCAGCACCGTTCCGGCGAGCCCGAGCAGCGCGCCGATCAGATGATGCGGCGCCAGACGTTCGCCCGGCAATAACGACGAGAACAGCACGATCAACAGCGGCCAGAGATAATTGAGCAGGCCGGCTTCAGCCGGAGGCGCCAGCCGCAGCGCCAGAAAATACAACGCGTGATAGCCGAACAGTCCGCCGACGCCGACGATCCATGCGATAGGCGGCTGCCGTAATGCGCTGATGCCTTCGGGGCGAAACAGCCAGCTCGCGCAGCCGACGAGGCCGCCGATGGCAAATGTCATTGCGGCCAATTGGAACGCGGGAATGCGTCCCGTCGCCACGGTCATGACCGCGAGCAGCGACCACATGATGATGGCGGTAAGGCCGATAAGGGTCGCGGTGCGGGAGGTCATGGGGGCATGTAACATTCATCGCGCGTGCTGAGCGCTCCCTCGCCCCGCTCTTGCGGGGAGAGGGTGGGGTGAGGGGCCAATCATATCAGTCAGCTCAGCAATTGCCCCTCACCCGCTCGCTGCGCGAGCGACCTCTCCCCGTCAAAACGGGGAGAGGTGAAAGAAAATCACGCGTGATATTGCCCGCCGTTCACCGTCAACGTCGATCCGGTGATGAAGCCGGCTTCGTCGGCGGCGAGGAACACCACCGCGCGCGCGATTTCCTCGGGCTCGCCAAGCCGGTTGACCGGAATTTGCGGCAGGATATTTTTCTCGACGACCTCCTTCGGCACCGCCTGCACCATTTCGGTGTTGATATAGCCGGGACAGATCACGTTCACGGTGATGCCGCCCTTGGCATTTTCCAGCGCCAGGGCCTTGGTGAAGCCGATGTCGCCGGCTTTCGCCGCCGAATAATTCACCTGACCGAACTGGCCCTTCTGACCGTTGATCGAGGAGATATTGATGACGCGGCCGAATTTCCGCGCGCGCATGCCTTCGATCACGGGACGCGTCATGTTGAACAGCGAGCCGAGATTGGTGTTGATGACAGCATTCCATTGCTCGAGCGTCATCTTGTGGAATGCGCCATCCTTGGTGATACCGGCATTGTTGACGAGAACTTCGACCGGGCCGAGATCGGCTTCCACCTTCTTGATACCGGCGGTGCAGGCGTCGAACGAACTGACATCCCATTTGTAAACGGGGATGCCGGTCTCCGCCTTGAATTTTTCCGCCGCGGTATCGTTGCCGGCATAGCTCGCCGCAACCTTGTAGCCCGCAGCTTTCAGCGCCTTGCTGATCGCCGCGCCGATGCCGCGCGTTCCCCCCGTCACCAGTGCAACTCGTGCCATAGCGTAGTCCTCCTTGGTCACTTTCGCCGGAATTATCCCGGTCGTTGAAAAAACTATAGCCAAACAGTTTTGCAGATAAAAATGCCCGGCGCGAGACCGGGCATTTTCTTATCAATGTAAAGTGCGGCACCTTGATGATCGATTCATCACGCAACGCATCCCGCTGAAACTTTCTCAGTTGCGCTCGATGCACATGGCGATGCCCATGCCGCCGCCGATGCACAGCGTAGCAAGACCCTTCTTGGCATCGCGCTTCTGCATCTCGTGCAGCAGCGTCACCAGCACGCGCGCGCCGGAGGCGCCGACCGGATGGCCGATGGCGATGGCGCCGCCGTTGACGTTGACCTTCGAGGTATCCCAGCCGAGATCCTTGTTGACCGCGCAGGCCTGCGCCGCGAACGCCTCGTTGGCCTCGATCAGGTCGAGATCGCCGATATTCCAGCCGGCCTTCTTCAGCGCGGCGCGCGACGCCGGGATCGGCCCGGTGCCCATGATCTTGGGATCGACGCCGGCCTGGCCCCACGACACGATGCGGCCGAGCACGGTGCGGCCTTCCTTCGCCGCCTGCTTCGCGGTCATCAGCACCACCGCGGCGGCGCCGTCATTGATGCCGGACGCGTTGGCCGCCGTGACGCTGCCTTCCTTGTCGAAGGCCGGGCGCAGCTTGGCGATGGACTCAACCGTCACGCCGGCTTTCGGATACTCATCCTGATCGACGACGATATCGCCCTTGCGGCTCTTGATCGTCACCGGGACGATCTCGTCCTTGAACCGGCCGGCCTTCTGCGCGGCCTCGGCCTTGTTCTGCGAACCGGCCGCGAACTCGTCCTGTTGCTGACGGGTGATCTGATACTGCTTGGCGACGTTCTCGGCGGTATTGCCCATGTGATAGCCGTTGAAGGCGTCCCACAGACCATCCTTGATCATGGTGTCGATCAATTCGAGACCGCCCATCTTCACGCCCGCGCGCAGATACTGCGCATGCGGCGCCATGCTCATGGATTCCTGACCGCCTGCGACGACGATCTCGGAATCGCCGTTGAGCAGGGCCTGATAACCCAAGGCGACGGTGCGCAGACCCGAGCCGCAGAGCTGATTGACGCCCCAGGCCGGGCTTTCCACCGGAATACCGGCAGCGATCGAGGCCTGACGCGCCGGGTTCTGGCCCTGGGCCGCAGTCAAAATCTGGCCCATGATGACTTCGGAGACGCGGCCCGGCTCGACACCCGCCCGCTCCAGCGCAGCCTTGATGGCGATGGCGCCGAGATCGTGGGCCGGCGTGGTGGCGAAAGCGCCGTTGAAACTTCCGACCGGGGTGCGGACGGCGCTGACGATGACGACATCGTCTGACATGGACATCTCCTGAGCTTGAGGTTTTTTGAATGGCGATCGCCGGAGTGGCGCGGCCTTTGTCCTCGCTATCCTGTTAACCTCCTGCAGGCGTGTCAATCGGCCAGAGGGCAAAATGACGTGTGCCCCCGGTGCGCGATGACGCCTTTGCTGCACCCCATGCTGCACGTCAGCTGCAGCATGCCTGCGGCAGCCGGATTAACCGTGCTGCACAAAACGGTAGCCGAACCCCACTGAAAATGCTTACTTTGTTGCAATGCGTTGTTCGTTAACCCCACCGTGGACGCCGGCGGGGTTCCTTGTCCTCGGTATGCACGTGTGGGATCCATGGCGAAATCAGAGACACCAACGACGATCAAGAAATACGCAAACCGGAGGCTCTATAATACCGGCACCAGTACCTATGTGACGCTCGAAGACCTCGCGGCGATGGTCAAGGAGGGCGAGGACTTCCTCGTCTACGACGCCAAGACCGGCGACGACATCACCCGCTCGGTGCTGGCGCAGATCATTTTCGAGCAGGAAAACAAGGCCGGTCAGAACCTTCTCCCAACCACCTTCCTGCGCCAGTTGATCCGTTTCTACGGCGACAGCATGCAGATGGTGGTGCCGAAATATCTCGAGCAGTCGATCGATACCCTGACGCGAGAGCAGGAGAAGTTCCGCAAGCAGCTCACCAACACCTTCAGCGGGACGCCTTTCGCGCCGCTGGAAGAGCACGTCCGCCGCAACATGGAATTGTTTCAGCAGACATTCTCGATGTTCAAACCATTCGTGCCGCCACGCACCGGCGGCCCTGCGCCAGCTCCCGAGAAGGCGGCTGAATCGTCAGACGACAACGGCAACATCGACGACCTGCGCCGCCAGATGAAGGACATGCAGGAACGCCTGGAGCGGATGTCGAAAGAGCCGAAGAAGGACGAATAGGCTTCGCCTTGCTCTATGCTGCTCGTCGCCTACTACCTACGCGGCGATCGGCCTTGGCAAACCGCGACCGATCAATACGTCTCGACGTGATAGCGGCCGGTTTCGCGCATCGCCGTCTTGAGGACGGCCCAGTCCGATGACGCGCTCCGGCAGACATCGGCAAAAGCCTCATCAACGCCGCTCTCCATGCCTTTTAGCCCGCAGATATAGATGTGCGTGTTGGCGTCGTTGAGAAGCGCCGCGACAACAGCAGCTTCTGAGCGGATCCGGTCCTGCACATAAACGCGCGGTTGCCCCGGCACGCGCGAATAGCAGAAATACTTGCCGAGCAGTTTCTCCGGCACCTTCTGCAGCGGCCCGAAATACGGCAATTCCTCCGGGCGGCGCGCGCCGAAGAACAGCAGCAGGCGGCCCCGCGCATCCGGCATGGCGCGGCGGCGGCGCTCGGTGAAAGCGCGAAACGGCGCCGACCCCGTGCCGGTGCAGATCATGATGACGTTGGCAAGGGGATCGTTCGGGTGCAGGAACGTCGCGCCAAACGGGCCGGTGACATCGACCTTGGCGCCGCGCGGCAGATCGCAGAGATAATTGGAGCAGACGCCATCGGCTTCGCGTTTCACCGTCAGTGACAGGTTGTTGGCGTTCGGCTTCTCGCCGTCGCGCGAGCTGGCAATGGAATAGAGCCGCACCAGATGTGGCTTGCCGTCAGCTGTGGCGCCCGGCGCAACGATGCCGATGCTCTGGCCTTCCAGCACCGGAAACGGCTGGTCGCCAAAATCCAGAATGATATGGCGAACATCCGAGTCGGCATCGGCGTGCGTCAGTCGGAAATTTCCGGTCACCGTTGCCTTCGCGGGCTTGCCGCGGTTGTAGAGATTGACGCTTGGTTTGCTGGCCGAGTGCGGCGCCACCGCCTTGCCGCCAAGCCCCTTGCGCGCTTCCTCGAGCAGCGCACCAATTTCGTCTTCGAGCGCCTCGACCGTTTCGCTGGCATCGCCGCTTGCGACCTGCTCCTGCGCTGGCAGGTCGCTCCAGGAATACTGATCCTCCAGCGAATAGGGCTTTGCGACGACGCGCCAGTTGTCGATGGCGCCGGTCGGGCACGGCGAGATGCAGTCCATGCAGTAATTGCAGATATCGGCGTCGACGACGTAGTTGTTGTTGTCGTGCGTCACCGCGTCGATCGGGCACGTCTCCTCGCAGGTGTTGCACCGGATGCAGATTTCCGGATCGATCAGGTGCTGCTTTTTGAGCGGTGCTATAGTTGTCGTTGCATCCATATCGGGCCTCTTCACCCTCCCCTGGAGGGGGAGGGTCGGCGCGGTGAGCGAAGCGAACAACGCGACGGGGTGGGTGAGATTGAAACAAAATCACCCCCACCCGAACGCTTCGCGTTCGACCTCCCCCCTCCAGGGGGAGGTAAGAGTTAAGCCTCGATCATTACATATTCGAAGTCGCCGGGCTTGTTGTCGATGCCGACTTTCGGCGCGGCGATCCAGTTGGCGAATTTGCCAGGCTCGCTCACCGGCGTCATCAGCGACGAAATGAAATCACCATCCTCGACGGAGGGCAGATAGTCGCTCTTCACCTTCGCCCATTCGGCGTCGCCCAGCAGAATCCCCTTCGGGGTGGCGTTGACGCCCTTGAATTCGCCGATCTCGCGATGGAACGCGGTGTGCGGCAGTTCAAACCGGAAGTTGACGCCGGCCTTCTCGATGATCTTGTTCCAGCGCTCGACGCCCTTGGCGCAATCCTGCGTGTAGTCATCGCGCAAACGCATGTTAAGCGCGGTCAGTGCGGGCTCATCGACCAGCTTGATTTCGCCATCGACCAGCTTGAGCACCGGATAGATGTCGTCGGTCAAGCGATGATCGTCGTCGATCTTGGTCTCCTGGAAGCGGCCCTTGAGCCCCGAATTATAGAAATTCGCGGCATTGGTGGAGACCTCCGATCCGAACAGATCGAGCGACAGCGAATAGTGCAGGTTCATCTTCTTCTGCATGGTCGGCAGGTCGATCACGCCGAGCGCACGGACCTTCTCAATCTCGTTGGGGTCTTCAATACCCGCGGCCTTCATCGCATCGCAGGTCCGTTGCAGCACACGGCCGACGCCGGTCTCGCCCACGAACATGTGGTGCGCTTCTTCGGTCAGCATGAAGCGTGTGGTGCGCGACAGCGGATCGAAGCCGGATTGCGCAAGACTCTCGAGCTGCATCTTGCCGTCGCGGTCGGTGAAGAACGTGAACATGAAGAACGACAGCCAGTCCGGCGTCGCCTCGTTGAACGCGCCGAGCATGCGCGGTGAGTCCTCGTCGCCGGAGCGGCGGCGCAACAAATCATCGGCTTCTTCGCGGCCGTCGCGGCCAAAGTATTTCTGCAGCAGATAGACCATGGCCCAGAGGTGACGGCCCTCCTCCACGTTGACCTGAAACAGGTTGCGCATGTCGTAAAGCGATGGCGCGGTCTTGCCCAGATGACGCTGCTGCTCCACCGACGCGGGCTCGGTGTCGCCCTGAATCACCACGAGACGGCGCAGCATCGCGCGATATTCGCCGGGCACTTCCTGCCACGCCTTCTCGCCCTTGTGCTGACCGAAGTTCACCAGCCGGTTTTCGTCCTGCGGCGCGAGCAGCACGCCCCAGCGGTATTCCGGCATCTTGACGTAGTCGAACTTCGCCCAACCCTTGGGATCGACCGAGATCGCGGTGCGCAAATAGACCAGCGATTCCTGAAAGCCCTCCGGACCCATATCGTTCCACCAGTCGAGATAGCCAGGATGCCAGCCCTCTAGCGCTTTCAGCACCTGACGATCTTCGGTGAGATTCACGTTGTTGGGAATCTTGGTCGAGTAGTCGACGTTCATGAGATTCATGGCGTGCTCCTTGTTTTTCCTTCTCCCCCGTCAGCGGGGAAAAGGTGCCGAACGAAGCGAGGCGGATGAGGGGCTGACGCTGAATCAACGCCCCTCACCCGGCTCGGTCCTCACCACCCTCTCCCCGCTCGCGGGGCGAGGGTAAAACTAAACCCTCGTCATATCGAACTGCGCTTTCACGCCGGTGCCGTAGCGGCGGAGTGCGCCGTTCTCGCCGACCGCGTTGGGCCGCTGAAAAATCCAGTTCTGCCACGCCGTCAGCCGCGAAAAGATTTTCGATTCCATCGTCTCCGGTCCGACAAAGCGCAGGTTGGCTTCCATGCCGGTAAGCCCGTCGGGCGAGAAGCTGGTGCGCTCCTCGAAGAACACGCGCACCTCGTCGTCCCAGTCGATGTCGTCGAGCGCGAAGGTGACGAGGCCAAGCTCTTCCGCCGCTTCGGCGTCCAGCGCTTCGCCGATCTTTGCCTTGGCTGTGTCCACGTCGGACGGATCAGCTTGGAACCGTGACTGCAGCCGGGTCAGTCCATGGCTCATGGGATAGGGCCCGAAATTCATCGTGCTGAGCGTGATCGCCGGCGGCGGACGGTTATCGCCCTGCTTTTGGCCGACCAGCATGTAGGAGCGATCCGCCGCGAACACGAGTTCGGCCAGCGTGCCGGCGAAGCACGAGCCGGGCTCCACCAGCGTCACCAGCGTGCGCGAGGTGACATCGACGCGCTTCAGCACGCGCTTCCAGTATTGCCTGATCTCATTGACCAGCCAGTGCGCCTTGTTGGCGTCGAGAAACGCATCGTAAGCCAGCACGTTCGCGCTTTCGCCATGCGACTTGAACACCAGTATCGCGGTCTCAAGCTCGTTGATACGCAGATGCAAAATGGCATCGTCGAGTTCGCGCGCGACCTGCAACGGCCAGAACGCAGCACCCTGCGCGATCATGGCATCGGTATCGGCAGGCGGCGCGGCATCGGGCGCTGTGATCGTGATGGTGGCGATGCGCTGGCTGCGATCGATATCGACGGTGACGAAATCATAGCGGACGTCGCTGTCGCCGACCGTGCGATGGAGGGGCGCAAGCGTGATGCCCTTGCCATTGCCGTTGCGTTTCGAGCTTGCGGAAAATTTCTTCGCGCAATCGGCAACCTTCGCTTCCAGTTTGCTGTTCGGCACGATCTCGTCGACCAGCCGCCACTGCACGGCGCGCTTGCCCTTGATGCCTTCCTCGATGGTGCAGAAATAGTCGGCGTGATCGCGGCGCACCTTGCGCTTGTCGACGACCCGCGTCAGCCCGCCGGTGCCCGGCAGCACCGCGAGCAGCGGCACCTCAGGCAGCGACACAGCGGCGGAGCCGTCATCGGCCATGATGATGTGATCGGTCGCGAGCGCAAGTTCATAGCCGCCGCCAGCCGCGGTGCCGTTCACGACGCTGATAAACTTCTGGCCGGAATTCTCGCTGGAATCTTCCAGTCCGTTGCGGGTCTCGTTGGTGAATTTGCAGAAATTGACCTTGTGCGCATGGGTCGAGCCGGCCAGCATCCGGATGTTGGCGCCCGCGCAGAACACGCGGTTCTTGCCCGAACGCATCACCACCACCTTGACCTCGGGATGCTCGAAGCGAAGCCGCTGCACGGCATCGGCCAGTTCGATATCGACGCCGAGATCGTAGGAATTGAGCTTGAGCTGGTAGCCCTCGAACAGGCCGCCATTCTCGTCGACATCCATGGTCAGTGTGGCGACATCGCCAGCGACGTCGATCTTCCAGTGCTTGTAGCGCGACGGCTCGGTCTGGAAATCGATGAACTTGGCACCGTTCGCGAGCACGCGGTCTTCGCTAGCCATGGGCCTACCCTGATGTCGTGGTGGTTGTCTTCGATCTGTTGACATGCACAATAATGCATGTTTTTGTGCGCGTCTAGTCTAGAAACGCAAAAATCTGCATTTTGTTTCATGATCGGGTCGCGGCCGAGATATCCAGCCAGTCCGCCGCGGTGAGCACCCCCTGCGTCAACCGAAGCTTGAGTTCGGCCGCCAGCGCCGTACTGGGAAAGCCGTCCGCAAATCCGGCGCCGCCCGCGGTCGCCTTGCGCACGCCGAGTTCGTTGAGTTCGGTGAGCGCCTCGCCGAACAGCCGCAGCGCCGCGTTGGATTTTTTCATCCGGAGTTTCAGGTTGGCATTGGCTATCTGGATGCAGGCGCGCAGCAGAATGCGCGCCCGGCCGCCTTGGGGCGCCGCCGCCCAGACTGCTTCTAGAATCTCATGGGACTCCCAGAAAAAGCCCGCATCGTTCAATCCGAGGCCGTAACGCAGCGCCGGATGACGCGCAGGTACAAAACCTTCAAACCGCGCAGGCACCAGTGCGAGCGCCATCGCCAGGGTTTCGTGGTCAGCTTCCGCGGTTTCGCCGGGCATATAGACCCAGCGCGGCAACGTCAGATGCACGCCTGTAAACGAGGACGCCATTACGCGTCTCCCGCGGCCGCATGCAGCCTATGCCGCGCGATGCGGCGCGGCTTCGTGCACGCGGAAAATTCGGTCCGCAAAATCTGCGATCGTCGCAAGGGTCGCCTCCGCGGCCTCGCGATGCGGCGAATGGCCGGCACCGGAAATCAATGAAATATCCACCGGACAATAGCACTCTTCCCTGGCAATCTCGATCTGGCGAATGGTCCCATATTGATCATTGACACCCTGCACGATCGCAACGGGCACGCGGACATAGGCCAGATATTCCGAAATATCCCAGTCGCGGAATGCGGGATTGAGCCAGGCGCCGTTCCAGCCATAGAAGGCGTTGTCGACGTTCTTGTGCCAGCGCGCGAGCTTCGCCTTCAACTCGCCCTGCTCATAGATCGTCTTGATCTCGGCGATCGATTGTACCGAAATATCCTCGACGATGAAGTGCGGCGCGAGCAGTGCCAATCCCCTGACGCGATGATCCTGAACGCCGCCGGTGTAGATGGCCGCGATCGATGCACCGTCGGAATGACCGGCGAGAAGCCCGCGCTGAAAGCCGATAGCACCGAGAACTTTCGGCAATACCTCGAGTGCTTCGCGGTGCATGTAATCCACCGGACGCGGCAGTTTCGCCGGGCTCGATGCGCCATAACCGCTGCGCGAATAGACGAACACACCTATGCCGGTCGTACTCTGAAGCTTGTCGGGAAAATCGCCCCAGAGGCCCGCGGAGCCGAGACCTTCGTGCAGCATCACGATCGTCGGCGCAGTTTCCGGCGCGGGCCCGATCATGCGGTATTCGAGGTCGGCACCGTCGATGGAGAGGAAGCCAGTGGAGCTGAGAATTTGTCTATCCATTGCCGGATATCACCTCGACGATGGCAGTCGGCTCCCTCTCCCGCTTGCGGGGGAGGGTTGGGGTGGGGGCTACACCCAAACGATTGGACTCGCGACTACCCCCTTCTCCGCCTCTCCCCCACAGGGGGGGAGAGAGCAGGCTGCATTCAGCGATGGCGTCGAACAAATATCCAATGCCCTCCCCGCGAAGGCGGGGACCGATACGCCGTGTCCTTGATGTTGTAGTAGACGCTCGCGTCCTTGTGGCGCCGCATCGTCGCCCTGACTGGCACCAGGGGTTATAGGTCCCGGCCTTCGCGGGGACGACTGCTTTTGTTGTTGCGCTCTTGTGCATCAAACTTTGGTGCCCTCACCCTCACGCAACTTGAAGCGCTGGATCTTTCCCGTCGCCGTCTTCGGCAGCGTGTCCACCACGTCGATCCAGCGCGGGTATTTCCACGGCCCGATTTTCTGCTTCACATGATCCTTGAGCGCCTCGTGCAGCCCATCGGCGGTCGCGCCGGGTTTCAACACCACGAAGGCTTTCGGCTTCAAAAGACCTTCGGGATCGGCTTCGGGGACGACCGCCGCTTCCGCCACAGCAGGGTGGGTGATCAGCGCGCTTTCGACTTCGAACGGCGAGACCCAGATACCCGACACCTTGAACATGTCGTCGGCGCGGCCGCAGAAGGTGTAACGCCCCTCGGCATCGCGGGTGTACTTGTCGCCGGTACGAGTCCAGTGCCCCTCGAACGTTTGCCGGCTCTTGGCACGCTGATTCCAGTAACCCTCGCCCGCCGATGGTGCATCGACCAGCAATTCACCGACCTCGCCGTCGGCAACCTCAACGCCGATTTCGTTGACGAGCCGCACGCGATAGCCGGGCACCGGACGCCCCGATGAGCCATACTTGATGTCACCCGGCGCGTTCGACAGAAAGATATGCAGCAATTCGGTCGAACCGACGCCATCGAGAATATCGGCGCCGAAACGCGATTTCCAGGCATTGCCAACCGATTCCGGCAGCGCCTCGCCCGCCGACGTACAGACGCGCAGCTTTGTGCCGCCGCGTTCGGATTTCAGCGTCTCGTCGTTCAGCATCGCCGCGAACAACGTCGGCACGCCGAAGAAGATGCTGGGATTGTATTTTCTCATCAGTTCGAACATCCGCAGCGGCGTCGGCCGTTCGGCGTTCAGCACCGTGGTGGCGCCGACCGACATCGGAAACGTCAGCGCGTTGCCGAGCCCGTAGGCGAAGAAAAGTTTCGCCGCCGACAGTCCGACATCGTTCTCGCGAATGCCGAGCACTTGTTTGGCGTAGGTCTCCGCGGTCGCCGCGAGATTCGAATGCAGATGCCGCACGCCCTTGGGCATACCGGTCGAGCCCGAAGAGTAGAGCCAGAACGCCGGTTCGTCCGCATGCGTTGCTGCGGTCGTAAATGTATCGCTTTCTTTCGCGATCTCGTCGGACAGCTTCGTGTGCCCATGCGCCTCGGCTCCGGACACCACGACGTGCTCCAGCGCGGGCATGCGGCCGATGACGTCCTTCACGACAGGCAGCAGCGCTTCGGAAATGAACAGCACCTTGGCGCGGCAATCTGCGAGCACGTAGGCATACTGGTCTGACGTCAGCAGCGTGTTGAGCGGAATCGGAATGACCCCGGCTCGGATCGCGCCGAGAAACACGATCGGGAAATCGACCGTGTCGAGCATGATCATGGCAACGCGCTCTTCGCGGCGAACGCCAAGACGGCGCAACAGATTGGCGAGGCGCCGGCTCTGGGTTTGCAGATCGCCGTAAGTCAGGTCGGAGACGGTGTCGGTAAAGGCCAGCTTGGCGCCACGGCCCTGCTCGACATTGCGGTCGAGTAACCAGGTGACGGCGTTGTATGACCCCGACAGACCGCTCATGACCCGCTCCAACGGACGGCGCGATCCAAATCCCTGTTGATCACGGCGTCTTCTCCCACGATTTCTGAATTATAATTCATATAAAGTCACTTGCGGCGCTTGCTGTCAATCCTCATCGGCATTATCTTTCCAGAAATTGCGGTTGCCGATTAACAAACGCGGGACCATGACCGAACATTCCGATCCCGAAAGCAGCTTTCTCGAACAGCTTGGCCAGCGCGTCCGCACCATGCGCGGATTGCGCGGAATGTCGCGCAAGGTGCTGGCGAAAGTCTCCGGTATTTCCGAGCGCTACATCGCGCAGCTCGAAAGCGGCAAGGGCAACGTCTCGATCGTCCTGCTGCGCCGGGTCTCGAACGCGATGGGTGCGCATCTGGAAGATCTGATTCCGGATGGCGAACCCGCACCGGACTGGCCAATCATCCGCGACCTCCTGCGCAAGGCGACACCGGCTCAACTCGCGCATGCCAAGGATGTTCTCTCCGGTCACGGTTCGAACGGAGCATCCGCACCGCGGCCAATGTCGTTCACGGGGATCGCCCTGATCGGTTTGCGCGGCGCCGGCAAGACCACGCTCGGCCGCCGGCTCGCGGACAAGATCGGCTGGACTTTCGTCGAATTGAACAAGGAGATCGAGCAGCAGAACGGATTGTCGGTCGCCGAGATCATTGCGCTGTACGGCCAGGAAGGCTTTCGTCGCATGGAGCAGGCGGCGCTGGGACAATTGCTGGCGCGCAAGGAATTGATCGTGCTGGCGACCGGCGGCGGCATTGTCTCCGAGCCCCTCACCTTCGATCTGATTCTATCATCGTTCTATACGATCTGGCTGAAGGCCAAACCTGAAGAGCACATGGCGCGCGTGCGGCAGCAGGGCGACCTGCGCCCGATGGCGGACGATCGCTCCGCCATGGCCGAGTTACGCACCATTCTGCTCAGCCGCGAACCGCTCTACGCGCGCGCGTCGGCGGTGGTCGATACGGCCGATCTGTCCGTGGACGCAGCCGCGACACGCCTGATCGGAGCAGTTGCGCCGGTGCTGGCGAAGGACGCGCAGGCCTTCGGCATGCGCAGGGTCGCGTCGTAATAAAATCACATCTAAACTAGCGGTCCGATTCTAACATTTGCATCCCGTTGCGGCAGGCGTTTTGCAAATGTTAGAATCAAAAGACCACTAGCTGGCGCGATAGATAGCTCTTAGATTCAGGGCGGAGGTTGTCGCCATGCCGATGGAGCAAACCCGCCCGTTACCAGCCGGCTCTGCGGCGGCGCGCCACCGCGTCGTGATTGTCGGCGGCGGATTCGGCGGACTTG
>JBEPUM010000055.1:0-19615 GCA_041691515.1 Pseudomonadota bacterium | reverse complement strand
GTTGCGCTGACATCGCCACACTCGCGCCCCGGAAACGACGTGACGCTGCCGCGAGAAGCGGATATGACATGGCCACGCTGGCGAGCGGCCATCACAGCGACCTCTCCGGTCCGCACCATCAGCGTCTTGCGACACAATCGGGCTCGCCTGGATTGCGTAAAAAGTCACCGCGATTACCGCGCCTGCATTCGGAAGACTCCACCTCTTCATGCGGGCCGGTTTACAACATCGCCCTCCGGGATCGCTTTGATGGCGGATCATGCCTGACGTTTCGTTTGCCCCCCGTACAGTCCGGATTCTGGCGTGCGCCATCGTGCTCGGCGCGACGGCCTTTGCCGCCGAAGCCCTGGCGCAGGGCGCTCCTCCTCAGCAGGGCGGCGCCCCTCCCGCCGTCAATCCGATGTGCCCTCGCCTCGAGGCACAGCTTGCGAGCATCGATCGCGGCGGCGTTGATCCGGCGAGAGCCGATCAGGTCCAGCGCTATGAGGCCGCCGCAGGCAGGCAGCAGAACGAGTTGGATCGCGTGACCGCGCAAGCCAAGCGCATGGGCTGCGACAGTTCTGGCTTCTTCTCGCTGTTCAACGGCCAGTCGGCGCAGTGTGGACCGGTGAACCACCAGATCCAGCAGATGCGAGCCAATCTCGAGCAGATCACGACCAGCCTGGAACGGCTGCGCGCCGGCAACGGCGCCGGCAATCCGGACCGCGACAACCAACGCCGCTCGGTGTTGGTGGCGCTGGCACAGAACAATTGCGGCCCGCAATATGCCGCGGCCGCGCGAAACTCGGGCTCCTTCCTCGACAATCTGTTCGGCAACAACAATCCCAACCCAAACCCGAACGTGCTGCCGCCGGTTGATTCAGGCGCGCAATCCGGCACCTATCGGACCGTCTGCGTGCGCTCGTGCGACGGCTTTTACTTCCCGATTTCGTTCGCGACCGTTCCGAGCCGGTTTCCCGACGATGAAAAGACCTGCAAGAATCTTTGCCCCGCAGCGGACGCCACGCTCTACACCTACCGCAACCCCGGCGAAGACATGAACCAGGCAGTCTCGATCAGTGGACAGCCGTATTCATCGTCGCCGAATGCGTTTCACTACCGTCAGGAGTTCAATCCGTCGTGCTCATGCAAGCCGGCGGGCGAGACATGGTCGCAGGCCCTGAAGGGGCTCGACGACAAGGCTGCCGCCGAGCAACAGGGCGACATCATCGTGACCGAAGAGGGTGCGAAGAAGATGGCACAGCCGCGCGGCTCCTCTCCTGCGAAGAAAGGTACCGCGCCTGCGAGCGCAGCGGCCGCCCCCACTTCGACGCCAGATGCCAGCCCGGCCGTGACCCCGGACAAGGATAACAAGACCATTCGCACCGTGGGACCGACCTTCATCCCGGCTCGCTGACGCGGCCTGCTATCCTTCGAAAGCTTCGGCCGAGCCGCGGCTCGCGCGCGAGACGAGATCTTCGTCAGGCTTCGGCAGCGGCTTGCCAGAATCGCGAAACCGGTTCGTGATCGGATAACGGCGATCGCGGCCAAAACTTCTTCGCGTGACCTTGACGCCGGGCGCGGCCTGGCGCCGCTTGTACTCCGCGATATTCAGCAGCCGATCGATCCGCGCGACCACGTCGCGATCGAATCCCTCGGAGACGATTGATGTCAGCGGCTCTTCCCGCTCGACCAGCCGCTCGAGAATTGCATCGAGCATGTCATAGGGCGGCAGCGAATCCTGGTCGGTCTGATTTTCGCGCAACTCCGCCGTCGGCGGCCGGGTGATGATGTTGACCGGGATCACCTCGCCCGAAGGCCCGAGCGCACCATCCGGCTTCCATTCGTTGCGGAGGCTCGACAAACGGAACACTTCGGTCTTGTAGATATCCTTGATCGGATTGAAGCCGCCGTTCATGTCGCCGTACAGCGTGGCGTAGCCCACCGACATTTCGGACTTGTTGCCGGTGGTCACGACCATTGCGCCGGTCTTGTTGGAAATCGCCATCAATAGCGTGCCGCGCGCGCGCGCCTGCAAGTTCTCTTCGGTGATATCGCGCGGGAGGCCTGCGAACGTGCCTGCGAGAATGTCTTCGAAACCGTTTACCGCGGCCGCGATCGGCAACACCTCGTAACGAATGCCGAGCGCTTTCGCGAGTTTTGCCGCATCGTCGAGCGAGACCTGCGCCGTAAAGCGAAACGGCAGCATCACGCCACGAACGCGCTCCGCGCCGAGTGCATCGACCGCAATGGCGGCGCACAGCGCCGAGTCGATGCCGCCGGACACGCCGAGCAACACACCCGGAAATCCGTTCTTCTGGACGTAGTCGCGCAACCCTAGAACACATGCGGCATAGTCAGCCTTGTCGTCATCGATCTGAGGCGTAACGGGCCCGGTGCAACGCCATCCCGCCGCGGACTTCGTCCATTGCAGCGTGACGAGACTCTCCTCGAAGGCCGGAAGCTGCGCTGCCAGCGAACGGTCGGCGTTCAATACGAACGACGCGCCGTCGAACACCAGCTCATCCTGACCGCCGACCTGATTGAGATAGACAAGCGGCAGGTCGCTCTCGGTCACGCGCGCCACGGAGACCGACAGCCTGATATCGCTTTTGCCTCGTGCATAGGGTGAGCCGTTAGGCACGATCAGGATTTCGGCGCCCGTCTCGGCGAGACACTCGACGACGTTTTCGTATTCCGCAGATTCCTCGAGCCAGGTGTCCTCGCAAATCGGCACGCCGATCCGTACACCACGGATGGTCATAGGGCCCGCGACCGGGCCCCGCGCAAACACGCGCTTCTCATCGAACACGCCGTAGTTCGGCAGATTGACCTTGAAACGGATTGCTGCAACCCGCCCGCCGTCGAGCAACGCGCAGGCATTGTAGAGCTTGCCATTATCGATCCAGGGACTGCCGATCAGCATCGCCGGTCCCCCATCGGCGGTCTCGCGCGCGAGATCTTCGATGGCCGCGCGGCAAGCCGCCTGAAACGCAGGCTTCAGCACCAGATCTTCCGGGGGATAGCCGGCAATGAACAATTCCGAAAGTACCACCAATGCGGCGCCATCGGCCTTGGCTTGCGCGCGCGCGGCGCGGGCCTTCGCAGCGTTGCCAGTGACGTCACCGACCGTCGGGTTCAGCTGGGCGAGCGTGATCTTGAAGGTGGTTTCAGTCATGTGATTTCAGTCATGGACCCATGTTGCCCGCAGACTTCGCCTTTCGCAATCAGGATGCATATAGCGTTCTCAAGCGAAGTGGACACCGGTTCGCGTTAAAGAAACGCATCTTATCGAAAACCTAGAGAAGGCCTATGCGTTCGGCAATGGCAATGCCCCAGACTAGGCCGATGATGAGGAGCACCACGCCGACGGCCGCCGAGCCCATATCCTTGACGTGCCCAATCTGCTGATCGCGATCGGTCGTCAATCGGTCCGCCAGTTTCTCGATCGCGGTATTCAGAAGTTCAACCGCCAGAAGCAGTAGGACCACCGCAACGAGTTCGGCACGGCGAACCGCTGTCGTTCCGACAATCCACGCAAGCGGCAAAGCCAGCAGGAGCGCGAACAGTTCCTCCCGGATGGCCTGCTCGGAACGGACGGCAAAGATCAATCCGTTCCAGCTATTGATGGTGGCGCGCCAGAAGCGCAGCACCTCAGAACCCTGCGACGGCCGGAATCGGTGTGGCCTTGCCGGCCCGCTCCTGCTTGAGCAATTCAGCGATCAGGAAAGCCATGTCGATCGACTGCTCGGCGTTCAGGCGAGGATCGCAGACCGTGTGATAACGGTCGTTGAGATCCTCGTCGGTGATCGCGCGTGCGCCGCCGATGCACTCGGTGACGTTCTGCCCGGTCATTTCCAGATGAACACCGCCGGCATGGGTGCCTTCCGCAGCGTGAATGCTGAAGAACGACTTGACCTCCGACAGGATGCGATCGAACGGACGGGTCTTGTAGCCGCTGGTCGAGGTGATGGTATTGCCGTGCATCGGATCGCACGACCACACCACCGCGCGGCCCTCGCGCTTCACCGCGCGGATCAACTGCGGCAGATGATCGCCGACCTTGTCCGATCCGAAGCGGTTGATGAGCGTGAGCCGTCCCGGCTCGTTGTCCGGATTGAGCACGTCGATCAGCTTCAGCAGCTCGTCCGGCTTCAGCGACGGGCCGCATTTCAGCCCGATCGGATTCTTGATGCCGCGGAAATATTCGATGTGACCGTGATCGAGCTGACGGGTGCGATCGCCGATCCAGATCATATGGCCCGAAGTCGCATACCAGTCTCCGGTCGTGGAATCGACGCGCGTGAACGCCTGCTCGTAGCCGAGCAGCAGCGCCTCATGGCTGGTGTAAATTTCAGTCGCGCGCAATTCCGGATGGCTCTCAAGGTTGAGCCCGCAAGCGCGCATGAAATTCAGCGCGTCGGAAATACGATCGGCCAATTCCTTGTAGCGCCGCGACTGCTGGGAATCCTTCAGGAAACCAAGCATCCACTGGTGCACGCTGCCGAGATTGGCGAAGCCGCCGGTTGCGAAGGCGCGCAGCAGATTCAACGTCGCCGCCGACTGGCGGTAGGCCATCAACTGGCGTTGCGGATCCGGCGTCCGAGACTGCGCGGTGAATGCGATGTCGTTGACGATGTCGCCGCGATAACTCGGCAGTTCGACGCCGTCGACCTTCTCGACCGGCGAGGAGCGCGGTTTTGCGAACTGGCCCGCGATACGGCCGACCTTTACCACCGGCAGCGCGCCGGCATAGGTCAACACTACCGCCATCTGCAGCAGCACGCGGAAGAAGTCGCGAATGTTGTTGGCGCCGTGTTCGGCAAAACTCTCCGCGCAGTCGCCACCCTGGAGCAGGAACGCCTCGCCGTTTGCGACTCGGGCCAAGGCTTTCTTCAGATTGCGCGCCTCACCCGCAAAAACCAGAGGCGGAAACGTGGCAAGCTGTGCCTCGACTTCGCCCAATGATTTTGCGTCCGGATAAACCGGGATTTGCTGCACGGGCTTGCTGCGCCAGCTATCGGGTGTCCATCGCTCGGACATGAGGTCAACTCCTGAACAAAAACCGCCACTTAACAGAGGGTGAAGGGCCGCGTTATACACAGGCTGGCCGCACTGCGCCAGTTGGAATTGGGCCTTTCGCCACAACGCCCTGCGTCGGAGGCCCGCGGCAAGGTCTTGCCGCAAAAGCCGAATTCGGATTTGCTGGTTCGTTGAGAGCTCCCGGAGGACGTCGGCGCGCTCAGGGTCGGCCACTTCAACTTTTTCCGGCCCGGACACCGCGATACGCTGTGGAGAGGCGCTGCCGAGTGGTTTGAGGAAGGCTTGTAGAAATTTCTACTCAGCAGCTTCCCGCACATAACGTGCGGTTGGCGTGTGCATCGTGACAAGCTCCTCCGCCGCGGTCGGATGCAACGCCATCGTTGCGTCGAAGTCAGCCTTGGTCGCTTTCATCTTGATGGCGATGCCGAGAACCTGAACCATCTCCGCCGCGCCATCGCCAACGATGTGGCAACCCAGCACACGATCGGTGGTCGCATCGACAACGAGCTTCATCAGGATGCGGGTATCGCGGCCGGACAATGTCGCCTTCATCGGCCGGAAAGTCGCCTTGTAGACGTCGACGCCGGTAAATTGCGCCCTCGCTTGTGCCTCGGTCAGGCCGACTGTGCCGACTTCAGGCTGTGAAAATACTGCGGTCGGAATGTCGGCATGATCCACGCATATGGATTTTTTGCCAAAGACCGTATCCGCAAACGCGTGACCCTCGCGGATTGCGACCGGCGTCAGGTTGATGCGATGCGTGACGTCGCCGATCGCATAGATGTGCGGCACGTTCGTCCGCGAAAAACCATCGACGGCAATGCCGCCATTCTTCGGGTTGATGGCAACGCCAGCCGTCTCAAGACCGAGATTTGCGACATTCGGATGCCGGCCGATCGCAAACAGAACCTGATCGGAAGCAACGCTCGAACCATCAGACAGATGCGAGGTGAATTCACGGCCGTGTTTGTCAATTTTGTCGACCGTGCAGCCCGTCAGAATCGTGATGCCTTCTTTTTCCATCTCGGCGCGAACATGTGCACGAACATCATCGTCGAAGCCGCGCAGGATATTTTCGCCGCGATAGATCAACGTCACATCGCTGCCGAATCCCGCGAAGATGCACGCGAACTCGAGCGCGATATACCCGCCGCCCTGAATCACAATTCGCTTGGGCAACTCGGCAAGATGGAACACTTCGTTCGAAGAGATCACATGCTCGATGCCGGGAATGACCCGCCCGTGGTTTGGTGCGCCACCCGTTGCGATCAGCACATATTTCGAGCGAACGATTTCGCCCGTCGCAAGGCGCAGCGTATGCGGATCCTCCAACACCGCGCGGGTCTTGACGATTCGCGCGCCTGACTTTTCAACGTTGGAGGTGTACGCCGCCTCAAGCCGGGCGATTTCCTTGTCCTTATTGGCGATCAGCGTCGGCCAATCGAACGTGGCAGCCGGTATCGACCATCCAAAGCCCGCGGCATCTTCGATGTCGTGGTGGATATGAGACGCATAGACCAGCAATTTCTTCGGCACGCACCCCCGGATGACGCAGGTGCCGCCCATCCGGTACTCTTCGGCAATCATGACCCGCGCGCCGTATCCGGCAGCGATGCGGGCGGCGCGCACGCCACCCGATCCACCGCCGATAACGAACAAATCGACGTCGAAGTCAGTCATGCCAAGCCTCGATCGGAATCAGATTTCCTTGCCGCGCTTGCGCATTTCCGCTCGGAATGCGCCATTGACGACCTCGGAAAACTGCTGCGCCCACTTGTTCATGAATCCCATGCTCTGCTCGATTGCTCTGGGCTCTTGTGCGATCAGCTTTTGTCCGAGCGGCGACTTATAAAACGTGACCAGTTCTTTCAATTCCTGCTCGGTAAACTCGCTGGCATAAATCTTTGCCATGCCGTCCCCGATCTCGCTTTCGCGGCCCGCAAGTTGCTTCGCAACGATAAGGGCCACCTCGTTGAGGTCCTTTTGATAGTTCAGGTTCGATTGAAGCAGTGTGGTCTTGGTCCGCTCGACCATGCCCGGGACAGCATTCGCATACATCGCCGTCGCATGTTTCAGCGTCAGAAGCTCCTTGGCCGAAGCGATGGCCGCGGGAGTGGGCTGCGCAGGCTGCTGCGCCAGAGCGCTTGAGAAAGCCAACCCGACAACAAGGCAGGCTGCCGGCAGAATTCTTGAAAGGCTCTTCATTTTGATTCTCCTCGATTGCGGCGCTAGCGCCGTTCAATAACGCGAATTCCCTGAGCGCCCGCTAACATCGCCATGCTCGCAAAGCCAATGAACAGACCGTGCTCGACAACGCCGGGGATCGGATTCAACAGCCCGGCCAGACGAGATGCATCGGGTATTTCCCCGAGGTGAGCATCGACAATCCAGTGGCCACCATCGGTGACGAAAGCATGGCCGTCAGCCCTCTTCCTGACGACCATTTGGCCCGAAACGCCGCTTTTCGCAAACGCCTCGCCAATAGCCCGTCGCGTCGCGGCAAGGCCAAAGGGAATGACTTCAATCGGCAAGGGAAATCGGCCAAGGCGTGTGACCCATTTGGTCTCATCCGCTATCACGATCATGCGATCCGATGCTGCTGCAACGATTTTTTCGCGCAGCAATGCTCCGCCACCGCCTTTGATAACATCCAGGTTCGCGTCGATTTCGTCCGCACCATCAACCGTCAGATCAAGCCGATCGACATCGTCTAGCGTCGTCAAAGGAATGCCGCAGCGCTGCGCGTCGGCTCGCGTTGCCTCGGAGGTCGGCACGCCAATAACCTTCAAACCATCCCGAACGCGTTCGCCCAAAAGCTCGACGAAATGCTTGGCGGTGGACCCCGTTCCGAGACCGAGCTTCATTCCCGCCTGGACGTGTTCGAGGGCACGCGCCGCAGCCTGCCTTTTCAATGCATCCAACGTCATCAATGGCCTCGATCTTACGCAGCGTCATCTTTCTGGCGAGGCATCTCTAGCGTCGTTTAGCCGTCAGGAACAGGGCAATCAGGCGTTTTCCAGCCACCAGTAATTCGGCTGCCGGGCAGCTCTGTATTTTCGCCCTTGCATGTCCGGCGGCAGGTCAGTACCGATCCGCCATGATGTCGTGTCCCCCTCCAATGGTCGTGTTCGATCTTGACGGTACGCTGGTCGATACCGCGCCGGACCTTGTTGCCGCGCTCAACTTCGTTTTAAGCCGTGAGGGCTTGCCCGCGCTGCCGTTGCAATCGGCCCGCGCGATGATCGGCGCCGGGGCTCGCCGCATGATCGAACGCGGTCTGGAGCACGAAGATCGCCCCGCGACGCCGGACGACATCGCGCGAATGACCGGCGATTTTATCGACTATTATGCGGCGCATATCGCGGACGCGTCGCGTCCGTTCGAGGGGCTTGTCGAAGCACTCGATGATTTGTCGGCACGGGGATATCGTTTCGCGGTCTGCACCAACAAGCTGGAATGGCTTTCCAAGCTGCTGCTTGACCGGCTTGGGCTGAGCGCCCGATTTTCTGCAATTTGCGGCGCCGATACCTTCGGCGTGGCCAAACCGGATCCGGCGATCTTGCAGCAAACGGTCGCGCGCGCCGGTGGAAATCTCCAGACCACTATTATGGTGGGCGATGCCGGCCCCGATGTCGGCGTGGCGCGTCGGGCCGGAATTCCGGTCATCGGAGTTGAGTTTGGCTATACAGAGGTCCCAATCGCGGACCTCAAACCCGATCGTCTCATTGGCCACATGCGGGAATTGCCGGAAACTGTCCTCGCACTGACGTCAACGAGACAGTAAGCTAAAATATTGATTTTATAAGTATTTTTGCTTTCAGTCATCGAGGCATTAACCATTAGTTAACGATTGAGATCACCGCCATTGCGCGGGTCCCACCACACTTCTATGGTCCGCGCGGGGGCTGCGGCGGTTCGCCGCAAGCAAGTGACGGATGGGTGATGCGTCGTATTCTCGTAATTGTCGCGGCAGGCCTTGGCCTTGCCGGTTGTTCTTCATTCTCTATGGACGGTTTGAAACCCGCTCCTCCGACGGCTGCGGTGCAGCTTGATTCCACGCCTCAAGGCGCGGATGCACGGACATCGACCGGCCAGTCGTGCAAGACGCCTTGCACGGTGAATGTCAGCACCACCGAAGGTTTCACGGTGTCGTATGCGCTGCCCAAATATGAGCCGCTGACGGTTCCGGTTCATGTGACTTTCGAAGGCGGCAGTATCGTTACCCAAGGCACGATCACCGTTGATCCGAACCCGGTCGTCGGAGAGCTTAAGCCGATGGCTCCGCCAAAGCCGATCCGCAAGCGGGTTCGACGACCACGGAAGCCAAAGGCCGCCGCAGCGGTTCCAGCGGCAGCTCCGGCACCCGCTGCCGCGTCGCCCTTCCCGCAGCAACCGGCTGCTGCGCCAACCACTGCTCCATCTCGCTGATGGCCAGCGCAACGTGGGAACCCCGCGCATTGTGCCAGAGCAATAAGCTGCCTACATTGTAAAGACAGGCGCTGCTCGTGCCTGCCGTTGCGACAAGGCAAAGTGAATGACCGGCCTTTCCGTCCTCAACCCGGCTTCGGACTCCCAAAGCATGGTCGACCCGTTTGGCCGGACCATCAGCTATTTGCGCGTGTCCGTTACGGATCGTTGCGATCTTCGCTGCTTTTATTGCATGTCCGAGGACATGACGTTTCTGCCGAAGGCCGATCTGCTCACCCTCGAAGAACTCGACCGCTTATGCTCGGCGTTCATCGCCAAAGGCGTGCGCAAGCTGCGGCTGACTGGCGGCGAGCCGCTGGTTCGCCGCAACGTGATGTCATTGGTCCGCTCTCTCTCTCGCCACCTCGGGACCGGAGCGCTGAATGAACTGACGCTCACGACCAATGGATCGCAGTTGGCCCGGTTTGCGAGCGAACTGAAGGATTGCGGCGTTCAACGGATCAATGTGTCGCTCGATACGCTCGATCCGGCGAAATTTCGTGACATCACCCGATGGGGCGATCTCAGCAAGGTCATGGCCGGCATCGACGCCGCACAGGCTGCGGGTCTGGCCGTCAAGATCAATGCCGTCGCGCTTAAAAATCTGAACGAGGATGAAATCCCGTCGCTGATGGAATGGGCGCACGGAAGAGGCATGGCCCTGACCCTCATCGAAGTCATGCCGATGGGCGATATCGGCCAGGGGCGCGCCGACCAATACCTGCCGCTGTCCCTGCTGCGCGCCCGCCTCGCCGGCCAGTACACCCTGACCGATCTCGACGATGATACGGGTGGCCCTGCTCGTTATGTTCGCGTCAGCGAAACCGGCGGCAAGCTGGGCTTTATCACCCCCATGACGCACAACTTCTGCGAATCCTGCAACCGCGTCCGTATCACCTGTACGGGTACCCTCCACACATGCCTTGGTCACGAAGACGCGTCGGATCTGCGCATGCCGCTTCGTGCTGCCGCCAACGACGATCTGCTGTACGAGGCAATCGACCGTGCCATCGGCCTCAAGCCGAAAGGCCACGATTTCATTATCGATCGCCGCCACAATCGCCCCAGCGTAAGCCGTCATATGAGCGTGACCGGCGGATAAGCATCGTCTATTTCCGCGGTACCCAAACCGCCACTGAATATTCCCCTTCAATATCAACAAACTTCTGATTGACGGCGGCACGGGGCGCTGGAATGGTGCCCCGGCTTCATGCTACCTCGGCTGGAAAAGCCGCCGCGCGTGGTCAGCGCGAACAAGTTGGCAGTTGCGAATTGGGGAGGGACGAAGTTGCAATCGCTCTTGAAATTGAGCCGTGGAATCGACGCGTTCACCAGGTGGACGGGCAGGCGTCTGGCCTGGCTGATTCTCCTTGCTGTTATCGTTTCGGCGACCAATGCGACCGTGCGCAAAGTATTTGACACCTCTTCGAACTCATGGCTCGAACTACAATGGGTTCTGTTCAGCATCGTCTTCCTGCTCTGCTCGCCGTGGACGCTCCTCGACAACGAACACATCCGCATCGATATCGTGAATAACCTGCTGCCAAGGCAGGTGAGAAATACGATCGATGTTATCGGGCATACGTTTTTCCTGATGCCACTGACCATCATCATGATCGTGACCGGCATACCGTTCTTTATCCGTTCATTTGAAATAAATGAGCAGTCGGGAAACGCTGGTGGACTTCCTCAATGGCCTGCAAAATCGCTCATCGCGATCGGATTTGCGATGCTGCTGGCCCAGGCGATCTCTGAACTGATCAAACGAATCGCCGTGATGCGCGGAATCATTCCGGATCCGCATGCACACCAGGTTCACGCTCTCGAAGCCGAGGTCGAACATCTCGTCGAGGCTATGGAAAAACGCTGATCGCTTGACGCGGTCTCGGGGGACGGGATGATAACTTTCATTATCGCGAATATGGCGCCGATCATGTTCGCGTCGCTGGTGATTTTCTTGCTGCTGGGGTACCCGGCAGCGTTCTCGCTTGGCGCCGTGGGCCTGATCTTTGCATTCATCGGCATCGAACTCGGTGAATTCAGGCCGGACTTCCTGCAGGCGCTGCCTGAGCGTGTCTACGGTGTGATGAACAACGACACGCTGCTGGCGATTCCATTTTTTACGTTCATGGGATTGGTGCTTGAACGCTCCGGCATGGCCGAGGATCTGCTCGACACCATCGGACAATTGTTCGGCACCGTGCGCGGCGGTCTCGCTTACGCGGTCGTTTTCGTCGGCGCGCTGCTCGCCGCGACCACCGGTGTTGTCGCCGCCTCCGTGATCTCGATGGGCCTGATCTCGCTGCCGATCATGCTGCGCTATGGTTATGACCGCCGCGTCGCCACCGGCATCATCGCGGCTTCCGGCACACTCGCGCAGATCATTCCGCCGTCGCTGGTCCTGATCGTCATGGCTGACCAACTCGGGCGGTCTGTCGGCGACATGTACGAAGGCGCCTTTATTCCCGGGCTTGTGCTCGCCGGTCTATACGCGACTTATGCTTTTATCGTTTCGACATTTTTCCCGAAAGCGGCCCCGGGTCTGCCGGCCGATGCCATCGGCTTTCGCGAGCCCGATGGAAGTCGCGGGTTGATTTCGCTGGCCGTACTCGCCGCCGCAAGCGTCGTCTTCGGATGGTTCATGATGCGGCATTCGGAATCGCATGGGGCGGATTTCGTCGTGCTCAGCATGTTCTTCGGAATCCTCTTTGCCTTTGGTGTCGCGGTCGTGAACTGGATCATCCATCGACTGACCGGATTTCGCTTCCTGTCCGCGATGGCTCAACAAACAACGTTTGTGATGGTGCCTCCGCTTTTCCTGATCTTCCTCGTGCTCGGCACCATCTTCATCGGCGTCGCGACGCCGACGGAAGGCGGCGCGATGGGCGCTGCGGGCGCGCTCATCCTCGGTGCCGCCAAGCGACGTCTGAGCTGGGATCTGATCCGGCAAGCCACCGAATCGACCGCGAAGCTGTCCGCATTCGTGGTCTTCATTCTGGTCGGAGCGCGCGTTTTCTCGCTCACATTCTATGGCGTGAACGGCCATGTCTGGGTTGAACATCTTCTGACCTCCCTGCCCGGCGGCCAGGTTGGCTTCCTCATTTTCGTGAACGCCTTCGTGTTCGTTCTCGCCTTCTTCCTCGATTTTTTCGAACTCGCCTTCATCATCATCCCGCTGCTGGGACCGGCGGCCGAGAAATTGGGAATCGATCTGATCTGGTTTGGCGTCATCCTCGGCGTCAACATGCAGACATCGTTCATGCACCCGCCATTTGGCTTCGCGCTGTTTTACCTGCGCTCGGTTGCACCAAAGGAATCCTACATCGATCGAGTGACGGGCAAGCGCATGGAGCCGGTGACGACCGGCCAGATCTACTGGGGTGCCGTGCCGTTCGTGTTCATCCAGGTGTTAATGGTGCTACTCGTGATTCTGTTCCCCTCGATGGTGATGCATTACAAGGGCGCCGTTTCGACGGTCGATCCCAACACCGTCAAGATCGATATTCCGCAAATCGAGTTACCACCGCTCGATTTCGGGCCACCCGCCAAGACACAGTAAAAGCGGCATACCGTTCGAAATAAAAAATCCCGGAGCTCACGCTCCGGGATTTTATTTTGTGATGAAACCAAAAAAGCCGACGGATCAGCTCAGCGGGTGCCGTGACATAAACGCATCATAAGTGAGCTCGGCGACCTGATACCATTGGTATCCGACACCCTGGAACGCAGACAGGGATTCGAGCACCTTCTTGAAGTTCGCATTGGTCGCGCTGGTTTCCGCGTAAAGCTCTTTCGCCGCCTTGAGCGAGGCCTCCATGACGGCCGGAGAGAAGGCGTGCAGCTTGGTTCCTCCGGCAAGCAGCTTCTTCAATGCCGGAGGATTGGCCTGATCGTATTTTGCCATCATCCAGTTGTTTGCATAGTGACCGGCTTGCTCGAGAACACTTTGATAGTACTTCGGAAGAGCGTTCCATTTGTCGAGATTGACATAGGCCAGCAGCATAGGGCCGCCTTCCCACCATCCGGGGTAATAGTAATGGGGCGCGACCTTGTAGAAGCCAAGTTTTTCGTCATCGTAGGGGCCGACCCACTCCGCTGCGTCGATTGTGCCTTTCTCAAGTGAGGGATAGATATCGCCGCCGGCGATCTGTTGCGGGACCACACCCAGCTTCTGCATCACACGGCCCGCAAAGCCGCCGATGCGCATCTTGAGACCCTTGAGATCATCGACGGTCTTGATTTCCTTTCGGAACCAGCCGCCCATCTGACATCCTGTGTTGCCGGCGAGCAGAGATATACAGTTATATTTCTTGTAGAATTCGTTGAGAACCTCCCTACCGCCTCCCAGCATATACCAGGCTTGATTGAGGCGCATGTTGGGACCAAACGGGATCGACGACCCGAACGCGAAGGTCGGATCCTTGCCGAAATAATAGTAAGACGCTGTATGGCCGATCTCCACGGTCCCCGCCTGAACAGCATCCACAACCTGAAGCCCGGGGACGATTTCACCGCCAGCGAATGGTTGAATCTGGAATTTGTTGTCGGTGGCCTCCGCAACCATCTTCGTCATCATCTCGGCACCGCCGTAAAGCGTATCGAGCGACTTCGGCCAACTGGTCGGCATGCGCCACTTGATCTCCGGCATCGACTGCGCAATTGCCGGAGCGGCAATCGTCGCGACGCCGGCGGCGCCCAAACCCGTGACCTTGATAAAATCCCTTCGCTTCATTGATTTCTCCCTTGCGTGACTATCGTTGCGGCAGCCTTCTTGCTGAGGCCTGGTGTGAGCATGGAACATCTCATTCGCGATTTCCATGACGAACTCGACTATCGCAACGCAAAAAGCCCGACTTTCTTGCGAAAGCCGGGCTCTTCGTCAGCCAACGTAATACTTAAGGCGTAATCAGCCGCGCGTGCGCGAGCGGATCATGAAGCTGTCGTAGGTGTATTCGGCAACCTGCCACCACAGATACTCGTCGGAGCGGTAGGTCTGCATAGCATCAATCGACTTCTTGAAATCCGCATTCTTCGCCGATATTTCGCCCCACAACTCGTTAGTCGCCTTCAGACAAGCGTCAAGAATTTCGTTGCTGAAGGGTCGCAATTGTGTGCCGCCCGCAACCAGCCGCTTGAGAGCAGCCGGATTCTGCATGTCATAACGTGCGGCCATCCATGTATTGGCGTTTGCGGCTGCGTTCGAAACGACAGCCTGATAGGCCTTGGGCAGCGAATTCCATTTTTCAAGATTGCAGAACGCGTGAACCATCGGGCCACCTTCCCAGAAGCCCGGGTAATAATAGTATTTGGCCACCTTCTGGAAACCGAGTTTCTCATCATCGTATGGACCGACCCACTCGGCTGCATCGATGGTGCCTTTTTCAAGCGACGGATAGATGTCGCCGCCGGCCAACTGCTGCGGTACGACGCCGACCTTCTGCAAAACCTGACCCGCGATTCCGCCGATGCGCATCTTCGTTCCCGACAGATCGGCAACCGTCTTGATTTCCTTGCGGAACCAGCCGCCCATCTGCGTCCCGGTGTTGCCGCATGCGAACCCGATCACGTCGTACTTCTTGAAGAACTCGTTGCCGAGCTCTGCGCCCCCGCCCTGATACCACCACGAGTTCTGCTGGCGTGCATTCAAGCCGAACGGCACGGAGGCGTAGATGGCAAAGGTTGGATCCTTCCCGACGTAGTAATATGAAACGGTGTGACACATCTCGACGGTGCTCTTGGACGTGGCATCGAGAGCCTGCAATCCCGGAACAATCTCGCCCGCTTGAAACACCTGAATCTGAAACTTGTTGTCGGTCATTTCCGCAACTTGCTTCGCAAAATACTCAGCGCCGCCATAGATCGTGTCGAGCGACTTGGGAAAGCTCGACGTCATGCGCCACTTGATCTCGGGCGACGATTGCGCAATCGCTGGCGAAGCAACAGCGGCGACGGCGGCGCCAGCGGTCGAAACTTTCAAAAAATCACGACGTTTCATTCAGGCATCTCCTTAAATCAGGATGTTCGTTTTGAATTCCAGCGAGCGGTCGCAGCTGCGCTCGGGTTCAGCACCACCGCGGTCCGCTCTGGCGCACGGTCTCTAACACGGAGTTCGGCTGCTGAAAACGCATGACAGCCCATTTGATGCTCCATAAACCAAAGTCGAAGGTGGACAGCGGGTGGAACGCGGCCCTAAGCCGCAGCAATCGCGCCCTGAAGCTGATCGCGAACACGTGCGCCGATGGCGCGATAGATCGCCGCATGCGGTCCATCCGGTTCGCTGTCCACCACCGGATTGCCCGAATCGGAGGTCGCACGAATCGACATATGAAGCGGGATTTCACCCAGGAAAGGCACCCCGAGCCGTTCCGCCTCGTGCCGCGCGCCTCCGTGACCGAAAATGTCGCTTCGCGTTCCACAGTGCGGACACTGGAAAAAGCTCATATTTTCGACAATGCCGAGAACCGGCACATTGACCTTCTTGAACATCGCGAGCCCGCGCCGTGCGTCGATCAGCGACAAATCCTGCGGCGTCGAGACGATGACGGCGCCCTTGAGCGGCACGTTTTGGGCCAGCGTCAATTGCGCGTCACCGGTCCCTGGCGGCATGTCCACCACCAGAACATCAAGTTTGCCCCAAGCGACATCGCGCAGCATCTGTGTGATTGCGGACATCACCATCGGTCCGCGCCAGATCATCGCGGTCTCTTCCTCGACCAGAAAACCTATCGACATGATCGCGAGCCCGAAACGCTCAATCGGAATCATTTTCTTATCGTCGTTTAGTTGCGGCTTTTCACGAATGCCGGTCAGCCTGGGTACCGATGGTCCATAGATATCCGCATCGAGCAGGCCAACGCGCAGGCCGAGATCGCGCAGGCCCAGCGCGAGATTCAGCGCGGTGGTCGATTTTCCGACGCCGCCCTTACCCGAAGCAACAGCGATGACCGCGGCAATTCCCGGAATCTCGGCCTGACGTGCCATTGGCGAACCTGCTGCCGGATTCTGCGGCGGCCGATGCGTCGAAACGTGCGGAATCCCTTGCGCGGGACGTTGCGGCGAACTTGTGGCAGCGGTACCGGGCCTACGTTCGGCGGTCAGCGCCACCATCGCGACGGACACCCCCGGGATCCCGCGCACGGCCGCCTCGGCCTGGGCGCGAATATCCTCCCATGCCCGGACCTCTGACGCCTCGACGTTGATCGAGAAAAACACCTTGTCGTCGTTAACCGCGATCTCCGACAAAACGTTGGCGCTGGTCAACCCGACACCACGAGGAGACATGACCTTCGCCAGGCGATCGAGAACTTGTTGCCGTGTCACGCTCAAGTCGTATCTCCAAGGTTGGTAAAATTTCGCGTCGGAACAGGCTCAACATGGCTAGCCGCCTCAACCCGGTCAACGCCCGTGCTGCAACTAAATGGCCGTTTGGAGGGATCAATGAAGCCGCGCCGGATCGATTGAAAACACCAGCGGAAAATTGGTGGCCCATTTCGACCAACGCATCGAGCCGGCCTCCACCGTAGCCCAGATATGGCCGTGATTGTCGACGGCAAGGTCCTCGATCCCGGCGGTCATGGCATAGGTCGCCAGAACATGCCCGTCTTTTGGGTCGATATGGAGCAAGGCACCGTCCCTTGATCCGGAAACAGACAGCCACGCTCCGCCCTTCCGGTCGAACGCGAGGCCTTGCACACGCGGCGGAATGGCAAAGGACTTTGTAGCCGAACTTTCATCAATCTCGGGCCATCCCAGCGCTTCAGGCGGAATGCGCCACAGTGTCCCTCCAGAGCGATCGTACGAACCGATCCAGACCGCATGTCCATCGCTATCGGCAAAAGAGCCGCGAAGCTTTCCCTTGAGCTGGATCGTCGCGGTTACAGCGTTCCCGGATACGACGTAGAGTGAGAAGGTGTCTGCGACGACGATGCGGCCATCGGCGAGCGCAGCCACCCCGCCCGCGTGCCCACATGTCGCAGGCAGATCGAGTCGCCGCACAACGGCACCCGTCGACGGCGAGATGAAAAACAGGCGGCATGGCCCACGCCCCTGCTTCGGATCGCTGCTTCGGTAGGCTGACAGGGCTAACTGACCGCCAACATAGGCCAGACCCTGCGGAACGAATCCTTCGTCGATATCCGGCACCCAGATCCGCGTTCCGATCGCATCGGCGTTCGGGACCTCTGACAATGGTCGCGTTACAAAGGCAGGCTTCGTTCCAAGGATGTCCTTGGCAGATGCGAGCGATACAATATCTACCAACAGCGGAAGACTCACGATCAGCCTGACCGCGATCTGGGACATACGCACGTTATTACGATCCTTCGAGATTGAGGAGGTCAGCGTTGTTCAGCCGCAGCTTCATAGTTGAGCTCGATCATCACGCCATTCGGGTCACGAACAAAGATTTGCCAGATAGCCCCACCGGGGACCTCGCGAGCTTCAAACGCAAATCCCTTTGACTGAAGACGTTGCTTCATGCCCCTGAAATCACGGCTGGCGAACGCGATGTGATGAACAACACCGGAATCCGGCTTCTGCGGCTCCGACGTCTGCGAAATGTCGACGAGATGCACCACCGGCTTTCCCTCGCTATAGAGCCATGCACCCGGAAAGGCGAAATTCGGCCGATCGCCGTTGGTCAGACCGAGAAACTCCTCATAGAAACGTACCGTCTCACCGAGCTTACCGGTCCGAATATTGAAATGATCGAGCAGTCCCACGCTCATGAACGACACTCCCTTGCTGACAACCGGTTGTCAGATCCAATCCTATCCCGTTTTGAACGGCGTTGGAATTCGGCCGGTCACAGCCCTCCCCTGTCCAATCGCGTTGGCTGTTTCGCACCGCACTATCGCAGGATTTTCCGGCCTTTGCCGCCGCTGCCTCAAGGTCTATGCTAGGTAACCGCATAGTTCAGGAAGTGCCTTCCTAACTGGCGGGTAGCTGCACCTCATCCCGCTCTCATCCGCAAAACCACTGTTCAACAAGTTCAATCGCGGTGGCAGCGAAAACCCAAGATTCAAACAAGGTTTCAGACATGGCTAAAGTTGCATTTCTCGGTCTCGGCGTCATGGGCTTCCCTATGGCGGGGCATCTCGTCGCAAAGGGCGGCCATGAGGTGACCGTGTTCAATCGAACGGCGGCCAAAGCCAAGGGATGGGCTGAGAAATTTGGCGGGAAAGCAGCGTCGACACCAAAAGCAGCGGCCGAAGGTCAGGATTTCGTGATGGCCTGCGTCGGCAACGACGACGATTTGCGCGCGATCACGATTGGCGCCGACGGTGCTTTTGCCGGAATGAAGCGAGGTGCAACCTTTGTCGATCATACAACCGCCTCTGCTCAGGTCGCACGCGAACTCGATGCCGAAGCGACCAAGCGCGGCTTCAAGTTTATCGATGCTCCGGTTTCCGGGGGCCAGGCCGGTGCCGAAAATGGCGTGTTGACGGTGATGTGCGGAGGCGCACCGGACGCCTATGCCAGCGTCGAGCCGGTCATCGCCGCCTACGCCAGAATGTGCAAGCTGCTCGGTCCGGCCGGCTCCGGCCAGTTAACTAAGATGGTCAATCAGATCTGCATCGCAGGTCTGGTCGAGGGACTGTCCGAAGGCATCCATTTCGCCAAAAAAGCGGGACTTGATGTCAATGCCGTGATCGACACCATCTCGAAGGGCGCCGCACAATCGTGGCAAATGGAAAATCGCTACAAGACGATGAACGATGGCAAGTTCGATTTCGGCTTTGCCGTTGAATGGATGCGCAAGGATCTTTCGATCTGCATCGCTGAAGCTCGCCGCAACGGCGCCAGCCTCCCCGTCACCAGCCTGGTGGACGCCTTCTACTCGGAAGTCGAGAAAATGGGTGGCCGCCGGTGGGATACGTCCAGTCTTCTGGCGCGGCTCGAACGTTAACGGCTGCCTGGCTCAAATGGCTTCGGCCCGGTCTTTTGCCGGGCCGAAACAGCGTGTTTGCGGGGAAATTTAACGCACTATTAACCGGAATAAACTGCTCTTTAAGGCAGCCCTTAATGATTTAGGGCCAGAGATAGATGAGTAAAGGCTCGCGCGGCCGCGTGCAGGATTTGTGTCTGGTTGATGAGTACCCCCGCCGATAAACCTGAAGTCGTCCAG
>JBEPUM010000054.1:0-19797 GCA_041691515.1 Pseudomonadota bacterium | reverse complement strand
ATTCGCGGCGAACCGGTTGCTGGATGGCGCATGAAGACGTCCGATCTCGAAACGTTCGTTGTTGAAACCGCCTACGCGCGATGGGCGCCGGTCTACGATGCCGTTTGCGGGCCGATCATGGTACAGGGCCGGCGCGCCGCGGCCGCCGCCGCCTGTGCCGTCGGTGGCCGAATTCTCGAAGTTGGGGTCGGCACGGGACTGTCGTTCGGCGATTACGATGCCTCGACGGAGATCACGGGCATCGATCTGAGTTCGCCGATGCTGGAGAAGGCGCGCGCCAAAATGGCGAGCGGGCACTACCGCCACGTCAAGGACGTGCATCTCATGGACGCGCACGCCATGACGTTTGCGGACGCGACCTTCGATTGCGTCGTCGCCCAATTCGTTATCACGCTGGTCGCCAATCCCGAGCAGGTGTTGTCCGAACGCCATCGCGTGGTGAAGCCGGGCGGACGCATCATTCTGGTCAATCATCTTTATTCCGAAGTCGGCGTTGCCGCGGCGGTGGAGCGCTGGGCGGCCCAGCGCACGCGCGCGCTGGGACTGCGGCCGGAATTTCCCTTTGCGAGGTTGCAGGCGTGGGCCTTGGCGAGCAAGGACGCCATTCTGGTCGAGCGGCGCAAGGTCGCACCGTTTGGGGTGTACACGCTCGTGTGCTTCGAGCGGGCGCGGCCGCCGTCGGCCGCATGAACCGTCATCATCTTGTCATCGAAATCTGGTAGCTGCGCACGCATGGGAAGTGACGTGATGAGTGAGGGCAGTCCCGAACGCCGCTTTCGCACCTTGTTTATCTCCGACGTCCATCTCGGAGCCCGCGGTTCACAGGCCGATCGGCTGCTGGATTTTCTCAAGCATCATGACGCCGAGACGATTTATCTTGTTGGCGATATCGTCGACGGCTGGGCGCTGCAATCGAGCTGGCATTGGCCGCAATCGCACAACGATTTCGTGCAGAAGATGCTGCGCAAGGTCCGAAAGGGTGCGAAAATCGTCTATGTGCCTGGAAACCACGACGAGTTTCTGCGGTCCTACTACGGAACGCATTTCGGCGGCATCGAGGTTGTCGAGAACGCGATACATGAGGGCGCCGACGGGCATCGCTACCTTGTGATCCATGGTGATATCTTCGATCTGGTGGTCCAGAACGCGCGCTGGCTCGCTCATCTCGGCGACAAGGCCTATGACTTTGCGATCCAGATGAACCGCCTCGTCAACGCATTGCGGCGCTGGTTCGGGTTTCCCTACTGGTCGCTGTCGAAGTGGGCAAAGCTCAAGGTCAAGAATGCGGTCAACTTCATCGGCGCGTTCGAACAGACGCTGGCCGGTGAGGCGCGCCGCCACGGCGCCGATGGCGTGATCTGCGGTCACATCCATTACGCGACGATCCGGGACGAGCATGGCATTCGCTATATGAATTGCGGCGACTGGGTCGAGAGTTGCACCGCGCTGGCCGAACATGAAGACGGCCGATTTGAAATCATCACCTGGACCAATCCGTTGCGGCGATCGTCGCCCGTCGCGCCGGTAAGCGCACGCGCCGCCGCCTGAATGCGCATCCTGATCGCAACGGACGCCTGGCATCCGCAGATCAACGGGGTTGTACGGACGCTGGCGACGACTGCCGCGGCGGCGCAATCACTTGGCGCAGATATACAGTTTCTCACCCCGCAGTCGTTCCGGACGGCTGCTCTGCCGGGCTATCCCGGTTTGCGCATCGCGCTACCGTTGCCGCGCAGGATCGCTGCCCTGATTGCGGAGGCCAAACCCGACAGTATTCACATCGCGACGGAGGGGCCGATCGGCCTTGCGGTGCGACGATATTGCCGCAAGCGTGGGCTACCTTTTACCACGAGTTTTCATACCCGCTTCCCGGAATACGTCTCTGCGCGTGTGCCGATTCCGGAATCATGGATATGGAATGCGCTGCGCTGGTTTCATGGAGCAAGCAGCGCCGTCATGGCGGCGACATCGGGGCTTGCGAGTGAATTGCGTCAGCGCGGCTTTCGCAACGTCGTGTTGTGGCCGCGCGGCGTCGATACCAACCTGTTTCATCCGCGCGCGGGTGACCTCGGTCTGCCGCGTCCCATCTTCCTATCGGTTGGGCGCGTTGCGGTCGAGAAAAATCTCGACGCTTTTCTCGGCCTCGATCTTCCTGGCACCAAGGTTGTCGTTGGCGATGGACCCGCGCGGGGTGATCTGGAACGCGCATATCCGGATGCGGTCTTCCTCGGCGCGCGTACCGCTGAACAACTGGCGGAGGTCTATGCCGCTGCGGACGTGTTCGTATTCCCGAGCCGCACCGACACTTTTGGCTTGGTTCTTCTTGAGGCTCTGGCGAGTGGTGTCCCGGTCGCGGCCTTCCCGGTGACCGGTCCCCGCGACGTCCTCGGCGATGCTCCTGTCGGATTTTTGAGCGAAGATTTGCGGTCGGCGTGTCTGGCGGCGCTGAAAATCGCGCCGGACGCCTGCCTTGAGTTCGCCGCAAGCCTCACATGGGAGAAATCAGCCGCCGCCTTCGTCCGGAATATCGTCGAGACTCGCGCAGCTGCCGCCAGATCGGCAAATCTGCAGCCCGCCAGCCCGCATTTTGTTGCCTGATCTGCGTGAGAGAGACCTTGCCGGTCTGTTGTGGTCCGCGATAAAACGCGGTCATGACAAATTCTTCGGAAAATTTTCCCGTGACGTCGGCGGACATCGATGCGGCCGCGCGGGTGCTGGCACCTTACGCTGTCCGGACACCGCTTCTCTCGTCGCCGGCGCTCGACGATCGCCTCGGTGCGAAAGTGTTTTTCAAGCCTGAGATGTTGCAGCGAACCGGCTCGTTCAAGTTTCGCGGCGCTTTCAACAAGCTGTCGTCGATCCCGCAAGCCGCGCGGGCGGGTGGCGTAGTGGCATTCTCGTCCGGCAATCATGCCCAGGGCGTCGCCGCCGCGGCGCAGATACTGGGAATGCAGGCGACCATCGTGATGCCTGCCGATGCGCCGGTGTCCAAGCGCGAGCGCACCAAGGGGTACGGTGCCGAGGTCGTGCTCTATGACCGCGCCCGCGAGGATCGCGAAGCCATCGCACGCGACATCGCGGGCAAGCGCGGCGCCACACTGGTGCCGCCTTACGATGACCCGAAGATCATTGCCGGGCAGGGGACTGCGGGCCGCGAGATTGCCGAGGATCTTGCAGCACTTCAGACGTCACCGGACATCGTGATTGCTCCGGCATCGGGCGGCGGATTGGTTGCGGGAATCGCGACGGCCGTGAAGGCAAAATTTCCGCAGGCGACGCTGATGTCCGCTGAGCCGGAAGGGTTCGACGATCACGCGCGCTCGTTGCGGGCCGGGCATCGCGAAGCGCACGATGCAAAGAGCCGCACCATCTGCGATGCGCTGATGGCGCTGATCCCCGGCGAAATCACATTCGCGATCAACGGAAAATTGCTGTCGCAGGGCGTCGTCGCATCGGATGCGGAAGTTGGAGTCGCCGTTGCATGGGCGTTTCGCGAATTGAAACTTGTCTGCGAGCCGGGCGGCGCTGTCGCGCTCGCGGCACTGCTGGCTGGCCGCATTGAGGCGCGGGGCAAGACGATCGTGATCGTTTTGTCGGGTGGCAACGTCGATGTGGACTTGTACGCCAAACTGATCGGCTAAGATTGAATCAGGAAAAGAACGCGATCTTCTCGGCTTGAGTCATGCGCCGGATCGGTGCCAGCGGGTCCGAGCGGGGCGGTGCGCGCGTGACGATGCCGCTCGCCAGCAACGATGCGCCGAGCGACGGCTGCGCCGCTACCTCAATTGACGGCTCCGGAGCGAGGCTCGTGTTGGAGCTTTCCGCGATGGTTTCAGGCTCCGGAAATGGCTCAGATTGGGCGATTCCACGCTCGCTAACGTCGAGATGGTTCGTCGCGGGTTCGTCGAAATCGGACGCGCCCATTTCCAGCGCGATCATGTCGAGCACGGCATCGTCGTGCGCCATGTCCTGCTCGTCGACCGCAACCGCCGGCGCGTACTCGCCATGAGCCGTTGCCGCTGCTCCGCCACCGACGAGCGCGTCAGATTCTTCGACTGCCTCAGTTTCTGACCCAAAGGTAGCTGCAGGCGAGGCGGAATCTTCGTCGCTAGTTTCAGTGGGCGAGGATGACACAGCGTCGGACCGGGACGGCGAACCCGTCGCGGCCGGTGAGCCGGACAATTCCTCGAGGGTGGTTTCGATCAACCCGAATGCGGCATGCAGCGCTGTCGCGTCATCTCTGGCGGCAAGCTGCGCATGAACTCCTTCGATCGCCTCGGCCTGCGAATCGAGTAGATCGCAAATCCGGCCGTCGCCGCCGATCTCGCGCCACCGCCACGAAATTTCGCGGATGATGCGTACGCTCTTCTGCATCGGCGCAAGCGCATCGTCTCTGGTCTGCTTATCGAATGTCGCGGCTGCGGCGGTCTGGGCCTCCTCAAGGCTGAACCTGATTGCCGTCAGCGCCTTCGCCAACCCATCGTCGGGCGCTGTCTGCTTTTGAGTGGCGAGGGTCTGTTCGATACGCGCAACTGCATCGAGCACCATGGTGGTGTCGGCGTTGCGGTTGCGTTTGGCGTATTCGGTCAGAAACCAGCGGCCGCGCGAGGTCTCCATGAAGGCTTCGCGAATGGCGTCGTAGTCCGCGTCGCTGGGTAGCGCAGCGCGGGCGGAAATCGGCGACAGGGCAAAAGCTTCATCGGCCATGGCAAACTCGTCGCGCAAATCATTACGCGTTACTGTAACGATCACCATGATCCGCCGCGAATCGCAATTGAATTGATGCCATCCGAATCAGAAATCCCCATCAGCGCTCATCCCGACGGCGGGCGATTCGCCGTGCGGCTGGCGGTGTTTTACGGGACACTGTTCGGCCTCGTCGGCACCCACCTGCCGTTTTTTCCCGTCTGGCTCAAGGCCGTAGGCATCGACGCATCCTGGATCGGAATCATCATCGCGGTCCCCGCGGTGACCCGGTTCACGACGCTTCCGTTTGTCACTGGCCTAGCCGAAAAGCGCCAGACCTTGCGTGGGGCCATGATTGCGACGGCATTTCTAACGGCAATCGACTTTTCGATCGTCGGCATGTTCCATGCCGCCATCGCGGTGTTCGCGGCCTATGTATTCACGGCCTGCGTTTGGACGCCGATGGTTCCGCTGACCGACGGATACGCCCTGAAAGGGGTTGCGCGTTATGGGCTCAACTATGGGCCACTGCGGCTCTGGGGATCGGCCGCCTTCATCGTAGGCGCGCTGGCCTGTGGATTGCTGGTTGACGTCATCGCCGCGCAGCATCTGATCTGGGTGATCGCGGCGATGGCTGCGGTTGGAGCCGTTGCCAGTCTTGGACTTCGGCCGCTCGATACTCCCGGCGCTGCGCGTTCTGCGTCATCCGGCGCCACCGCACTGCTCCGCAAGCCCGGATTTCTGGCGATCATCGTCGCCTCTGCGCTGATCCAGGGCAGCCACGCTGCTTACTATGCGTTCGCGTCTATCACCTGGCAGACTTCGGGTTTCGGCGGACTGACGATTGCGGGCTTGTGGGCGTTGGGCGTCGTTGCCGAGATTATCGTGTTTGCGCTCTCGCCGCGGTTCACCGTGTCGCCCGCGCTGCTCGTGATGATCGGCGCATCGAGCGCCGTCGTGCGCTGGTTGGTTACCGCTCAGGATCCGCCGATTGCCATTCTGGTGGCGGTCCAACTCATGCACGGGCTGACCTATGGGGCGACCTTGCTCGGGACGATGGGACTTCTGATTCGGAATGTCCCGGGCCATATCGCGGCGAGCGCCCAGGGCTACCTCGCGGCCTGTTCGGGCATCGTCACCAGCACTGCGTCGATTGTGTCTGGTGCGATCTACGCCCAGCATGGACAGGGCGTCTATTACGTCATGGCGGCCATGGGCGCGTCCGGGGGCATCGTGATCTGGCTGGCGCGCCACCGGCTGGACGCTCGACGTGCGCCTGCGGATCAGCCCCAGAGCGCCGCGTCGGGTGGATAGACTGTGCT
This sequence comes from Pseudomonadota bacterium, assembly GCA_041691515.1. Taxonomy (GTDB): domain Bacteria; phylum Pseudomonadota; class Alphaproteobacteria; order Rhizobiales; family Xanthobacteraceae; genus Nitrobacter. The sequence goes on along the minus strand of JBEPUM010000054.1, from coordinate 13,789 downwards.
GCCGTCGTAGCGAAGGCCGGGGTCGCGATCCCCAGCCAGCAACAGCGGACCATCGAGATCGACGAAGCGGGCCTGCTGCGCAATGAGCATCGCCGGAGCCATCGACAGCGACGTCGCGACCATGCAGCCCACCATGATTTCGAAACCCAGAGCTTGCGCCGCATCTGCCATTGCAAGGGCCTCGGTCAGACCACCGGTCTTGTCGAGCTTGATGTTGATGGCGTCGTAGCGGTCGCGAAGGCCCTCAAGCGAGGCGCGATCATGGACACTTTCATCCGCACAAACGGCGATGGGCCTGCGGATCCGTGCCAGAGCATCATCCTTGCCCGCGGGAAGGGGTTGCTCGACCAGTGTGACGCCCGCAGCTTCGCACGCGGCCAGGTTCCGCTCCAGGTTGTCAGGCGTCCACGCTTCGTTGGCATCGACGATCAGTTCGGATTCCGGAGCTTGCCTGCGCACGGCGGCGATGCGCTCGGCGTCCCCGTCGCCGCCGAGCTTGATCTTGAGCAAAGGCCGATGCGCGGCTTTGGCGGTCGCCGCCGCCATGGTCTCCGGCGACCCCAGTGAAATCGTATAGGCGGTCGAGCATGGGTTGGGGGCCGGGCGATCGAGCAAGGTCCAGACACGCTGGCCGCTGGCTTTGGCTTCGAGATCGAATAGCGCGCAGTCCAATGCATTGCGCGCAGCGCCAGCCGGCATGGCTGAGGCCAGGGATTTGCGATCGAGGCCCGCGGCGAGGGGCTCTCGCATCGCGAGGATAGCCGCGAGAACACCCTCGGGGGTTTCGCCGTAGCGGGCATACGGAACGCATTCGCCGCGTCCGGTGTAGCCATCCTGACTGATTTCGGCGACGACCACGATGGCTTCGGTCTTGGCGCCGCGGCTGATGGTAAAGCTGCCCGCAATCGGCCAGCGTTCGATGCGGGAGCGCAGGGCTGGCTGTGCGTTTGGCGATATTTCAAGATCTGGCAAGGTCAAATCGCAGGGTTGCCGTTATTGGGTGAGAAGGATGGCGCCCACAAGCCGCTGACGTCATGTTAAAGTTCCGCCTTGTGATAGCAGAGATTCGGCGCGGGAGTTGACATTGGACGGTAGCCCGACATTGGAGCAGATTGCGCAAGGCAATGGCCTTGCGCTTTGTGCGGCGGGGCCGTGGACAGCCCGCTTCGCGCCGGCGCTCGAGCAGATCGTTGCCGAGGCAGAAAAGCTGACGGGTAGCCGGCCCAACATCTTCATCGACGTGTCGCAGGTCTCGAAGCTCGATACCTTCGGGGCATGGCTGATCGAGCGCCTGCGCCGCAGTCTCACCCAGGGCAATGTCGAAGCAAAGATTGCGGGACTCTCCGTCAACTATTCGAGCCTGGTCGATGAGGTTCGCCGCGTGCAGGCGGCCGATCCGCCGCCTCCGCGTCAACGGGCGCTGACCGGTCTGCTTGAGGACATCGGCCGAAACGTGGTCGGCTTCGGCGCGACGATTGCGGCGCTGGTGGGGATGTTCGGTGCCGTACTGGCGTCGACTGGCCATGTCCTGCGCCATCCCCGATCGTTTCGCTTGACCTCAACCGTTCACCACCTCGAGCAGGTGTGCTGGCGCGCGGTTCCGATTGTCGTTCTCATTACCTTCCTGATCGGCTGCATCATCTCGCAGCAGGGGATTTTTCATTTCCGCAAGTTTGGCGCGGATATTTTCGTCGTCGATATGCTCGGCGTCCTCGTGTTGCGGGAAATCGGCGTGCTGCTGGTGGCGATCATGGTGGCCGGCCGGTCCGGGAGCGCCTACACCGCAGAACTCGGCTCCATGAAGATGCGCGAGGAAATCGACGCGCTGCGTACCATGGGATTTGACCCGATCGAAGTGCTGATCCTGCCGCGGATGCTCGCGCTGGTGATTGCGCTGCCGATCCTGGCGTTTCTGGGTGCAGTCGCCGCGCTCTATGGCGGAGGTCTGGTGGCGTGGCTTTACGGCGGCGTGCAGCCAGAGGCGTTCCTTATTCGATTGCGCGATGCGATTTCAATCGACCACTTCATCGTTGGCATGATCAAGGCGCCAGTGATGGCGGCGGTGATCGGCATCGTTGCATGCGTTGAGGGTCTGGCCGTGCAAGGCAGCGCGGAATCGCTTGGGCAGCACACCACATCATCGGTCGTAAAAGGAATATTCTTCGTGATCGTGATGGATGGTGTATTCGCGATCTTCTTCGCGTCGATCGGAATGTAACGATGGCTGCCGTTGATAATACTGATGCCATCATCCGGGTGCGCGATGTATCGGTGCAATTCGGAACCACCACGGTTCTCGATGGACTGAGCCTCGATGTGAAGCGTGGCGAAATTCTGGGCTTCGTTGGTCCTTCGGGCGCGGGCAAATCCGTGCTGACACGTACGATCATCGGACTTGTGCCGAAGCTCGCCGGCAGCATTGAGGTGTTCGGCGTCGATCTTGATGCCGCGGATACCGTGGCGCGCCGCGCGGTGGAGCGGCGATGGGGCGTCTTGTTCCAGCAGGGCGCGCTGTTTTCATCGCTGAATGTCCGGCAGAATATCCAGTTCCCGGTGCGCGAATATCTCAACGTCTCCCAGCGCCTGCTTGACGAGATCACCATTGCAAAGCTCGGCATGGTCGGACTGCGGCCGGAAGTCGCAGACCGCTATCCGTCGGAACTGTCCGGCGGAATGATCAAGCGGGTGGCGCTGGCGCGGGCGCTGGCGCTCGATCCCGAACTGGTTTTCCTCGATGAGCCGACATCGGGGCTCGATCCGATCGGCGCAGGCGATTTTGACGATCTGGTGCGGACGCTTCAGCGCACTTTGGGGCTGACCGTTTTCATGGTAACCCACGATCTGGATAGTCTTCATACGGCTTGCGACCGTATCGCCGTTTTAGGGAACGGTAAGATCATTGCGGCAGGATCGATGGCCGACATGCTGGCCTCGCAGCACCCCTGGTTGAGGGCTTATTTTCACGGCAAGCGTGCCCGCGCCGTCGTGGGTTAATCAGACTATTGGTATCGGAGTAACTCGATGGAAACGCGGGCGAATTTCGTCCTGATCGGATCGTTCACGCTCGCCGTGATCGCCGCTGCTTTTGGCTTTGTTCTCTGGTTCCAGAGCCTTCATACCACCAAGGCGCGCAGCCCGCTCCGCATCGTGTTCGAGGGCTCGGCTTCGGGGCTGCGCAATGGCGGTAGCGTCAATTTCAACGGCATCCGTGTCGGGGAGGTGGTTTCAGTCAAGCTGGACGATCCTCGCCGGGTGGTTGCACTCGCGATGGTCGAGAATGCCGCACCGATCCGGAAAGACACCGTCGTCGGTCTCGAATTTCAGGGACTGACTGGCGTTGCAGCGATTTCGCTGAAGGGCGGCCAGGTCGCGGCGCCTCCGGTGCCGCTCGATGAGGACGGAGTGCCGATCCTCACTGCCGATCCAGCTGCTTTGCAGGACGTGACCGAGTCGATCCGTGCAACGCTGCAAAACGTCAACCGCGTGGTCGCCGAAAATCAGGAGGCCGTGAAGAACTCGTTGCAGAACGTCGAGACATTCACCGCCTCGCTCGCACGCAATGCGGGGAAAATCGACGACGTCGTACAAAAGTTCAATGATGTGATGAGCAAGGCGGACGGCGTCATGACCAAGACGGATAGCCTGATGCTCGGGCTTGATGCCATCGCCGGCGGCAAGGGGGGCGGTGAATTGCTTCAGGCGGTGAAATCGATCCGCGACCTGGCTGATGATTTCAACAAGCGCTCGGGCGCGCTGATGGTTGAGGGCCGACGCACGCTTGGCGACATCAGCCGCGCCGTCAACAATCTTGATCGCAATCCGACCCGCCTTCTGTTCGGCGCGAGCGGCAGCAGCAGTGCGCCTGCATCCGCGCCTGCGACACCTGCTCCTCCAAGGAGGCGCTGACAAGGAGGCGCAGCTAGGCAGGCGGAAGGCCCGCTAAGCGAAGGTCGCCGGCCAGTCGGGTGCGCGATGTAAGCGGCTCGGCCGCAATTTTCGGCAATAAAAAACGGAGGCTCGCGCCTCCGTTTTTTCGTAGCTGAATTGAGTGGGCGTTATCCCAGCCGACCCGCCGCGTGGGCCAGCATGGTATAGACCAGCCCCGTCTCCGATGTCAGATGGCTGCGAAGCACCGCGGGTCCGCGCTCATCGCGCGAGACTTCGTCGAGCAACCGCTCGAACTCGGTGATGTAGCGATCAACCGTCTGCTTGAAGTTGCGGTCCGCTCGGTATTTGCGGGCGACCTCATCGAAAGCCTTTTGACCGGCGGGCGTGTAGAGGCGCTTGCTGAATGCCTTGCGTTCGCCGCGCTGATATCGGTCCCACATCTCTCCGGCAAGATTGCGATCCATCAGGCGGCCGATATCGAGCGACAGCGAGTCCAACGGATTTGCAGCCGCAGCCGGTTGCGAGGGACGCCCGCGCGGAACATCGCGATCATTGCCACCTGTATCGGCACGGCTCAACAGATCGGACAGCCAGCCGTCGCGGCCTTGGTCCGCGCTCGCCGGGCTAACCGGCGGAGCTTCCGTACGGCGGGAGGACGGAATGCCGAGGTCCGGCGGCGGCAGATTCGATGCGCTGCCGGTGTCGCGCATACGCGGCGCAGGTCGTGTCGTCGTCTCACCGCGGCCACCAGCCGTAGCCATGACGGGCTCTTCCTCGCGCTGCGAGCTGGACCGGCTGCTGCTGACGACGTCAAACCCATGGCCGTGCCTTGCGACGATCCGGTTGAGTTCGGCGAGGGCTTCGATCTGATCGACGATAACCTTGCGCATCTGGGCCGTGTTCTCGGCCGCCTCTTGTGGCATCTCGAGTACGCCGCGACGCAGCTCGTTGCGGGTTGCTTCAAGCTCGGTGTGCATTTCTGCGGTCATTTGCTTCATGCCCTGCACCAGCGCCGCGAACTTGTCGGCGGACTGCTTGAGCATGGAATCGGCTTCCTGGGTCGCCTGCCGGTAAATCTCGCTCATGGATTCCGACGTCAGGCGGCGCTCCTCCTCGGCCGAAACGCGGACGGCCTCGAATTGGTGGCTGATCGCGGCCGACCCCGCGCCGGCGGTCTCCGCCACCACTCGCGCGATGTCGCGCGCGCGTTCTTCGGCGGCGGCAAGGGATTCATCCAGCAAGCTGGTAAACCGCGTCAGGCGCTGATCGAGGTCGGTCGTTCGCAGGTCGATCGTCGTGACGAGCGATTCAAGCGTGGACTTGCGTTCCTCGACTGACGATGTGGTACTGCGATTGCTCTGCTCGACCAATGCCGCGGCGTCGACCAATGCCTGCCCATGAGTCTCGAATTGACTCGACAGGGAACCCAGGTCTTCGAGAGCCTTGGAGGTCTTGGTGTTGAACACCGTCAGTTGATCGTCGAGCGTCTGCGTCGCGAGACCGTTTCGCGATGTGACGTCGTTCATCGTAGATACAAAGTCTGCGACGCGAGTGACGAGCGCACGCTCCAGCGAATTGAGGTTGTCATGTGCGCCGGTGAGGACTTCCTGGAGAAGAATATTGCCCTCGCGCAGACGCTCGAACAGCGCAACCGTATCCGTACGCAGGATCTTGCTGGTTTCCTGCATTTCGGTGACGGCCGCGACGGATACCTGTCGCGATTGCTCGATCGCGGAGCGTGACGCCTGTTCTAGATCCTTCAACGACTTGTTGATTGCGCTTGTCGCCAGCTCGCCAGAGTTGGTGATGGTACGGGCGACATCGGAGCCATTCGCAACGATCGATTGCGAGAACGTATTTCCTCTCACCTCGATCGACTTGAGGGCATCGGCGGTGATGCGGTCAATATCGGTGTTGAGCTGGTTGGTCTTGTTGCCGAGGGCTTCAACGAGGGAGCCGCGCTTGCTGTCGATCATCTGCGAGAGGCGATCCGCCTGCTGCTGAACGTAATTGACGATTTCATCGGTTTTACCCGTGATCACCGTACCGAAACTGCCGCTGGCAGCAAAGATCGAGCGCTCGACATCCGCCGACGTCGATTTGACCTTGGCGCTGACCTCGTTCGAGGTGGTGACGAGCGAGCTCTGTGCGTTTTGCGCGCTGGCCTGGATAACCTCTGCGGTGCTTGCCGCTGCCGCGTGAAGTGACCGTTCGATATCGGAGGATATCGCCTTGATGTGGCCGGCCGTATCAGCCGACGTGGTCGTAAGCGAACTTTGAGCTTCACGTGCGCTGCTCAGGATTGCGGCGGCCGTATCGGCACCCACGGCTGACAATGTCCGCTCCACGTCGCTCGCCAGCGATTTGACATGACTGGCGGCCTCGGCGGACGCGTTGACGAGCGTGGTTTGAGCTGCGCGAGCGCCCGACAGAACGGTGTCGGCGGTTGAGGTGCCGACGGACGACAGCATACGTTCGACGTCCGATCCGACAATCGTCAGGCTACGCTCGATTTCGCTCGCGAGCGATTTCACGTGCGTTGCTGCATCGGAGGATGCGGCGACGAGCGTGGTTTGCGCGGCGCGCGCACCTGCGAGAACCGAATCTGCTGTGTTTGTGCCCGCTGCAGACAGCGTCCGCTCGACATCGGCCGACAGGGATTTTACCTGGTTTGCTGCGTCAGCGGATGAGTTGACCAGCGTTGTCTGCGCATCGCGGGCACTGTTGAGAATGAAGCCGGCGGCGTTGGTCCCGGCGGCGGTCAATGCGCGCTCGACTTCCGTCGACGTCAGTTGCAGTTGCGCGCCTACGTCGGCCGAAACCGAAAGCAGGGACTGCTGCGCGGCACGGGCACCGGTTTGGATAGTTTCGCTGGTATTGACCACAAGATTGGTCAGCGAGCGTTCCGCGTCCTCGACGTGGGACTTAATACCGAGTGACAGCTCTTCGGCACGTGCCATCAGCACATCACTGGCCTGCCGCCCGCTCGATTCAAAGCGACCAGCCACGGCCTCGATCCGCGATCCAAGCAGATCTTCGAATTGCGAGACACGTGTTTCGATCGCGGTCGCGACAAGGTTGACGCGTTGATCGAGGCCTTGATGGATGTCCTGGAACCGCGCTGTGACAGTGTCTGCAAGGTGAATGCTACGGCCGTCGATGGTTTCAGTGACGCCGGAAATACGCCGATCGATCGCTTCGATAGCTTGCGTCGCTCCTTCAGTCAGCGACGTTGTAAGGTGGGTGAGGCGGCTCTCGATCGACCCGATCACATGAGCGGCACCGTCCGTCAGCGACGAGTTGAGCGAGCCGAGGCGGGTATCGATGGTTTCGGTGACGGACCGTGCGCGCGAGTCGAATGTTTGTTCGAGGCCCTTCAGCCGGCCATCGACGGTTTCGTCAAACGACTTGATTTTGGTGTCCAGGGAGGTGTCGAGAGTCGTAATTCGGTTGTCCAGGGACGCATCAAGAGTCGAAATTCGATTGTCGAGCGACGCATCAAGATTGGCAACACGGGACTGAAGCGAGGTTTCGAACTGTGCCAGGCGCTGATCCAGCGCGGCGCTGATTTCGCCGCCGTTGGAGGTCAGTCGGGTGTCGAATGTATCGACATAAGTCTTCAAACTCTCGGAGATGTCTTCTGTGCGCTGGCCGAGGCGATCGACGATCTCGCCGCCGAAGGTTTTGACGGTGCGGTCGAACTCCGAGATGTGGCGGGTGATAAGCGAGCCGAGAGTGCCGCTGTCGCGCGCGAACTTCTCCGCGAGCTCAGCGCCTTGATCCTTCACAAGTTGATCGAACGCGCTCATCTGAAGGCTAAGCGTGTCGTGAGCGGTCTCGGTTTGAGTGACGACTTTGGCCACCAGTGTGTTCACCGTGACATCGAGCGCATCGCTCGCCTTGTCGCCGCTTGAGAGGATTCGCGTCGCCAACCGGTTGCCGGCGGCGTCGATCTTGCTGACGAGGTCGCCGCTGCGAAGCTCGAGCTCCAGCAGCAGGGAGTCGCTGGAATTTTTCAGGGAGTCATGAACCTGCTCGGTGCGATCGGAAATGCCATCGACGATGGTCGATGATTTCTGTTCAAATTCGCTCGTAATGCGATCGATGCGTTCGTTGAGCATGTCATGGACGCGATCCGCCAGATCGACGAATTCGTCATGGACATGGCCGGTCTTGAAATTGAGGCTGGTGGTCAAGCGCTCGCTGGCATCAAGCACTGCGCGCGTGGTTTCGGCGCTAGCCTCCTCAAGCCGGTCAAGCAAATCGCCGCCGCGCTCGCCGAGCGCCAGGATCATGTTGTCGCCGGCATTGCTGAGCGCCGTCGTAATATGTGAGCCACGCTCTTCAAGAGCGCCGGTAATGCTTTTTGCGACTTCGTCAACGCGCGAGGCGATGGCATCGCTGATCAGCGCAATGTCATGCCGCAGATCGATCTGGACCCCGGAGATCGCGCTGCGAACCTGTTCGGCCTGGCCGACCAGATTGTCGCGTTGGTGAGCGATATCCTGGAGCAATGCACGGATACGCACTTCGTTGTCGGAGTATGCGCGCTCCAGCGCGGAGACCTCGTTGGCAACGAGGGTTTCAAGTTCACCAGCGCGCGCGATGGCTCGTTCAACGCCGTCGCCCATTGCGGCGACTTCACGCCGGATCGCCTGTCCGACGGTTACCATCGAGTCACTGGCCGCACCTTCTGGCTCGGAGAACCGGATGGCGACTTGGGCCATCGACTGCGCAATCATGCGCAACTCCTGGCCGCGCCACGCCAGGCTGGCCAGAAAGTAGAACAGCAGCACGGGTGCGAAAAACAGGGCGATCAGGCCGGCGAGAGCAAGCGTGCCGCCGCTGCCTTGACCGATGGCTGCCTGCAGTGAAGGCAGGAAGCTGACAGTCAGAAGGCCGGCCCCGAGAATCCAGACGCCGGCGAAAAGCGTGGCAATCGTATAGACATTGCGGGCGGGGCGGCCCTTTTGAATGGCCTGAAGAATCTGGCCGATCGTTTCACGGTCGTCGTTGGCGGGACGTCGCGTAAAGCGTGACTCCTCGGAGGATTCGAAAGCCGGTCTGTCTGTGGCGGCGGCCCGCGTGTCAAACCCATCATCGCCGTAACTCGCTGCGGGCGAGGGAATCGGCGGTGCGACGTCGTGACGAGTTTGATCAAGATCTACCGCGGGCGCATCGCTGATGTTCAGCGCCTCCTGAATGGCAGAAAGAGCGACCTCTGTCGGATCTTTGATCTTCTTGGGATTGTTCGCCATGTTCAGTCCACGCCCTCGTGTTACGCAACCGGAAGTTCGCGTTCGTCGCAGGAAGTCTGTTTACCCGCCCCTAGCCCCCAGGCCGGTCTGGGCGAGGCCACCGCCCGCCTTGTCAGTCACTTCCCCCCAACATCCTATTGGCTTGGCGTCTCGAATGAAATGGTTGCGATTAATACAATCTTAATCATCGTTAACGGCTAACGGCGCTAACCGCTTCCATCTGCTTGAAATTATTGAATGGCCAGTCCAATTCGGGCGAAACGGCGAGGGAACCCATGTTCCGTACGCGAAACGTTCCGTTAACCAATTCCGTGATTGGCTGGACAGGATTCCGCCGGAGAGCCACGCGGCGGAGATCTGGATTTACCGCCAATGCCGTTTCATCTCGAACAGGTCGCCTGGATGCCGTCGCCGCCGCTGGTTCCGGACGATGGTCCGATCGATATCGCGCATCTCCGCCGCATGACGCTCGGCGATATCAGCCTCGAGCATGAGGTTTTGGCGATGTTCGCGGGCCAGGCCACTGAGCTCGCCGCTACGCTGGCGCAGCTTCCGCCGGAGGCTGCAGCCCTGGCCCATAAGCTGAAAGGATCGGCGCGGGCAATCGGCGCGGTGCATGTCGCGACCGCCGCCACTGAGCTGGAGGCCGCGCTCCGCAACGGCACCGATCCGGCGGAGCCGCTGGCCGCGCTGAATGATACCATCAGCCAGGCCCGCGAAGCGATCGACGCGATCCTGCACCGCTCCTGAGTGCTCGCCGGCGATCTCGCGCGCGAATCCCTGAAGAAGACATCCGCCTTTTTGCGCCGGGTGCTGGCGCTGGCCGGATCGTTTCGTTATAGGACAGCCGTGACCCTCCTTGACCTATTTCCGGCAGCACGAGCACCATGACCAAGATCAACTTTGTCGACCATTCCGGTGAAACCCGCGTCATCGACGTCGAGAACGGCGCCACCGTCATGGAAGCGGCGATCCGCAATGCCGTTCCCGGCATCGAAGCCGAGTGCGGCGGCGCGTGCGCGTGCGCGACCTGCCATGTCTATGTCGACGAAGCCTGGACCGAGAAGGTCGGCAAGCCGACGCCGATGGAAGAGGACATGCTGGATTTTGGATTCGACGTACGGCCGAACTCCCGGCTGTCCTGCCAGATCAAGGTCTCCGACGAGCTCGACGGTCTTGTCGTGTCGACGCCCGAGCGTCAGGCGTAACGCGTCCGCATTTCGTTTCGGATCGGGCCGCGCGATCGGTCAACGTGACCTCTCACGCACCGTGGTTATGTGTCTGCTGAGCTGCGCATCCGCCAGCGCTCAAAATTGCGCAAAATTTCTTCGGTGAGCGGGGTCGGCTTGCGGGTGATGTCATCGATCAGCACCGTCGTCGCCTGCGCTGATGCCACGCAGCGGCCTTCTGAAAACACCACCTGATCGAACGTCACGGATGTGCGTCCGAATTTTGCGACGCCTAATCCGAGTTCGATGGTGCCGGGCCAGTGCAGCTCGCCGCGAAAATGCATGTCGAGCCGCACCATCACCCAGCCGAGGCCCGGTGGCATCAGGCCGTAGCTCCTGTCCTTCACCAGCGTGACGCGTCCGGTTTCGAAATAGGTTGCGTAGCTCGCATTGTTGACGTGCTGGTTGGGATCGAGATCGCCGAACCGCACGTTGTCGGTCAGGCGATAGGGATAGTCGTCAAGACGCGGTGCGGGCGCGGGTCGGGCAGGTGCATTCACAGGAAAACTCCAAAAAAGCCGCGCTTTTACAGCCTTTTTGCAGGGCTCCCGCAAGAGGATGCGCGGCATGGCAGGCATATTTATGCCTTTCCTCGAACCGCGCGGTTGGCTAGACAGGCGGCGGTCCGGCACTGTCTTGGCGATGCCGTGATAGTGTCCTGGCCTGCTGGCGTCTCAACGGAAAAGAAGCTGACATGAGCGGAGCGATCAAACCAACATGAGCGAAGCGATCAAAACCGATGTGCTGATTATTGGCGCAGGCCCGTGCGGACTGTTCGCCGTGTTCGAACTGGGTCTGCTCGACATGAAGACTCACCTCGTCGATATCCTCGACAAGATCGGCGGCCAGTGCGCCGAGCTTTATCCGGAAAAACCGATCTACGACATTCCGGGCATTCCCTTCGTCACCGGCCAGGGCCTGACCGAAGCGTTGATGGAGCAGGTCAAGCCGTTCAATCCGACCTTCCATCTCAATGAAATGGTGGAGAAGATCGAGAAGATTGGCGATCCCGGTTTCCGCGTCACCACCGATGCCGGCCAGGTGTTCGAGTGCAAGGTCGTCGTGGTCTCCGCGGGCGGCGGCTCGTTCCAGCCGAAGCGTCCGCCGGTGCCGGGCATCGAGGCCTATGAAAACACCTCGGTGTTTTATGCGGTGCGCAAGATGGAGCAATTCCGCGACAAGGAGATTCTGATTGTCGGCGGTGGCGACAGCGCGCTCGACTGGACGCTCAACCTGCATTCGATTGCAAAGCGGATCACGTTGTTGCATCGGCGCGATGATTTTCGCGCAGCGCCGCATAGCGTGGAGCAGATGCGCGCGCTGGTGGCTGATAGCAAGATGGATCTGAAAATCGGTCAGGTCACGCTGCTGGAAGGCGCGGACGGTCAACTTACGGGCGCGCAGCTGAAGGGTAGCGACAACGCGATGTCGACGATCCGTTGCGACACCATGCTGCCGTTCTTCGGACTGACCATGAAGCTTGGTCCCGTTGCCAACTGGGGTCTTCAGCTCGAGAACAATCTCATTCCGGTGGAGACCGCGTCGTTCGAAACCAACGTGCCCGGCATCTTCGCCATCGGCGACATCAACACCTATCCCGGCAAGCTGAAGCTGATCCTCTCCGGCTTCCACGAGGGCGCGCTGATGGCGCAGAAGGCGCACCGCTACGTCTATCCGGACAAGCGGCTGGTGTTCCAGTACACGACCTCATCGTCGAGCCTGCAGAAGAAGCTTGGAGTGAATTGAGGGCGGCACCTTTTAGTGCGATCCGTGTCCCGCGCACGAACCGTCATCCTGAGGTGCGAGCGACTTGTGTCGCGAGCCTCGAAGGATGCGGCGCTCGCCCTTCGAGGTTCGGCGTGGCCCTCGCACCTCAGGACGACGGCGCAGCATTTGCGTGGAAAGTGAGTGCCTGAAACTCTTGCGGCAAACCCAAGGCAACGGTGTTTTCATCCAATCCGCTGCGGCCAAGTGGCGGCGCTGGCGTGACCAAAATCCGGCGAATGCTCTCCTTGACCTTTGTCATGAAAATACCCCGCATTTTCGGAATTTATTCCTAGATTGAGCCGCGAATTTGCCGCGTAGATGTTGCGGTTCTGGATGAATTCCCGCGGCATTCACCGGCGCAATGTAAACCCGCTAAATTTTAGCAGCGATTGATCCGCGCAATTCGGTCCGCTGCATATTGAGCGATTGAAAGCCACTCCTTTCGGTCCGCTGCACTTCTCCACTCCAAAAACAAAACCGGCCTCCATTGTCTGGAGGCCGGTTCGTTGTGTAGATCGTGACGAGCTGACGTCTACTGCGTTAGCTTCACGAACGCCGGAAACTTCAGCTTGCCCTCGGCGATGTTCTTCGGCCAGACCACGACCTGCTTCTTGTCCTGCCACTGGAACACCAGCCCGGTGACGAAGCCGGGCCCGGACTTGATGCCGTGGGTGAACTGGTCGTCCTTGCCGTAGAAGGCGATGCGTCCGATGGTGCCCTCATAGTTGGTCTTCTCCATCTCTGCGACCATCTTGTCGGGATCGGTCGATCCTGCGCGCTTGATCGCTTCCGCGATGATGTAGACGTCGTCATAGGCGGTGTAGCCGGTGTAGGCCGGGTCAGAGCCGTACTTTTTCTTGTAGGCGGCGGCGAACGGTTTTGTCTTCGGCGTCACCGCGACGTCGGCGGTGGCCACGGCAAGCGAGGGGATGCCTTCGGCGGCGCCGTTGGTGTCGTTCCAGAACGTCGGGCTCAGCGCCTGCGCGCTGATGCCGAACATCGCGATCGGCACCTGCTGGTTCTTCCACTGCACCGTCGGCTGCACGCCGACATGCGAAATGCCGGTCACGATCGCATCCGGCTTGTTGGCCTCGATCTTGTTGAAGATCGGGGTGAAGTCGGTGGTGTCAGGCGAGAAGCGGATGTGATCGGTGACTTTCAAACCTGCCTTCGGCAGGCAGGCCAGATAGCCCTCGTCGAGCGGCTTGGTCCAGGCGGCGTCCTCGCTCATGACGGCGACGCTTTTCATTTTCAGGTTATCGACCAGCAACTCCTTGGCGGCATCGCACACCAGTTGCGCTTGCGCGGCCGAGGTCAGGTAGCCGTGGAAGGTGTACTTGTTCTTCTCGTAGTCGTTGTGGATCGCCTTGGTGATTTCGTTCGAGGCAGCACCCGGCGTGATGAACGGCATCTTGAGCCGCGCCGCCCAAGGCTCCAGCGCCAGCACCACTTCGCTGATGTAGCTGGAAATGATCGCGGACACCTTGTCCTCGCTCACCGCGCGCTGGAAGGCGCGGACCGCGTCGGCCGACGAGCTCTTGTCGTCATAGACCACGATCTCGATCTTGCGGCCGTCGATGCCACCCTTGGCATTGATCTCGTCGGCCGCGATCTGCGCGCCGCTGCCGGTGGACTGGCCTGCGATCG
>JBEPUM010000053.1:0-19918 GCA_041691515.1 Pseudomonadota bacterium | reverse complement strand
CCGCACCTGCTCGGCCGGCACGTTGTGCTTAACCAATCGTGTTTCCAATAAATAAAGGTTTCATGTTGCTCATGGGGGACCCGCGGGGTATGACCTTCCGTATGCTGCGGTGCCGCAAAACGAGCGCATTTGACCGCAATAAGTCAGTCACCCCCTAAAACCAATTTGGTGCTGGCGCGACGTACGAGCGCAATCGAGCATGACCAGGAATTGACGTTATGAAGATAGGGCAGTTTCGCGTTTCCCCCCGGTCGATCACGTTGGCTGCCGTCCTTGTTGGGATGGTGTCGCTGGCGATCGGAGCTCATGCAGCGCTCAACAAGCGAAGCCTGGACGTTGCGAAGGCCCTTTCCGTTGCCGACACGAGCGATGTTGCAGGCAAGCCGTCGCGTGTCGCGCTGGTCATCGGCAATGGGCATTATCCGGATGCGAACCGGCCTCTGGGGCAGTCCATCAACGATGCCCGGGCTCTCACGACGGTTCTGCGGCGCGACGGGTTCGACGTCATCATGGTCGAGGACGCGAGCAAGGATGATATGCGCCGTGCGGTTGCGCGCCTGGAATCAAAGATTGGGCCGGATACGACCGCGCTACTGTTCTTCAGCGGGTTCGGCATCCAGGCTGGCCGCGAAAGCTACATGATCCCGGTCGATGCGCAGATCTGGAAAGAAGCCGACGTGCGGCGCGATGGGCTTTCCATCGAGTCCGTACTCGGCGCGATGAAAGAGCGTGGCGCCAAGGTCAAGCTTGCTGTGATCGATGCATCGCGGCGCAATCCGTATGAGCGGCGTTTCCGCTCATACTCCCACGGTCTTGCGCCGATCAACGTGCCGGACAATGCGCTGATCCTGTCGTCGGCGACGCCAGGAAAGGTCATCGACGATTCCAGGGGGCAATATAGCCTGCTGATGTCGGAATTGCTCAAGAGTCTCGATACGCCGAATGCGGCTGCCGAAGCTGTGTTCAGCAAGACCCGCGTTGCCGTTTCCCACGCAACCGAGGGCGAACAGGTCCCGACGGTGTCATCGTCGCTGGCCGAAGATGTGCCGCTTAAGGCCGACGCAGCGATGGCCTCGCAAAAGGCGGGCAGTTAAGCGACGAGGCTTTACCGACGCATTTCTTCACGCGAACTGGAATCCGCTTCGCTCGAACATGCTTTACTTTGCGCTCGCGTCTGCGGTGACCGGCCTGACCGGATCGCCTTCGCGCAACAAGGCGCCAGCACGCGCGACCACGATGTCGCCTTCGGCCAATCCCTCGCGGACTTCCACCTGGCCGCCTGACAACAATCCCACTTCGACGCGCCGTGTTTCGACTCGCTGGCGCCGGACCACCTGAACGACGGTGCCGGCGGTTCCATAGAGGATCGCAGTCAAGGGGACGGCAATGCCGCAGCTTTCGCCGGTCTTGATGAGAGCCCGGCCGGACGCATTGGCGAGCAGATGTTTGGTCGGGTCGACAGATATGAAGACCTGCCCAAGCTGGCTGTTGGGCTCGATCGTCGGAGCGATGAGCCGCACCTTTCCGTCCATATCCCCCGCGCCGACAACCTTGATCTTGGCGGTCTGATTGACGGCGAGCTTCGGCAGGTCGGTTGTCGGAACCTGACCGACCAGATCAAACTCGTTGCCCGTGATGATGCTGAACAGCGCCTCGCCCTTTCCCGACGCGACCGCGCCGACCTCGGCCGACGAATTACTGACCAACCCGGCCACCGGAGCCTGAACTTGAATTGATCCGCCTTCGGGAAGGTTGAGGCGGGCAAGCGGCTGTCCGGCAGTTACATTCTGTCCCGGGTCCACGAGGACCTCGGAAACCTTCAATCCCGGCCGTTCCGGGCGAACGGCCGTTTCGTTCTTCGGAATCATAATTCCGCTCACCTCGACGGTCGCGGAGAAGCAAGACTTGGTCGCTTTCAATACGGTGACGGCTGCGCCTTTCGGGGCGTCCGAATCCTCGGCCGCGAACGCTTGCTGAGAAATGACGATCATCCCCAGAACGATGGCGACCGCGGTCATCTGCCTCGCGCTACGGTTGGGATCAAAAGATTTTATGAACATTGAAGAAGCGCTTTCAGAATTGTCAGGGCTGCGGCGTCGTCACTATGTTTTTGGCGGCATCTTCGGGGAGCAATGGGGCAAAGCGTAGTCAAGGCGGGCTCCGGAGCCAAGAGGGTGATTCACAGGGCAAAGCGATCGGTGCGGGGTTACATGGCTGCCAATTCAAGCAGGCCGGTTGCCGCCCGCAACGGCCGAACGCTGTGCGGACGGCGCATCGCTGTCAGCCTGATCTCGCCAGCTCATGATTTCCACGGCCGCCACCGGATGATGGAAGCCTTTCAGGGTGAGGGGCTCCATCGGCACTGCGTCGACCCATTGCTCGACCATGCCGTATGCGCGCTGATTGACCACGATCTGGCCTGCCTTGGCTTCGTCGCATAACCGCGAGGCGAGGTTGGTCACGCTTCCGATCGCTGCGTATTCAAGGCGGCGTTCGAAGCCGACCTGACCGAGCGTCGCGTAACCGACGGCGATTCCGACGCTGAAGCCGAGACTATGGCCGCGGCTGCGCCATTTCTGCGTCAGCAGTCCAACGCTGTCGCGCATCTCGACCGCCATCCGAATGGCGCGCTGGGTGTGATCCGGAACCGGGATCGGGGCGTTGAACAGGATCATCACGCCGTCGCCGGCATAGCGATCAAGCGTGCCTTCGTACTTGAAGATAGGCTCGCCGAGCGCTGCGTGATATTCCCGCAGGATGTTCATCGCTTCTTCCGGTTCGGAGCTTTCGGTGAATGCTGTGAACCCGCGCAGATCGCAGAACACAACGGTGACTTCGCCGCGATGACTGACGAGCAGTGAATCCTGCCCATCGGACGATGCCACGAGCTGCGCGACCTGCGGCGCCAGAAAACGCTCGAGCCGTCGGATTCGCTCGATCTCTCCCAGTTGTTTTTCGACACGCTCTTCGAGCGACTTATTCCAGTTGAGCAGTTGATCGGTCTGTTCCTGGAGTTTGCCGGCTTGCTGCTGGACGATGCCGTGCGCCGTCGCCAGTTCGCGGCCCTTCTGATCGACTTCGTGGAACAGCCGTGCGTTGCGCATCGCGAGCGCCGACTGATGGGCGAACGTCTGCATCAGTCCGATCAGATTTGGCGAGAACGCGCCCGTACTTCGCCGCAGCACGATCAGGGAGCCGAGAATACCTTGCTGGTCAACCAGCGGGACCACCAGGACGGAATGGAATCCGGCGGTCGCAGCGACATCGTTGAGCGGATGCTCGTCAGCCGTTGCGAGATCCGGAATCTCAATCGGCTGGCCGCTTGCGGCGGCCTGACCGAGCAGGCTGCCTTCTGCGCTGATCGCAAGGTGCTTGCCTCCGGCCGATTTCTCCACGCCGCTGGCTTCAATGAGATTGAATTGTCGATTCGCAGCATCGAAGCCGTAGATCAGCACGGCGTCGGCCTTGGTAATTTCCAGCGCGCGGGTGGCAACAGCCGGCAGTACGGTGTTGAGATCGAGCGACGAAACGACAGCGCGGCCGACTTCTTCGAGCACCTTGAGTTCGTTCACCGACTGCGCGAGATCGCACGTCCGCTCTTTGACCTTGAGCTCAAGATCGGAATAGGTCTCGTGGAGCTGGCCGGCCATGCTGTTGAACTGATCGGCAAGTTGCTCCAGTTCGTCATCGGTCTTGACCTCGATTCGATGTTCGAAGTCACCGCCGCCGAGGCGTTGTGCGCCAGTATTAAGGGCCTGGATTGGAATCAGCATCCGCCGCGCCAGCAACATGCCGGCGAGGATCGCCACCGCAAGACCGAGTGCGACCAGAAGCGCGATGCGTATTAGCAGATCGTGAATCGGTGCGAGCGCCTGACTTTTCGGCTGTTCGAACAGCACAAACCATCCAAGCTTGTGAACCGCGCTTGATGCCGTCAGTACCGATTGACCTTCCGCGCTCGTTCCCGATGTGCGTGTCTCATTGCCGGGCTTCAGCAACACTGCGATCTGGGGCAGTGTGGACAGGTTCTTGCCGAGATGCCTGTTCTTGTCGGAACTGGCGAGTAATACGCCGTGCGAATCGACTACATACGCCGTTCCAACCTTGCCGATCTGCGCATCGTCGACATATTCGGACAGAAAGCGAAGGTCGACTTCCGCGACGGATGCACCCGCATCCCGCCCAGAGTGTGCGACGGCGATCGACATGAAGGGCAGTTCATCACGAAAGAAAGCGGGGGCGTATGCGACGCCCTTGGCGACCGCCTGCGTGAATCTCATATCGCGGGAAAAATCCGCGCCGCTACCGACGGAAACGGAATGGCGCGATAGCCGCAACTGTTCACGGCCCGCGCCGTCGAGCTGGAAGATCTGATTGACGGCAGGGACCTGGTTTAACAGTTCGGTATAGTCGGCGCGCCGCTGTTCAACCGTGACAACGCTAGCGCGTGTGACCCAACTGATCTGGCGTTCCAGATCCGCGATCGACTGTTCAACCCGGTGCGCCGTCGCATCGGCTTTCTCCGACATCGCATGGATCAGCGCCGTCTTGGTCTGGTTGTAGCTGATCCAGATCTCAAGCGCGCCATTGACCGCAAGCACAAAGACAACCAGGCCGACGAGCGAAATGACGTACTTGGCGAACAGGCCCCGGTGCTGGAATCGGCTTTTGTCCTTGACCCCGGTCATCAATAATCCTGCACGGCAATCGCGGTGGCGCGCCTCGCCCGTTGTATCGGCGACGCGACCGCACGACCCTGTAGCCGCCTCATCAGACGTCTCGTCCAGTTCACCTTTAGCACAATTCGGCCGGTCCGTCGGACGGTCCACTAGTAACCTCTTATTGCTAGTGGTCCTTTTAATTCTAACCCTTGCAAGGCGTGTGCTGGAATGGGAGGCAAATGTTAGAATCGGACCACTGGCGTGGTGGAGGATTTGCCGCCTTTAGCGGCCAAACAGCCGCTTCATGATGTCATCAAGGGGCGAAGGCTGGCCTTGAGAAGGCTGGCCTTGGGAAGGTTGGGCCGGGGATGGCAAACCGCCGGGTGCCTGGTTGCCGGCTCCTGCGCCAAGGCCTTGCTGGATCATTGCGCCGAGGGTGTCGCCAAGAGTGCCAGATGTGGAAGTCCCCGTTCCGCTCTGGCCGAACAGGCCTTGTCCCAATTCCCGCAGCTTGGCATAGGCCGCGCCGGGATTATCCAGAATGCCGTTCACGTCCGGGTAGATGCGCGGCTCGCTCCATGTCCCCTGCACGATGACCGGAATGCCGAGGCCAATCGGATCGGCACTGCCGCCTTGACCTTGGGTGGTCATGACGAGCTTCGGCTCGACCCGGAACGCCAGCGTTTTAGACGCAAGGTCGACGGTGCCTGCGCCTGTCATCCGTACCAGCGGGCCGCTCAGAAACAGATCGCTGGTCTTGGCCTGTCCCTGTGCAATGCTTGCGGTCGCGCTGAACTGCGACAGGTCGGTGGTCTCGTCCGGCCGTTCCTGCCATCCCGACAGCGTGCCCGATGTCAGCGTACGGATCATTTTTGCAATGTTGAGATTCCGGATCGCGCCGTCGCGGACATCGGCGGAAATGCTCCCGCTGAGGCTCGACATGATTGCGCGCAGACTGGCGCCGGTGGCTTGAACGTCTGCTTTCGCCTGCATCTTGCCGTCGAGATTGTTGAAGTCTGCAAGGGCTGACATCAACGGCAGCGCGCGAACGCCGGTTACGCTGGCCCGGAACGCATAGGAGGGATTGTTTGTGGATGCATCGATCGCCAGGCCGCCATTGGCTTCACCGTCATATGCGCCGAGATGCGAAAATGTTGCTTTCAGAATGCCGCTGTCGATGGTGGCTTCAGCCGAAGCCGGTGCAAAGTGCGCCTCGCCGATATTCAGCTCCGCTGCTGACATCCTCAGCTGAGCATCGACGTAATTCAGCCCGCTGATGCCGATGGGCGCATCGCTCCACGGCTGCGTGCTTGATTGTGGCGCGGGACTGGGTGCTGGTTTCCCGGAGGCCGAACCGAAGCTGAGCCGCTGGAAATCGAGATCGACTTTCACCAGCGGCTTGCCGGCGAAATCGACCGAGGCCCAGCCGTTGAACGGCCCGTCGCCGAACTGTCCGGACAAGCCATTGATAAAGAGCATCTGACCGTTGATCCGGACGTCTGCCTTGGCGGTCAACTTGCGAGTCAGCAGACCGGGAACGTCGAGCGTCAGTTCCGCCGGGATGCTCTGTCGTCCCAAGGCCCCGGCGGGCGGTGCCGCCTTGATTGCGAACTTGAGCGGATGATTGCCGGGCCGTGCATCGCCGGTGGCGTTGATTTGCCGGTCGGTGCCGATCGTCACGTTCGCGTTGAAATCGTCGACACGATCTTCCCTGCGGTTTTTCGGATCGAAGAAAACGATGGTGCCGTTGGAGATCGTCACGCGGTCGAACGAAAATGCGGTCGCGTCTGCTGGCGTATCTTCAGAGCGGGCGGGCCGGGATGGGGCGTTGGCGCGCCTGCGTTCGCGCAGCATCGGTAGCCGCAGCGTGGGGTGGTCGAGGGTCAGCTCTGAAACTTTCGCGGATCCGGACAGCAGGCTCGCAAACGGAAAGTTCGCGCGAACCTCTCCCACGGAAAGGTGGACGTCTGCGGAATTCGGATTATCCAGTGTGACGTTGTGCAACGCGAGACTGAGCGACGGCCATACGCCGATTCCAGACTTGCCATCGATCGCGATCCGATACCCGGTATCGCGTTCGATCCGGTCCTGCACAAGCGAGGTGATGAAACTGGAGGGTATTCCGGTCACGAGGAGCACGATGACGACTGCGATCAGGCCGGCGGCGGCAGCGCCTGCGATTTTCAGTGCTCTCATTGTGCCACCTCGGAATATGGGGTCTCGGCTCGCAACGGTTCGGTGATTGAAGGATAATTTTCGCCGACGTGGAATGCGAGGATGTCGTGTCAATGTCGCCAGAAGGGGCTGCAAAGCTCTGTGACTTATGACACACTTTGCCGGAGCGCGATCGGGCATATTGCAGCGCATGGCGTTTTGGCGCCGGTGAAATCATTGACTTTCAAGTGGTTATGACAAGTCCAGCCTGTCGGCGTTTTGGCAAGGTGGTACGGACCTGAAGGGTGAATTGCGATGAGCAAGCAAGCTGAATTCGCCGTTATTCTCAAGATGAATCCCCTGTTTTCGGATCTTGGCGCCGAGGAGCTGCAACGGATTTCGGCGCTTTGCCATACCCAGCAACTCGGTGTCGGTGAGGTCTTGTTTCAAAAGGGCGATGAAGGAGACGCCCTCTATGGCGTCCGGCGCGGTCAGATCCGCATCGAGACCGGCGCCTCCGACGGCTCGCGGCTGACCTTGAACTTCCAGGGCTCGGGCGACCTGTTTGGAGAGATCGCCGTGCTCGACGGCCAAACGCGCACAGCCGACGCGGTGGCGGGTGAAGCGACCGAGTTGTTCGTTCTGCGCCGCGGCGACTTGCTGGCGTTTCTGGAACGCGAGCCCAAGATCGCCATCCGTCTGATCGAACTGTTATGCCAGCGCATTCGCTGGATCAGCGAACGCATGGAAGAATCGGTCTTGCAGCCATTGCCGGTACGCATGGCGCGCCGGTTGTGTGCGCTCGCCGACGACTACGGTTCCGAGGTGCATATTTCGCAGGAACAACTTGGCGTTTACGTCGGTGCGGCGCGCGAGAGCATCAATCGGCAGCTGCAGCAATGGCGCAAGGATGGAATTCTGGATCTTCAGCGCGGCCGTATCCTGCTCAAGAACATGAGCCGTCTGACTGCCGTCGCGCGCAACGACTAGCGTGCACTATTCAGCGCCGGGTAACCGGACGATATTCGGTGGCTGCTGCTGGTGATCGGTGCCGGCCGGATCGTCAGTCTCCGCGCCAGAGGTCAACAGCCGCTTGCTGTAACGCCAGATGAAGGCGCCGACATCGTCCATCATCATGAACATGGCGGGGACGAACACCAGCGACAATATCGTCGAGAAAATCAGGCCGCCGATCACCGCCAGCGCCATCGGCGAACGAAATTCGCCGCCCGCACCGAATGCCAGTGCGCTCGGCATCATACCGGCGGCCATCGCAATAGTGGTCATCACGATAGGGCGGGCGCGCTTCATGCCCGCATCGATGATCGCCTCGTCCCGCGGCTTGCCTTCGCGAATCGATTCGACCGCGAATTCGACCAGCATGATTGCGTTCTTGGTGACGATGCCCATCAGCATCAGGATGCCGATCCAGACCGGCGTCGTGAGTTGCTTGCCGGTCAGCAGCAGTGCCGCGATCGCGCCGCCGATCGATAGCGGCAGCGAGAACAGAATGGTGATCGGTTGCAGGAATGTACCGAACAGCAGCACCAGCACGGCATAAACCATCATCAGGCCGGCTGTGATTGCGGTGGCAAATCCTTCCGACAGTTCGTTCAGGCTCTCTGCGTCGCCGGAAGGATTGACTGTCACGCCCTTGGGAAGACTTTTCATGACAGGCAGATCGTTGATTTTCTTTGTCGCATTGCCGAGTGCGGCGGTGCCGACGAGGTCGGCCGCGACAGTGGCCTGCCGCTGGCGGTCGTAGCGATTGATACTGGTCGGGCCCTGACCGAGTTTCACGTCGGCGACGACAGAGAGCGGCACATGCCCGCGTCCGCCGCCAATAGGCACCTGCAATTGCTCCAGCATTTTCAGGTCGGCGCGTGCGCTGTCTTCGAGTTGCACGCGGATCGGAACCTGGCGGTCTCCGGCGTCGAATTTCGCCAGCGCAGGGCCAACGTCGCCGATCGTTGCGACGCGAATGGTCTGCGACAGCTTTTCGGTCGAGACGCCGAGACGCGCAGCGAGATCCGCGCGCGGCTGGATCCGGAGTTCGGGACGATCAAGCGATGTCTCGGGCGTGACGTTGGCGATCAGCGGAATGCGCTTCATCTGCGTCGCCAGTTCGCTGGCGACATTGCTGACGATGCCGATATCGGGGCCGGTGACCACGAGCGACACAGCGCGCAAGCCATTCTCGTCGAGGAACCAGTAACGGATATCCGGAACGCTCTCGAGCTCTTGTCCGATCGAGAGTTCAAGATCGCGCTGGCTGATCTTGCGATCATGCTTGGGCGTGTAGTTGATAATCAGGGACGCGCGGCGAACTTCCTGAAGGCCGGGCGGCACGCGCCCGCCATCGACGAATACGCTCTTCACCTCCGGCCGCTTGCGCAGCCGCGCAGCGATGTTCTCGGTCACCTTCTCGGTGTACGAGAGTTGCGATCCCGGCGGCAGTTCCATCGCCAGCAGCGAGCGTGCCGTGTCCTGCGCCGGCAGGAAGCCCTGTGGCAACAGCTTGATGCTTCCGATCGATGCCGCGAAGATTCCGAAGCCGATCAGAACAGTGATGATGTAATGCTTTACCGACCATGTGACGAGCCGCGTATAGGCGCGCAGAATGCGGCCCGGCGGTGGATCGTCGTGCGGATGATCCTTCATGAAGTAGGCGGCCAGCACCGGCGTCACGAATCGCGCAGCCAACAGTGAGAAGAGCACCTGCACCGAGACGGTGATGCCGAACTGCTTGAAGAATTGACCGGCGATGCCCGACATGAAGCTTGCCGGCGCGAAGATCGCGATGATGGTCAGACTGATCGCGATCACGGCGAGCCCGATTTCGTCGGCGGCCTCCAGCGCGGCGCAATATGCTGACTTGCCCATCCTCATGTGGCGCACGATATTTTCGATTTCGACGATAGCGTCGTCGACGAGAATGCCGGTCGAGAGCGTAATCGCGAGGAAGCTGACGAGATTCAGGGAGAAGCCCAGAATATCCATCGCCCAGAAGGCAGGGAAAATCGACAACGGCAGCGAGATCGCGGCGATGATGGTGGCGCGTATGTCGCGCAGGAACAGGAAGACGACGATGACCGCCAGGATCGCGCCTTCGAATAAGGTCGAGATCGCCGCATCATAGTTGCCTTTGGTAAAATCCACCGAGGTATCGATCTGCTTGAGATCGACGTCGGGATATTGCTCCTTCAGCGCGTCGATCCGCTTTTGCACGGCTTTTGCCACAACAACGTCGCTCGCTCCCTTGGAGCGCTTGATGCCGAGAGCGACGACGGGTTCGCCGTTGAAACGGGCGAAGGTCCGGCGATCCGCAATGGTGTCGGTCACCGTGCCGAGGTCATCGAGCCTTAGCTCGCCGCCGGCCGGCAGTGCGATCATGGTGCCCGCCAGCTCGTTAAGGGTCTTGGCGCCGGCAAGTGTCCGGATCGCCTGATCGTTCTTGCCGATTTCCGCGCGCCCTCCGGCCACGTCGACGTTGGTGCCGCGCAGGCGCTGGCTGACATCGACCGCCGTCAGGCCCGCCGCGCGCAGCCGGTCGGGATCGAGCGACACCAGAATTTCGCGCTCGACACCGCCGATACGCTCGACCTGGGCGACGCCACGTACGCCCTGCAGGGCACGTTTGACCACGTCGTCAACGAAGTACGACAGTTGCTCCGGCGTCTTGCCCGGCGAGATCGCGGCGTAGGTGACGATCGGCAGTCCGATGACATCGACGCGCTGGATCAGCGGTTCGTTGACGTTCTGCGGCAGATTGGCGCGAACGCGGGTCACAGCGTCCTTGACGTCGTTCAGCGCGCGGTCGGTATTGGTCTCCAACGCGAACTGGATTGTGGTCAGCGACAGGCCGTCGGTGATCGACGATGAAATATGCCGGACACCTTCGACGCCCGATACGCCGTCCTCAATGGTCTTGGTGACTTGCGCTTCCAGTTCGGCTGGCGCCGCGCCGAACTGCGACACGGCGACGGAGATCACGGGAATGTCGGCGCTGGGTAATCGCGTGATGGCGAGCTTCGTGAAGCTGAGCCATCCCAACACCAGCAGAATGATTGAGAAGAGCACGGAGGGGAGAGGATGCCGGATCGACCATGCCGAAATATTGAGAGCCATCAACGTACCCGTGATCGATCGAGTTCATCCGCAAACATCGTCCGGACCTGATCGCCGTCATGCAGCGATGTGCCGGCGTCGGCCACAACAATCTCACCGACTTTTAAGCCTTCGAGGATTTCAACGCCGGTGTCGGAGGTCAATCCGACGCGCACGCGCCGTGTCTCCACGGTATTTCCGTTGACCACCTGAACGGTGAGATGGTCGATCGCGGAGCGAGGGATTGCCACGCCGCAACTGCGTTTGGCGTCGATGTTGGCGCGGGCGAACATTCCAATCCTGAGGGTGGGGCTCTTGGTCAGGGACAGCCGGACATGGCCCATCTGGGTTTTGCGATCGATTTCGGGTGACACCAGCCGGACTCGTCCGACCAGATCGGGCCCGCCCTCGCGGCTGATGCGCGCGGTCGCGCCTGGATTAAGTTTGAGCACATGGATCGCCGGGACTTCGGCATCCAGTTCGATTTCATTATCGATCGCAATTCGAAACATCGGCCCGGCCTGCGGCGAGGCCGGCGCGCCCACGGCGGTATGGACCTGCGTGACCAGTCCGGCCGCCGACGCACGCAGCGAGATCGGTCCCGATCTGGCGTTGGCCGGTCCGGGCGGCGGCGTCAGCCGGGCCAGTTCCTGATTTTGCGTGACCATATCGCCCTCGCGAACGAGCAGTTCGGCAACCTTCGATCCTTCCGAATCCGGGCTCACCACCGCTTCTCGGCGCGGAACGACAAAGCCGGTTACACGAACCATGTCGGAAAAACAGGCGTTGGTGACGCGAGCGACGGTCACGGCAACGCCTCCGGACGCGCCACTGTCTTCAGCGGACCACGAGGGGCTCATGAGACCGGCCGTTGCAGCCAATACGCCGCAAACCACGCGGGAGAAACCTCCTCGCGCGCCTTGTCGTCCATATCCGAAATTCGAAAGGCGTCTCACTTTGCGGTTCTCTCACTGGCACGCCGCGGCCATCGGCAATCTATACGGTGCATCGGCAATCGGCAAAACAAACAGCGTCCCGCGGGTGTGCGGAACGCTGCATGGCCTCAGGCCTCGACCTGCCGCGGATCACTTCGACGCGGTCTTGTCCGCCATATTCACAACCTGCACCCGGCGGTTTGCCGGATCCAGCGGATGGGCCGTGTCCTTCAACCGGCTCTCCCCGTAGCCGACGGTAACGAGGTCGGCTCCTGCAATTCCAAACTTGTCGACGAGATAGCGCTTCACGGAATCGGCGCGCCGCTCCGATAATTCCTGATTGTAGGTCTCGCCGCCAGCCGCATCGGTATGACCCGCGACGATGAAGGTGGCCCCCTTGAGATCGGGGTTCGACAGCGCCTTGCCGAGCGCCTGAACGGCGGGCTGCGCCTTCGCGCTGATGGTTGCCGAGTTATAGTCGAACGTAATCTCCAGATCGATGTTCGGTTTGTCCTTGGCGATTTCGGCAATCTGACTGCGCTCGCCTGACGATAATGAGCGCGTCGCACGATTGCGCAGGCTGTCGACAAACTTGCCCTGGGCGGCGGACACGGCCTGATCGGCAGGCGTCGCGATGGAGAGGCCACGCGTCAGCGGCTTCTTGGGTGCGAGCGCTCGGACGATCTGGTCTTCGGTTGCCTCGCCTGCGATCGCAACTCCCGCTGTGACCGACAGCATGGCGCCGACCAAGATAAGGAATCGGGTGGCCCTGAAATTCCGCGTTCCGGCTGATCTGTGCATTGCCGTATCTCCTGCGCAATCCGTGCCCGATCGACACGCTTAAAAGCATTGATTTGTCGTCAAAAAGCGCCGGGAGGTTCGAGATCGAAGCCTCTCAGGTTCATATAAATATCGGTTAGTTCACGCCGTAACCGGCAAATTCCTTCACAATGTCGGGGTCCATGGCCTTGGCATTGGCGATATCGAGATTGCCTTCCGCAGCGGCGCCGTTGCGCTGCTTGGCGAGACCTCGCCCGTAAAGGGATGAAGTCAGCCTCGGGTTGATCTTGAGCGCGGCGTCGAAATCCGCGATCGCATTCTTGTTGGCGCCGCTCTTCAGGTTGAGCAGTCCGCGGCTATCCAGCGCATCGACGAAGTTCGGCCGCAGCCGCAGCGCCTCGTTGCAGTCGCGCAGCGCGGATTGCAGATCGCCGATCACCGTCCGCGTCCAGCAGCGGTTGTTGTAAGCCTCGACATCCTTCGGATTCAGCCTGATCGTCGCGTCGAAATCCTTGATGGCGAGCGAATAGGCGCCCTTGCTGGCATAGACCTGTCCGCGCCGGTACAGCGTGCCGGCATCGTCGGGGTTCTTTGTGAGCTTTTCGGTCAACGACTTGATCGTGGGGTCGTCGGCAAGCGCGAGCGCCGTTTTACCGTCCTGCGACTGCGGCGGCGTCACCGCAGGAGGTGGTGTGGCAGGATCGGGGGGCAGTTCGAGTACCGGAGGTTTGGATGCGACAACCGGCGGCGACGCCACAGGCGGCGATGGCGTGGTCGCCGGACGCGGCGGCAAGGGCGGCGCGGTTGCAACGCCGGGTTTGGCGTGCTGGCCGGGAATGAAATAAAAATCATCGGCCAGCGATGACGAAATCCACGGCACTTGCTCATTGCGCGACGCGCGCGTGACGCCCACCCGGGTTTTATTCAGCGTCTCTTCGGCGCTCAGATCGGGGACGCGAATCTCCTTCAGCAACTCGCTGACGAACAAACTGTGGTCTGTGCCGGTATCGCTGACCACCGAGCTCAGCGCCGCCGAGTACATCACCAGCGTCCCGCTTGGCGCGATCACGGGCGCGAGGCCCGCTGAAAAGCTGCGGAAGCGGCGCTCGAACGGATTTCGGCGTGATGCGTCGAGCAGCGCGATCTTGACACCGGCGCCCCGATTGTTGATTTCGCCCAGGATGGTCTCCAGGCTGATGCCGTCGCGGCGAACATCCGCTTCGGTCCAGATCTGCGCATCGACCGGGATGATGTAGCTCTGGCGTCCGGACTGGATGCCGTATCCGCTGAAGAAAATCAGAGCGACGCTGCCGGGCTTGATGCGGCTGTAGAGACGGTTGAGCGCGAGGCGGACGCCTTCGCCTGTCAGGTTCTGTCCGGTCTCGACGTCGAACCCGTCATGCTTAAGTTCGTCGGAAACATCGCGGGCATCGTTGATCGGCTCCTTGAGCGGCGCTTCGCTATCTGGGTATTTTGCGTTGCCGATGACGAGCGCGACCCGCGTCCCGCCTTCATCCGCAGCGGCGGATGGCGCCGCCGGCGCAATCGCCAGGATCAACGCGGCCAGCAGAGCAAATCGAATGTTCATGCGACGCCAATCTAACCAATAAGGCGCCAGTTCCAGCCCGCGCCGCAGTGACCTTAACTCACGCAATCCGCATTATCAAACCGCCGGCGCGGTGCTTGCCGGCGCTTGGTAAACGCCTCGCGCGCCGCGGCAATGGAGCGCGTTCGCGCGGCAGGTTCACACTCTGACCTTCATGATTCAGGCAGACGCCGCAATGCTGGCGCGGCTCCGCAAGCCGCGCGCCGCATCAATTCGTAGCCTGCTCTTTCGCGGCCATGTTGATGATCTCGACACGACGGTTTTCCGGCGAGAACGGGTCTGCAGGATTTTTGTATCCCTCTTTTCCATAGCCGGATGAAATGAGGTTCGCTGCGGGAATGTGATACTTCTCCATGAGGAAGCGCTTCACTGCTTTGGCCCGGCGCTCGGAGAGGTCCCGATTGTAGGTGTCGGTTCCCTTGCCGTCGGTATGACCGCCGAGCATCACGACCGAACCTGCAAGATCGTCGCTCGTCAGCGCTTTTCCGAGATTGTTCAACTGCGGTTCGGCGCGCGAGGTCACGGTTGCGGAGTTGAAATCGAAATTGATGTCCAGATCAATCTTCGGGCGCTTTGCAGCAATCGCAGCCAGATGATCGCGATCTCCTAGGGACAGCGAGCGGGTTTTGCCGCGCACGCTTTTGACAAAGGCGAGGTCGCTGTCGGCCATCGCAGGTTGCGCGGGTTCGCTTAGGCTTCGTGTTTTCGAAACCTTCAAGCCGTCGATGATTTGCTGCGCGGAAAGATCGCCGGCTGAGGCGCCATGCGGCGCTGCCATTACAGAAAGGCCGGCCGCCAGAATTGCTGCCCTCAAGCCGTTTCCAAGTGTCGACTGAATCAGCATGATCGTCTCCTCCAATTCGTAGCCGCCACGCAATACTGGCGATCAAAGAAACACTAGGCGCCTCGACTTCCGGCCCTACTGTGATCCGAGTCACAAAGACGGCGGGGCTTGAAAATCAGGTCGGGAATGTCGCCCTACTGCTTGGACGCCAGCCGGCAGAAGTTCGTTCAAGACTATTCAATGCCCGGCAGCGCTTCAACGCCGCGGCGGGCGAGCCCTGCGGCGATTTGCGTTGCGGTGCAGAACAGCGGATTTGACCTTTGATAGTCGGGATGGCTTGCTGGTCCGATCGATCAAGTGCGCGACGACAAGTGCGCAACCAAAAGGAGGCGATGCCGATGGACCCTACTTACGAAATCTATGCGATCCGCTACGCGACGATGACGGGGCGAACGCCTCACATGAATTTCCTCGTGCCCGATCCGCACGACACCAAGGGGGCCGACCTCGATTATTTCGTCTGGCTGGTCCGCGGCGAAGGCCGCCAAATTCTGGTCGATACCGGCTTCAATGAAGTTGCCGCGAAAGAGCGCGCCCGCAAGCTGACGCTGAACCCGGTCGATGCGCTGGCGAAATTCGGCGTTCGCGCCGACGACATCCGCGACGTCGTCATCACCCACATGCACTACGATCACGCCGGTAATCTCGATCGCTTTCCGAATGCAAAGTTTCACGTTCAGGACCGCGAGATGAGTTTCGCCACCGGCCGCTGCATGTGCCACGGCGTATTGCGCCATCCGTTTTCGGTTGAGGACGTCACGCTAATGGTGCGGCATGTGTTTGGTGAGCGCGTCACCTTCCACAACGGTGACGGCGAGATTGCGCCCGGCGTCACATTGCATCGCGTCGGCGGCCATTCCGACGGCTTGCAGGTCGTGCGCGTGCCGACTGCGCGAGGGCCGGTGGTGCTGGCCTCGGATGCCGCGCACTACTACGCCAACATGCATCGCCGCAGTCCGTTCTCGATCGTCTACAACGTTGGCGACATGTATGATGCGTGGGACATCGCATATCGGCTTGCCGGCCATCCCGATCGTGTGATTCCCGGCCATGATCCGCTGGTCAGCGAAATCTATCCACGCACGGGCGACGGCGTCGATGCGTTCGCCCTGCACAAGGCGCCGTCGCGTTCGTTCGCGTAGGCATTTCCTTCAATACGCCGCGCTATTAATACGCCGCCTTGGCTTTCGCCTGCTGGCTGGTCTGGACCAGATCGAGGCTGGCTTCGATCTTGCCGAGCGCTGTGGCAAAATCCTTGCGCTCCCGTGCCGAGAGACACGATAGCATGTCCTGTTCCCTGTGCAGCAGGCGCGGGATCAGCTCTTCGTAAAGCCGGGTGCCCTTCGCCGTCAGTTGCAGCCGGAATTCCCGGCGGTCATCTTCGTTCTCGACGCGCTCGATCCGCTTGTGCTTGAGCAGCTCCGTCACCGCACGGCTGATCGTCGACTTGTGCGTCCTTGTGCATTGCGAAATGAATTGCGCGCTGCATGGCTCCTCGCGAAACCCGAGTGTCGCCAGAACCCGCCATTGCGGCACGTCGATACCGTATTGCTCGATATATTCGCCGGACAGCGCGGTGCTGACCTCGGCCGCGAGACGGCTGAGGCGGAACGGCATGAATTTCAGAAGATCAAGTCGGGTCACGGGAAATCCGGATCGACATATTTTGGTTGACGACGAAACTGTCCGAGGCTTAGATAGTTGCACGTGAAACTATCTAGCGTCAATCCGATCTTTTGACCAGAGCCGTCTTGTCATGACGCAGTCGTCCAAAACCCAGTTTGGCTATCGCCGCCATTCCGATCAGGATCGGCGCGAGGCCGATCCGGCGCATCATCCCGTCGTCATCGTAGGCGCCGGGCCGGTGGGGCTGTCGCTCGCGATCGATCTGGCGCAGCGCGGCCAGCGCGTCGTCCTGCTCGACGACGCCGACCGGATCGGCGAGGGCTCGCGCGCGATCTGTTTCTCGAAACGGTCGCTGGAATTCTGGGATCGGCTCGGCGTCGGCGGCCGTATGGTCGACAAAGGCGTGGTCTGGAGCGTCGGCAAGATCTTTCACGGCGACTCGCAGCTCTACCAGTTCAATCTGTTGCCGGAGGAGGGGCACAAGCGCCCGGCCTTCATCAATCTTCAGCAGTTTTACGCCGAGGCCTATCTCGTCGATCGCGTGCAGCAATTGCCTGCCATCGACCTGCGTTGGCGCAACAAGGTCAGCGCGCTTGAGCAGCGCAACGATCACGTTGTGCTGACCATCGATACGCCGGACGGACCGTATCGTCTTGCCGCCAGCCATCTTGTTGCGTGCGATGGTGCGCGCTCGTCGCTGCGGCGGTTGGTGGGGGCGGAATTCGCGGGCCAGGTGTTTGAGGATCAGTTCCTGATCGCGGACGTGAAGATGACGGCGGAATTTCCAACCGAGCGCTGGTTCTGGTTCGACCCGCCGTTTCATGCCGGGCGCTCGGCGCTATTGCACCGTCAACCCGACGACATCTGGCGGATCGATCTGCAACTCAGTCCGGATGCCGATCCGCTGGTGGAGAAAAAGCCCGAGAATGTGCGGCCGCGGATCGCCCGCATGCTCGGGCACGACAAGTTCGAGTTCGAGTGGATTTCGCTCTACAAGTTCCAGTGCCGGCGGATGGAGAAGTTCAGTCATGGCCAAGTGATTTTTGCAGGCGATGCCGCGCATCAGGTGTCGCCGTTCGGTGCGCGCGGCGCGAATTCCGGGCTCGAGGACGCGGAGAATCTGGCCTGGAAACTGGATCGCGTGCTGCGAGGTTTGTCGCCGGAGCGGTTGCTCGAGAGCTATCACATCGAGCGCAGCGCGGCCGCCGACGAGAACATCCGCGAGTCCACGCGCTCGACCGATTTCATGGCACCAACCACCGCTCAAGAAGCGCGGCTGCGTAAAGCAGTGCTGGCGCTTGCGAAGGAGACTGATTTCGGCAAGCGCATGATCAACGGCGGGCGGTTGTCGATTCCGTCGGTCTACGAGACGCCGCTGTCGACGGCAGATGGCGAGGGCTGGACTGCCGGGCCGCGGCCGGGGTCGTCGATGCCGGATGCACCGCTTGCCGGCCGCGACGGCAAGCCAACCTATTTGACGGAAGCCTTCATTGAGGCGGGAACGCGGTTCACGGTGCTCGCGTTTGCCAATGGCGCGGCGCTTGACGTGCCGCCGGACGTCGGCGTCATCAGCATCGGCGGTGATGGCTTTTCCGATCCGGCCGGATTGCTCGGCGCGCGCTACGATGCTGCGCCCGGCTCGGCCTATCTGTTGCGGCCGGACGGTTATGTCGCAGCGCGGTTCCGTCATCCGACGCGCGCCGGGATCGAAGCGGCGCTGGCGCGCGCGTCCGGATTGAACTGAGGAGCGGCATATGGCGCTGTCCACGAGTTCGAATTTTACCAAGCCTGACGATGCCTTTCGTATGATTGTGGAGGCGCATCGCGGTCTGGGAGACGCGCAGAGCGGCGATCTCGATGCGGCGCTGGTTCTGATTCTCGCCAATCACATCGGCGATATCAATGTGTTGCGCGATGCGATTGCGCTCGCCAAGCGCCGCGTCTTCGAAGCCGATCAGCAGCAACAATAGTAACGATCAAGACCCGATTCTATCGGACCAAACACAAGGGAAGTAAATTGATGGCCAAAGGTTTCGCATCCACCACCGACATGGGGGAAAAGAAAATCACCTTTTCCGAGATCGGACCCGATCTCTATGCGTTCACCTCGGAGGGTGATCCGAATTCGGCCGTCATTGTCGGCGACGACGGCTGCATCGTTTTCGACGCGCTGGCGACGCCGGCGCTGGCTCACAAGGTGATCGAGCGCGTCAAGACCGTCACCGACAAGCCGATCAAGTATGTCGTGCTGTCGCACTATCATGCCGTGCGTGTGCTCGGCGCTTCCGCCTATAAGGCCGAAGCGATCATTGCGTCGGAAGAAACGCGCCGTCTGGTTGGAGAGCGCGGGCAGCAGGATTGGGATTCGGAATTCGGCCGTTTCCCGCGCCTGTTTGAGGGGCATGAAAGCATTCCGGGCCTGACCTGGCCGACGCTGACCTTCGAAGGCGAGATGTCGATCTACCTCGGCAAGCGTGAGGTGCGGCTGATGCAGATTGGCGCCGGACACACGTCAGGCGACATCGTTGCCTGGGTGCCGGACGCCGAAGTGATGTTTTCGGGAGATCTGATCGAGTATCATTCCGCATGTTACTGCGGCGACGCGCATCTTCGCGAATGGCCCGCGACGCTCAATGAAATCCGCGCCTTCAATCCTAAGGCGATCGCGCCGGGACGTGGCGATGCATTGAAAGGCCAGACCATGGTCCGCGATTCCATCGCCATGACGCGCGATTTCATCACCACGCTTTACGGCGCGGCTGAATCGTCGGTCGCGAAAGGCCGCGGTCTCAAGGACACCATGGCGTCCGCACGCGAAGTGATGGACCCGAAGTTTTCCAGCTTCGCTATTTACGAGCACTGCCTGCCGTTCAACGTGTCACGCGCCTTCGATGAGGCTTCAGGTATCGACGATCCCGTGATCTGGACCGACAAGCGCGACCGCGAGATGTGGGCAACGTTGCAAGGCGGATAGCCGCAAGCGAAGAGGAGATGTAACCATGAACATCAACACCGCGCCCGACGTCATCAGCCGTGCCTCCGCCCAGATCACGCCGGGCTACATGTCCGGTTTCGGCAACAGCTTTGAGACCGAGACGCTGCCCGGCGCGTTGCCGGTCGGTCGCAACTCGCCGCAGCGCTGTGCCTACGGCCTTTATGCCGAGCAATTGTCCGGTTCGCCGTTCACGGCACCGCGCGGCAGCAA
>JBEPUM010000052.1:0-20130 GCA_041691515.1 Pseudomonadota bacterium | reverse complement strand
CTTTAATCAAGATCGCCCTGCTCTCGGCCTGCCTTGCAATTCTCTATAGCCCAAGCCTAACGCTTGCTCAGGGCAGCGCGGGCGGCAGCATTGGAAACGACGATAAGGCCGTGTCGGGGTCGCGACCGGCAAGATCGCTCTCGCCAGCCGACCGTCCAGCACAACGTAGCCGCCCCGCAGCGGAGCCGCGCCGATCGTCGCGTCGAAGCGGTGGCGGCGGTGGCGGTGCCGGCGGGAATTTCGACGGAGCTTGGTCCATTTCAAGTCGAGGCACCTACGGATGCTCCGATACGTTCAGGGAAGTGATTGTCGTGACCAGCGGCAAAATGGTCGGCAACTACGGCGGCGGCACGGTGGGCACCAACGGCTCCGTGCACGGGAGCGGTAACTACAACGGCATCGGCGTCACCAGTCAGGGCCGTTTCTCCGGCCGCGGGGGCTCCGGCACATTCAGCCGTTCGGACGGCTGCACCGGGCGCTGGACCGCATCAAAACAGTAGTCGCGATTATTGGCCGTTAGCGAGCGGCAACGCGGTGCTGCACCTGAAATTTTGTTCCGTAGTCGCCTCGACGTATCGCGAGATTATGGCCTCGCCGCTTACGGTGCCGAGCGCGGCCGCCAAATCTTCCTCCAGTAACCGCCTGCCCGAGAATTGAGCCGCGCTGCCCGAACTTAGCTCAGCGCTACCAAGCAATATTCAGCTTGGGGCCGCTTTTCGTTAGGGGGTGCTTCGATTCCGCGAGGCTTCTAATCGAAATCCGATTTGCGTCAATATACGAAGCGCGACGAGCGGGAGAAAATCACAGTCACTGTTGTGAATACTGATCGAACTTTGACCCTCAATCGTCGCGTGAGCGAATCTAAAGTCTTGATTCTATTGGATGTGGTAACAGTGACCCCGGCGCCGATCGGCGTCCAAACCCGCGCCGAAACACACGCTGCACTAGCCCGCGCGATGATTGATCTGGTATTGCACTAAAAATGCGGGCTCACGGTACGCTTATTAATTTTGGAAGAATGCTTCGCCGGCAGTCGACATGGTCGGGATCAAGAGAGCACGGTCCAGATATAGATTGCGGCTTTCACAGCTGGTCTCAGCAATAAGAAAACAGCTATGACAAGCTGCTCCATGAGTTGCACGATCGCCACTTTGGGTATCGGGTTCGTGGTCGGAGCAGACTGGATCGTTGGAGCAGATGGCAATGCCTCCCACGTTCAGCATGAAAAGCTGCTTGTGCTCGCCAAGACCTGAGTTACAACTCGCAAAATATTCGAAGGAGGATGGCATGGCGCAACCCGGCCGAAACGAAATTTTGCGGGCTGGAGGCTTTCTCGTCGGTGATCTTCTGACGATGCAGGCACGGCGACGTCCCGATACCAAGGCGCTGATTGACGGGACACGCTCATACACCTTTGAGTCACTTAATTCCCGCGCTAACCGGCTCGCCAACGCATTGACGACGATGGGTATCGGCCAGGGCGACCGGATCGCCATCCTTTCCGAAAATCGCGCCGAATACATAGAAGCGACTTATGCCGCGGCCAAGCTTGGCGTGATCATCGCCGCCCTTAATTGGCGTCTGGCAAAAAATGAGTTGGATCATTGTATTTCGCTCGTCGCGCCGAAGGCCGTATTGGTCTCCGCTCGCTTCGCAGGCGCTATGAGCGAATCCGGCTGGCGAGGGAAGATCATCTTTATCGAGCAGGAATACGAAGATCTACTGGCACTAAGCTCCGACGCGGAGCCGTCGGTCGCGATCGAACCGGAAGACGGCCTGCTGATCCTCTACACCAGCGGCACCACCGGTCTTCCGAAGGGCGCGCTTATCAGCCATCGCGCCGAACTCGCCAGAATGGACCTCAGCCGATTAGATCTCGGTTTGGTCGAAGAGGACGGGTTCATCGCATGGGCGCCGATGTTCCACATGGTGTCGCTCGAGCACGCGCTTCACGTACTGGGAGTGGGCGGAAAGGTCTTCATCGTCGATGGTGCGGATTCCGAGCGGATCGCCGAACTCGTCGCGAGTGAACCGCTGTGGTGGCTCGTCCTGATCCCAGGAATGATCGATCCGCTGATCGAGGAGATGAAGCGGAAGCAGACGATCCCGAAGGGGGTGCGATTGATCGGTGCTCTCGCCGATCTGATCCCTCCGCAGACGGTCGCCGAAGCTTCGAGGCTCCTGAACTCCCCCTACTGGAATACGTTCGGCTCTACGGAAACGGGAATGCTTCCCGCT
Source organism: Pseudomonadota bacterium (assembly GCA_041691515.1). GTDB lineage: Bacteria > Pseudomonadota > Alphaproteobacteria > Rhizobiales > Xanthobacteraceae > Nitrobacter. The sequence continues at coordinate 17,892 of JBEPUM010000052.1, read as the reverse complement.
GCGGGTACTCGTTTCGCGGTCGGTCAAGTTCCCTCCGACCTATCGAAGGCGCACAACTCGCTCTATCTGTGGCGGCTAGTCGATTCTGAAGACCTCGACGTGAAGCGCGGCGAAGCCGGGGAAATCGCGATCAAGGGCCCAACTATCTTTAGTGGCTATTGGAATGCGGACGAAGCGAATGCTCAGGCGTTCCGCGGCGGCTGGTACCACATGGGCGATATGTTCCTCGAGCAGCCGGACGGCAAATTAAGCTTCGTCGATCGATCAAAATATCTGATCAAATCCGGCGGCGAGAACATCTATCCGATCGAGATCGAACGAGTGCTGATGGCGGATCCGGCTGTCGTGGAGGCTGTCGTCGTTCGCTCTCCTAGCGAAACATGGGGTGAAGTGCCTGTCGCCTTCGTGGTTTGCCAGACCAAAGTGACGCCAGAGTATCTGATACAAGTCTGCCGGCAGAATCTATCGACGTACAAATGCCCGCGTGAGATCCGCATCATCAAGTCGCAGGACGAGTTTCCGCGGAGCACCAGCGGAAAGGTTCAGCGCCAGCTCGTCGAGCAATGGTTGAAGTGAGCTTTGAAATGCAGGAACTGATCCTTCATCACTACGACTTTTCGCCTTTTTCTGAAAAGATCCGCCTGATTTTCGGGCTTAAGAAGCTGCGGTGGCGTTCGGTAGACATTCCCTTCATCATGCCAAAGCCAGATCTGGTGGCTCTCACCGGTGGCTACCGACATACGCCGGTCATGCAGATTGGCGCCGACGTGTACTGCGACACGCGGCTTATCGCAGACGAACTGGACCGGCGTTTCCCTGACCGCCCTCTGCTGCATCCGCAGTCGGCCGGGCTCGCGCTCGCCGTGGAGGCCTGGGCCGAGAGAGATCTGTTCTGGCCGATCGCGCGATACGTTTCTGGGACGAATGCCGAAACAGTGGATCCGGGCCTCCACGCGGACCGGGCGACGTTGCGCGGCAAACGCACTCCTACAGCGGAACGCCTCATGGCTGTGGCCAGATCAGAGCTCGGGCGCATCGAAGCCCAGTTACCGATCGTGGCATCCATGCTGTCGGAGGTGCGGCCCTTCCTGGTTTCTGACGAGATCAGTCGAGCAGATCTCGCGGTCTATCATGGACTTTGGTTCCTGAGCGCTATGCCGATCGACTGTTCGGCAATCCTCGCGCCTTATCCAGAGATTGGATCCTGGATGAAGCGCATTGATGCGGTGGGCACGGGAGCAAGCGAGAACATGACGTCACGCGCGGCCGTCGAGATCGCAAAGCAGGCCGCGCCGATCTTGGTCAGACCATCCCGGTCAACATGCAACGATCCCCCGCTAGGAAGCGTCGTCGCCATCCGGCCAGACGACTACCGGACCGACGAAGTGGTCGGCGAACTCATCCTTTCGGATCTGAATGAATTGGCCATCCGCCGCATGAGCCACCAAGTTGGAGAAGTCGTGGTCCATTTCCCGCGTCTTGGCTACTCATTGAGGACACACTCATGACCGGCGCGTTACACGGCAAGTCCATCGTCGTCACGGGCGCTGCATCTGGAATAGGCTCCGCGACCACACGCCTTATGCTCGCTGAAGGTGCAAGCGTGCTTGCGGCGGATATTGACGAGAAAAGAGGTAGCGCCCTCGTCCGTCAGCTCGAAGGACTGTTCCCGAAGCGCGTGCGGTTTCTACGACAGGATGTCACCCAGGAGACCGACTGGATCCGGGCGTTGGACGAAGCAGGGGCTTCGTTCGGACCACTGGACGTGCTGGTCAACAACGCAGGCGTGCTGCCCGCTTTGATCGGACTTGCCGAAACTAGCCTCGAAGAATGGCGTCGCGTCATGGCCGTGAACCTCGATGGCGTTTTTCTCGGCGTCAAGCATGCGTTCCTCAGAATGAACAGCCGCGGTGGTGCGATCGTCAACGTTTCGTCTGTTGCAGGACTTGTCGGAATGCCTCTCACCGGAGCCTACGCACCCTCGAAAGGCGGCGTTTTGCTACTAACCAAGGCGGCCGCTCTCGAAGGAGCGAAATTTGAACGCCCCGTGCGGGTCAACGCGGTTCACCCTGGCTATATCCAAACCGAAATGACCGCGGGCATCGCGGACGTGCTCGGCGAGGAACGGTTTGATCGTCGCGTTCGGCGGGTTGTGCCGTTGAAGACGTTGGGCGCTCCCGAGCAGGTGGCAGAAGCGATAGTATTTCTCGCAAGCGACAAGTCAAAGTTTACGACGGGATCGAGCCTCGTCGTCGACGGCGGATGGACTGCGCAATGACGCCGGCCGCACCCAAGTCACCCGACACTGAACATTGCCTGACCTTCCTTGCGATGGCTCCAATGTTACTTAACTGTATTTCGGCTTAGGGTTGGATGCCGATCGGCGCCGGGGTCGCCGTTCCCCATAAATGAAATCAAGAATTTAGCTCAGCGCGTGCGCCGATTGAGGGGTCAAAGTTCGATCAGCATTCACGCTCTGGATACGTCGCAGCATCGAAGCGAGCCGTACCATGAGTTCAGGCATCTCAAGGTCAGGGTAAAGGCCGTGGAAAATTCAACACCGAAACCTTCGGGGTGCCGGATCCTGAGACGGTGGAATATTGAGTGTGACGCACAGCTGCGCTGGCTGGAAGGACTGTACTGATCGACTTAGCCTGATAAGGCGACAAAATTTCCGCCGAACCCGTCTTGAAATCTCTCCCTGCTTTCTTATTCAAAATTCTGCCTACTGGCGGTTTACGATCATCCCGCTCGTGGTCCGATGGTATAAAGCGCTACGCTCCCCCTGAAACCACGCTCTCCAACGCGGAATCATCTTATGACGACCACCACTACTGACGCCCATGCGCCCGAAACTCACGCGTTCGAGGCGGATGTCTCGAAGCTGCTTCATCTCATGGTGCACTCGGTTTATTCGGACAAGGATATCTTTCTGCGGGAGCTGATCTCGAACGCAGCGGACGCCTGCGAGAAGCTTCGCTATGAATCTATTGCCAATCCATCGTTGCTTGCCGACGACCCCCAACTTCGCGTCACTCTCGTTGCTGACGCGGATCAAAATCGTCTGACCGTCGAAGACAATGGCATCGGCATGACGGCTGCAGAAATGGCGGAGGCGCTGGGCACAATTGCTCGATCAGGCACCAAGGCCTTTATGGATCGCATCGCCGGCCACGCGGAAAATGAAGGCTCGCAATTCATCGGGCAGTTCGGGGTCGGATTCTATTCAACATTCATGGTGGCTGACAAAGTTGACGTCATCTCGCGCGAGGCGGGCAGCGAGGAAGCATCCGTATGGTCATCTGATGGGAAAGGATCTTATACTGTCGGGGGCGTAGATCTTGCTGACGCACCCCCGCGCGGCACTCGAGTCGTACTTCACCTGAATGACGGGGCTAAATCCTATACTGAACCGCACAATGTTGAGCGTCTCGTCAAGCTCAGGTCCGGCCATGTGCCTGTGCCTGTTTCAATCGCCGATAAGCCGGGCGCTGAGCCACGCGAGATTACAGACGGCGCGGCTCTCTGGACCAAGCCGAAAAATGATATCACGCAAGAAGCATACACTGACTTCTATCGTACAGCGGCTGGACAGTTCGATAAACCGGCACTGACAATCCATTATCGCGCAGAAGGACGGCACGACTATTCTGTCTTGGCTTTCGTGCCAGAAACCAGGCCATTCGACCTGATGGACCCGGACCGCCGCGGGCGCATGAAGTTATACGTCCGGCGTGTTTTTATTACGGATGAGGCTGACCTGTTGCCTCGTTACCTGCGGTTCGTGCGAGGTCTCGCGGATTCTTCCGACCTGCCGCTCAACGTCTCGCGTGAGATGATCCAGAACAGTCCCGTTCTGGCCGCAATCAGGAAGGGGTTCGCCAATCGCGTTCTGAGTGAGCTTGAAAAACTTTCGAACAATGATGACAAAGCTTTCACCAAGATTTGGGAAACCTTTGGCGCCACCCTCAAGGAGGGCCTCTATGAGGACTTTGAGCGACGAGAGCAGCTGCTAAACTTACTTCGGGTCAAGACCACGACTTCCGATGGAAAGTGGAGATCGCTCAAGGATTACGCGGCTGACCTAAAGCCCTATCAAACAGCGATCTATTATATCTCCGGAAACAATCCTGAGCGGATCGACACCTCACCGCAGCTTGAGGGCTTTCGCGCACGTGGTGTCGAGGTTCTTCTGTTGCCAGATCACGTCGACAGCTTCTGGGTCACGGCGGGCATCGATTATCAAGGAAAGCCGTTCAAATCAGTGACCCAAGGTGCGGCCGACCTCAAGCTAATCCCGCTGCTCGAAGGCAGGAGCGAACCATCTGGTGAAGTTGATGCCAAGGTCGCGTCGTTCATCGCCTTTGCGAAAACCGTCCTTGAAAACTCTGTGTCCGACGTGCGCGCATCCGAGCGTCTCATCGACAGCGCAGTTTGCGTTGTCGCGCCTGAGACCGGGATGGATCGACAACTGGAAAAGCTCCTGGCAAGCGCAGGCCGTGACATTCCAGCGTCGAAGCCTGTGATGGAGATTAATCCCGCGCACGAGCTCATCAAGAAGGCCGCGGAGCTCGGTGAATCGGATCGATCATTCCGTGAGGACATTGCGCATTTACTGCTCGATGAAGCGCTCATCGCTGACGGTGACAGACCGCATGATCCGAGAGCATTTTCGCAACGGCTCGGACGTCTGATGGCGCGCGGGTTCTCAGCGGCATCCCAGAGCTGACAACTATGCGCGCCGCTTTCAATCCAAAATTATAGAACATCGCATCCGATGAACGAGCCAAAGGCTCATGAGATTTTATGTGAAAGCTACTGAGTTAGAACTCGGAGATTTCTACTAAAATTCAAGATGATTGCCGAAGTAATCGTTGATTGAGGTGGATAGCCCTGCGGCCTTGCGCTGACTGATTGTTCACTATATGTTCTTATGCTTGGAGTCGAATCGATTCTCCCAACCGAGCCCGGCATGGCCGATCAAATCGTCATCACGGAGAAATCGAGCCAAGCCAAAGACGTCCGCGCTGCCGTTGGTTCTCGCTACGGTGAAATCCTTCCGGCTGAGGGGCACCTGTTCGAGCTGCTCGAGCCGGAAGATGTGGTGCCGGACTGGAAGCGCTGGTCACCGACTTTGCTGCGGCCCGATGGCCTTTATGGCACGCGTCCAGTCGAGGGCGGCAACAAGGCAGCAAAGCTTCGAGCCATTCGCAAGGCGCTGCGCACCGCCACACGGGTTTGGCTCGCCACCGACTGCGACCGCGAAGGTCAACTGATCGGGCAAGAAATTCTCGAGCACTACAAGTACCGCGGCCAGGTGATGCGGGTGCTGTTCACCGCGCAGGACCAGCAGACCATCCGCGACGCATTTGGTCGGGCAAAACCCAATGCCGAATATTCGAGGCTTTACGCCGCCGCCGTTGCGCGTCGTCAGGCCGACCAGATCTACAACCTGTCACTCACCCGCACCGCGACCGTCATTCTAGGAAAAGGCGCGCGCCGCGTGATCGGCGTTGGCCGCGTGAAGACACCGACCTTGGCCATCGTCTGCAAGCGTGAGTTGGAAATTCGAAACTTCGTGCCGCTGGCCTATTTTGAAGTTGTCGCCACTGCAAAAGTTGCGACAGGGCAATTCCAAATGCGGCATGCACCGCAGGTGCGGATTGTCCGGCGCGAGATTGCCCAGGACATCGTCAAGGCGGTGGACGCCTTCGAAGGCCCGCTTGCGGTGCGCGTCGAGGATAAGCGGCAAGTCCCGCCCAAACTGCACGATTTGCCGTCGCTGCAGAAACTTTGCGGTTCGCGTTTCAGCTGGTCAGCCAGCAAGACGCTTGAGGTGGCGCAGGAGCTCTATGACGGCCAGGGCAAGAAGATCATCACCTATCCGCGCGCCGAGGTGCGTTACCTGCCGCAGAGCTTGATATTGGATGTGCCGAAGATTGTGGCCGGACTGCAGATGGGCCAGTCGTTCAGCACAATACCCGTGCCGAAGCCACCGGTGATCAGACGGGGCGCGAGCGGCAGCTACTACGACAAGGGGTTGGAGGGTGCGAGCCATCACGCTGTCATTCCCAACGTCAACACGATCGACAAGCTGCGCGAGGTCTGGCCTCGTCTCACGTCCGACGAGAAGAAACTATTCGACGTTATCGCGCGGGCCTATCTGGCCGCGCTAATGCCCGATTTCCGCTACCGGCAGACAACCGCAACGCTCGATGTGCGTGGTTATGAGTTCCGCGCCTCCGGTCGCCAACCTATCGATCTCGGATGGCGTGCAGCATTCCCGGACTGGCAGCCCGCTGATGAGAAGGGCGACGATGCACAATTGCTGCCGGCGTTGCGCGACGGCGAGAGCGCACAGTTGCAGGATCCTAAAATCGAGAACAAGGAGACCCGGCCACCGCCGCGCTACAATGAAGGGACTCTCATCGAGGCGATGCAAAATGCGTGGCGCTTCGTCAACGACGAGGTGCTGCGGGAACGCCTGAAGGAAGCCAAGGGTATCGGTACGCCGGCGACGCGCGCCGAAATCATCGGGGGGCTGAAGCGACAGAGCTTTCTGATCGCTCAGGGCAAGCACATCGTGCCGACCGAACCTGGCCTGTCGCTATTCGGCGTTCTCAAGCAGGCCGATCCAGCGCTGGTCGATCCGGGCGTAACCGCACAACTCGAATGCCTGCTCGATGACGTCGTGCTCGGCAAGCAAGAGATGGTCGGGGCGATCGACGCCGTGTGTGATGTCGCCCAGCGAATCATCGGCAGGCTCAAGGATGGCGCCGCGGCCGGAGGAATACCCTCGTTTGGTGCCGCAGCCGGCCAAGATGCCGCAGCATATCCACCAACCCCTGCGATGATGCGTTTTGCCGACAGCCTTGTCCGGCAGTGCGGCATCAAGCCTCCGTCTGGCTACAAGACCTCGATATCGATCTGCAGCAAGTTCCTCAACGAACATGCACCCAAGAAGGCCGACGGTGAGACGGCCGGGAAGCATGAACCCAAGCCGATAAGCCCGGCACAGTTGTTGTACGCCAAGAAAATCGCGCAAGGTAAAGGCCTTTTTATTCCCGACGAGGCCAAGGCCAGCTCGGCCGCGATGTCAGCGTGGATTGACTCAAACCGGGGCACCAAGCGCCGCGCGCACGGTGGCAAGGCCGCTTACAAGCTGGGGGGATCAATTACGCCTCGATTGGCGGCACCGGCGAAGAGGTCTCGAAAACGCAAAGCTGGCGCCGTCGCTATACCGACACTCGCTCAGGCAAACTCGGTAACAGGTACGCCGCTGCGGATTCCTTATGGCAACAAGGATGTCGCTTTGAAGCTTGGTGCCCGCTATGGCTCGGCCGGATGGTATGCGCCGCCGGGAGCTGATCTCGCTGCCTTCGGCGAACGTGGGTGGCTGTAGCGACCGGCGGCTGTTATCGGTGAAGCCACGGAGTGCAGCGATAGTGGAGTAGGTGATGGCGGTCCATCATATATCGCTGAGTTCGTAGCGAATGACTCGAGGCTTCGACCCAAACATATGGACATCACCCATCTTCTGGCATCTTCTGCAGTCGCAAAGTCGGTCTTATCCAATTCCAAAGCCCTCGTCGGCGTCGTCTCCGTCATTGATGGCAATACAATCGAAATTCACGGTCCCGCGCTATTCTATGGCCTAGTTTGCCGACGAGGAGACTGCCCGGCGGAACGGATTAATATCTGATCCGGTGAGTTCGAAATAACATGGGATTGGCGCGCCCAGCAGCCATACCGATAATGCAACGACCAACATGAAACCAAAGCCCGAACCATTGTCGCAGGAAGTGCTGGCGGGCCTCGTCGAACGGGTCACCTACCACAATGCCGAGAACGGCTTCTGCGTTTTGCGCGCCAAGGCGCGAGGGCATCGTGATCTGGTGACGATCGTCGGCCATGCTGCGAGCATTGCGGCCGGCGAGTGGATTACCGCCTCTGGCGAATGGATCAATGATCGCACCCACGGCCAACAGTTCAAGGCGGGTTTCCTGCGCACGTCTCTGCCGGATTCGGCGGAGGGCATCGAGAAGTACTTGGCGTCCGGCATGATTCGCGGCGTCGGGCCGGTCTACGCCAGGAAGCTGGTGGGGGCGTTCGGCGAGAAGGTGTTCGACGTCATCGAGGCGACGCCGGATCGGCTGCGGGAGATCGACGGCATTGGGCCGGTTCGCGCGGCCAGCATTCTCGCGGCCTGGGCCGAGCAGAAGGCCGTCCGGGAAATCATGGTGTTCCTGCACAGCAACGGTGTCGGCACCGCGCGGGCGGTGCGGATTTTCAAGACTTATGGCTCCGACGCCATCCAGGTCATGACCGAGAATCCCTATCGGCTGGCCCGCGATATCCGTGGCATCGGGTTCAAGACCGCCGACGCCATCGCCATGAAACTCGGCATCGAGAAGACCGCGACCATCCGGGTGAGAGCTGGCATCTCCTATGCGCTGGCTGAGGCGATGGACGAGGGCCATTGCGGGCTGCCGACAGACGAACTGATCCCGCTCGCCGAGAAGCTGCTTGAGGTGCCGAACGAGCTGATCCGTACCGCACTCGATCTGGAGCTCCAGGAAGGCACCGTAATCGCCGACCGGGTCGGCGAAACACCGTTTGTGTTTCTGGTTGGTCTCCATCGCGCCGAGCGCACCATCGCCGAACGGATGATGCGGCACGCGAATGGCACGCTGCCTTGGCCATGGATCGATCCGGACAAGGCCTTGCCATGGGTCGAGAAGCAGATCGGGCTTGCCCTTGCCGAAAGCCAGGTGGCCGCGATCCGGCTTGCCTTGATGTCCAAGGTGCTGGTCATGACGGGCGGGCCTGGCGTCGGGAAAACCACCATCGTCAAAGCCATTCTGCGCATCCTGGCAGCGAAGGGCACCGACATTCTGCTGTGTGCGCCGACCGGCCGCGCCGCCAAGCGCATGACCGAGGCGACCGGGTTCGAGGCCAAGACCATTCACCGGCTGCTCGAGGTCGACCCAAAGGGCGGCGGCTTCAAGCGCAGTGACGACAACCCGCTCGACTGTGACCTGCTGGTGGTTGATGAGGCCTCCATGGTCGACGTCATGCTGATGCAGGCATTGTCAAAGGCGGTGCCGGACAGAACCGCATTGCTGATCGTGGGCGACATCGACCAGTTGCCTTCGGTCGGGCCCGGCCAGGTCCTGGCTGACGTCATTTCGTCCGGAGCCGTGCCGGTGGTACGGCTTACCGAGGTATTCCGGCAGGCCGCGCAAAGCCGCATCATCACCAGCGCCCATCGCATCAACCAGGGCTCGATTCCCGATCTCAGCCCGCCCGAATCGGAAAGCGACTTCTATTTCGTCCAGGCAGAAGATCCGGAGACCGCGGTGGCTCGCATCATCGAACTGGTGAAGACGCGGATCCCCAAGCGCTTTGGCCTCGATCCGATCCGTGACGTTCAGGTGCTGTGTCCAATGAACCGCGGCGGTGTCGGCGCACGATCGCTAAATATCGAGCTGCAGGCCGCGCTCAATCCCGCCGGCGATCGCAAGGTCGAGCGGTTCGGCTGGACCTTCGCTCCCGGCGACAAGGTCATGCAGATCGAGAACGATTACGACAAGGAGGTCTATAACGGCGATATCGGGTACATCGACAACGTCAACCCCGACGACGGTGAGCTCACCGCCAGCTTCGACGGTCGTTCCGTCACCTACGGCTTCGGCGAACTCGACGCGCTGGTGCCAGCTTATGCTGCAACCATTCACAAGAGCCAGGGCTCGGAATATCCCGCCGTGATCATCCCGGTGCTCACCCAGCATTACGCCATGCTGCAGCGGAACCTGCTCTACACTGGCGTCACGCGCGGCAAGCGGCTGGTCGTTCTGGTGGGGCAGAAGAAGGCGGTCGCGATCGCGGTGCGCAACGTTTCGGGTCGACGTCGTTGGTCGAAGCTCAGCGAGTGGCTGCATCCAAAACCGTCACGACAGATTGGCATGGCGAGCTGAGCCATGGTCGCAGAGAGCTTTCTGCAGGATCCGCAAGTACGGAAGTGGCTCGATGGGGCGGAGCCAGCCTGGACGCTGCTCACCTTCGACAGCCTGCGGGCACTGCGGCAGGAACCGTCGGCCGTCCAGACCGCAATCCGGATCGCCAATGATCTCAATGCCGACGAGATCACCGAATCAGCAGTGGCGCGCAACACGCTCCTCCTGCTGGGACAGGCGATCGAACACGGCGGCCTACCGCTGACAGCAACCGGTAACCTGTCCCGTGCTGTCGTAACCGACATGCGCAAACTCATCGAATGGCCGGGCTATGACCAGGCCGACGCGTTTCGGCTCCACAAGGTCATCAACGAGCCTGACTTCCTGCCGCTTCACATCGTGCGCTTGCTCGCAGAGTCGGCCAAGCTGGTGCAGAGACGGCGCGGAAAGTTGGTGGTGACGCCCTTCGGTAGGTCCACGCTGAACGATGCGCAGCAAGGCGCTTGCCGGCGATCCTGTTTCATCTTGCTCTCTGGCACATGGATCTCGGGCATTTTGGGCGCGGCCTGCTCGGTTCATGGCCGCAGAGCGACGCCGGTGTCGTGCTTTGGTCGCTGTCGGTTTGTGCCAGCGACTGGCAAACCAGTGAGAAACTGACGCGGCTTTGCACCATTCCGGAACCCGCGATGTTCTCTGGAACGTGGGATAGGACGCCCTACGCGATGGAGGCCAGGATCCTGCGACCGCTGCTCTGGTTTGGCCTCCTCGAACATCGCCGCGAAAGGATTCCAGGCGACCGGTTCGGCGAGATGCATTTCTATCGCAAGGCGGCCTTGTTCGACCGAGTGCTGACTTTCGACGTCGCGGTGGATTCGATGGACGGCGCCCGACATTGAAGGCTGGCGCCGAGATCCCCCAACAGCCCGGCGGTGACTGAACCGCCCCGGTTTAGAATTTATCTGCAGCGCCAACTGCAAATTCACTCTGAAATCTTTGCGGTGACTTCAATAAAGTCTTGAAACGAGTGCCCGATCGTTCGTAATCAACCCGCACTTCGAAATGGTGCTCGCCAACGAAGTCTGCGGGCGGATGATACGCTCCATCCGTTTGATTTACGGTGCCATAGACGCCGCGCGGTCTCTTGATCAGTTTCTGATTAAAGACCGCGCCGTTGGCTATACGGTAGGCTTGGCTGCAAGGTCTGTTCTTCTTAACGTAGAAGATGACTTGGGACTCGCAGTTGTCGCAGAAGCGAAAGCCGTGCGTGCATGAAGCTCCTTCTGCTTGGGAAATTGCAAGCGTTCCAGCTATTAAAGACATCCAGAATGCGATTCGCCTGGTCGCCGTCCAATATGCATGTCCAAATCTAAATTCATTTTCTATCACCAATGTCATCCTTTCAAAACGTGGGCGAGAGCTTTCAGGATTGCCAAAATCGCAAAGTGTTTGGCCGCGGGCGGGATCATTCTCGTCAACGTGGCTTCCGGAATCGAGGGGCAAAAGTCCGAGCATGATCACATCGCGGAGTCCGTTACCTGCTCGAGCGCAACCTATTCAGTTCGCGCCGCGCGTGAGAGAGCTTGTCGCGCATCGTGTCGCGTTTGCGAATGAGATCGTCGCGTTCTTCGATCAGCGCCTGCGGAATGGCGATGTCGCTTCCGCAGGCTCCGCAGACCAGCGCGTCCTCGTGATTGTCGTTCCGGCAAAAGGGGCAGATCATCGGAGGTCCTGACAGCGCAAGACGGGTTTATTCACAATAAGTCTTGCCGTTGAACGAGAAGCATTTACCGCCGCCGCCGGCGCGGCACCGGCGCCTCTCAGTGCGCGGTGCGTACCTTCGGCCCGAGATTCGGGCGCTTCTCGGATTCGCCGCTGGAATTGAGGAAGTGGCTGCGGCCGCAACTGATCTGGACGCAGTGATCGCCGTCGGCGTGCTGTCCCTTGGCACAGATTAAAGGACAGACCCGGTCCGTCTTGCTGCGGACGCCGTCGAGCGCACGAAAATCTGGCGCATCCTTGCCGCGTTGACCCTGCTGAACCCGATCGGTGTTCGATCGAAAATTCGGTGCAGTGCCAAATGCCCCGAGTGAATTAGGGGCTCGATGACTATTTAGCATTGCGCAATCGGCCTCAAGTCGTAGGCTCGACTCAACAACATGGCTAGGGAGGCTACCGTGAGTTTAGATCATCGTCATCGCGATGCGAACGGCCAGATTAGCAAGAAGCACGGCAATACCCTTGTAAGTACGCTCCGCAAAATCTATGGAAACAGTTTCGCTGCTGGTCATCAAGAAACGGCAAAACTAAGCGACGTTCTGCATAAGCTCGGCGAGACATCTCTCGGTCAGCTGGTACGTGACCATGAGACTCATCATCTCGACAAGAAGATCGCAAAGGTCAGCTGATCAGATCACCTCGATGACTCTCGTTGACCATGATCCGATGGGATGAGGTTGAGTTTGGTGCGCCGAGGCAACTCGGCAGGTCCTCTGCACAGTCAAAAGTCTGGCTTCAATGGTCTCTCCCTCTTTTCAGGCGGGAGCGCGAGGCTCTCAGTCCCGGTAAAAAGCCAAGGGCGAGTCGGCGATGCCATAACCGGTAACGGAACCTTGCGTCCGGGTCTGGTATGTATTGCTCACTCCAAATTCAAATCAGGCCACTGCCGTTTTCAAACAGGCCACTGAGGGCTAAACCAGGCCAGTACCCGCGGCATCGCGCAACGTAGAGAGCACGCTGTGGGCTCTCCGGGACCGCCCGCGAGGGGTCACGCTGCATCGGCCAACGCGTCGGGCCGCCGATCTCGCTAGTGACGTGCATCTGGCCTCTGAGGCATTGGCTGTGAGTACTGATCGAACTTTGACCCTTCAATCGTCGCGTGCGCGAATCTAAAGTCTTGATTCTATTGATACGGTAACAGTGATCTTGGCGCCGATCGGCGTCCAATCCCGCGCCGAAACACACCTAATCATCATATTTTACGCCGCGAGCTCATCAATCTGTCGTCTAGCTGACGCAAACGCAGCTTTGATCGCCGCGTCTGCTTGGTCGTACTGCTGATCGTGCGATGGTGCATGGTCCACAACGATATTTCGATGAGGCGGCACGGTAAGCCAGATGTGAACTTCGAAGCCTGTGCCGTGACGATGTTTGTGAGGAGCGATCACCTTCACGCGACAACCTGTAATGCGCTTATTGTGCGTTTCCAGCCGCTCTATTTCACCAAAGATTTGTGCGCGCGCGGCATCTGATGAATCCGAACCTTCAAAGGTTATTTGTGGGGTGATCTGCATGGGATTCCTTCGGTGTGAGCGACACACTACGGAAGCTGCTGCACTAACTCCCCGTGCATCCATTTGTTGCATCCGCGCTCAGGGGAGATCGCAATTCAGCGTGATGGCCCGCAATTAACGTCTTAGGCAATGGTTCACAGTGTGGTCGCAATAGAGTCACGTTACCTGGTTACGCCGGAGCCAACGGAGCTCACATGACAAAGATTTCCCCAATCGACTTCAAGCCAGAATTGGTCTCAACGATGAAACTCGTGCTGGAAGCCGCTTCGGCCCATCTCGACAACTCGTCGGGCAAACCTGCAACCCCCGCGACAAAGGCGAAGATGGCATCCCGCATACTCAAAACCGCCGCTGATGGCGTCACTGACGCGAGCAAACTGCAATCCGCTGCAATTGAAGAAGGCCTTTGCCCGACCGAATGAGGGTAGCGTTGCCTTCAAAAGGTGCCGTCGCAGGGTTGGTAGGAATTGAGTGTGGCGTAGTCTCCGGGGTGATCAACCTCGAATCATCCGGCGTTGAAGCGTCGGACTGGAGACCACGCCATGACGAGCACTATCACGAAGCCTGATTCTTTGCAGCCTGCGGCCGATATGGCGGGCGATCTTTTCGACAACTGGTTCGATCCGCTTGAGGCTGAAGTTCGGGCTCGATCGCGGGAGTTCATCGAAGAACTGCTTCGTGGCGAGCTCGACGCTGCGTTGGCACGGCCGCGTTACGAACGAAGCCAGATGGCCGGCAATGAAGGAAAATCCGGCGTTGCGGGCCATCGCCACGGCAGCCGCACGCGGTCCCTGACAGGCACGTTTGGGCCGATTGAGATTGCGGTGCCGCGCGCACGGCTGGCCACGTCCGAGGGCGGGACGGCGGAATGGAAGAGCCAGGCGCTGCGGGCCTATCAGCGGCGTACGCTTGCCGCCGATGCGCTGATCGCGAGCACGTATCTTGCCGGCACCAATACGCGTCGGGTGCGTCGCGCACTGGCGGCGTTGTTCGGCGGGACGGTCGGCAAGGATACGGTGAGCCGAACGTGGCGCAAGGTGAAGAGCGATTGGGATGCCTGGAAGACTCGCTCGCTGGCCGCGGACCCGATCGTGCGCCTGATCCTCGACGGCACCGTCGTTCGCGTGCGGCTCGACCGCAAGGCTACCTCGATCTCGCTGCTCGTCGTTCTCGGCGTGCGCGCGGACGGCCAGAAGGTATTGCTCGCGATCAAGAGCATGGGCGGCGAGAGCGCCGAGGCGTGGCGCACTGTCCTGGACGATCTCATCACGCGCGGATTGAGGCGACCCGAGTTCCTCATCGTCGATGGCGCGCCGGGGCTCGACAAGGCTATCGCCTCCGTCTGGGACGGCGTGCCGGTCCAGCGCTGCACGGTTCACAAGCACAGGAACCTGTTTGCCCATGCCCCCGAGCGGCTGCATGATGAGATCACCGCGGACTACAACGACATGATCTACGCGACGACACCTGACGAGATCGAAACGCGCCGCAAGGCAATCATCCGCAAATGGAGGCTCAAGCATCGCGCTGTTGCCGACAGCATGGAGGAGGCCGGAGACCGCTTGTTCACCTTCACCCGCCTGCCGCCGAGCCAATGGCGCAGCGTACGCACGACAAATGCGATCGAACGATTGCACGAGGAATTCAAGCGGCGGATCAAGACGCAAACCGTTCTGCCGTCGGCCGACACCGCCGCGATGTTATTCTGGGCGCTGCTCGCCTCCGGACAGATCAACATGCGAAAGGTTGATGGTTGGCAGACGCTCGCCACAAAGCCCATCGATCAGCCGATTGACCTTGCAGCCTGAAACGATACCTTCATGTTCCCGGAGAATGCGCCACACCGAATTCCAACCACATTCCGGACGGCACCCTTCAAAAATTAGCCACGCCCAGATCGTAAGACCCTTTGCTTCCACGAACATATACTTTGGCGGCAGCAGTGCATATTTTCTCGCGGTTGGCGTCGAAAGCGCTTAGAAAACCTGACTCATCAAGTCGGACGCCCGGTTGAATCCGCATCAGTGCATCTTCGTTGATAAAAAATGATACCTCTATCGCACTATCGTACCCCCAAAACCGCACGGCTCGCCGCGTGGGATCATATGAACGGCTGTGGTTTGGGAAATCAATCACCTGGTTTATGTCCAGCAGTCCGTCTCCGATCCGCGACCATGACTGGTATCAATATACGTTCCCCGCTCAGTTCGCCTTTCAGCACTCGCTCGGCAGAAACAGCAATTTTGCCAATGATTAGTTTGAGAACTTTGGCACGTGCAACCAATTGGAGCTCAATTCGACGACGGATGCTTAACGAATAGATGGCACTCATCAGGTCAGCCTCGTTGTCACCATGTCTGTCTAGAGAACATAGGCATTTATTTCGATCTTACGAGGCTTTGACGCGCTCCCGCCGGGGATAGAGGCTAATCCGGTTGTTTAAACCACCCCGCCACGATGCGACCTGCCACAATGCTGCTGGCCAAATACGACGACATGATCAAGGCAGTCGTGTGGGATCGAACGGAGGAGAGCATCTCCGAGCTGTGCCATCAACCCTGCGGAAATCGGAGAAAAGTATCCCAAGTTTCTCGAAGGTGAGCGTCGCTGTCCACCTGAAGATTGCGGCGATCCACCTGGCTATTTCGAATTCATCGGAAAACTTGCCCGCAAGCGGAGCAAGGGAGCGAAAGAGGCGCGGCAATGGTACGGCGCGTCCTACGATCCTGACAATATCGAGGAGCAGCAGATCAAAATTACCTTCGGCCGTATCGCCAACGCCTAACGAACAGGGCGATCAAAGCCCGTCAAGAACTAGGACATCAGCGCAGCATCGTCCCGAAAACATGGTCCCAAAGGGTCGTGCTGACGCCGTAGTTTCGGGACGCAAATCTGTGATGGATCTGGTGATGCTTGAGCAATGGTAACGGCAACTTGTCGGGACCGTGGTGGGAGCAGTGATGCACAAAAAGATACCAAGCGTATGCGATGAGCGCTCCAGCAACAAAAGCTCCCCCGGCTATCAAATAGGCCACAGCGAAACAAACCCAGATCTGCCAAGAGATTGAGAGAACCGCCACGCCCGGTTTGGCATGATGCTGCCCATGTTGGTACGGCGCGAGGTTATGCAGCACAAAGCGATGAACAAGATATTCGGCAAGAGTCCATCCGAGCACGCCGCCAACAAAAAGCGCGGTGCCTCCACTCATTCGAAAATGCGTCATTGCAAGCAGGGCGATTGCGAGCGACGACGCTACCAATATTTCACCGAGATAGGCGATAGCGGTCATGAGTGCAGTCTGACGCTAGACCGTCTTCGGCGCAACGCCCTGTTAGCAAATGGAGCCTTCAAAACGGACCAATGTCCAGCTCGGGTCATTCGCCGGGCGACCGCGGTGGCGCCTCGATTTCCAGCGCCAATACAGCAGAAAACCTGCACGATGCCAACTGATCACGGTCTCCGGCTGAACAATGGCCAAAGCGTCAAGGATTTTCGGTTGTCCCTATCGTAAATCAAATCCGAACGTATCGATGATGCAGGCCGCCGAGAATTGGCCGAGCTTCGATACGGCCGATGCGTTGGACAGCGCGAGAAGCAGGCGCATCCTTGCTGAGTGACAGGTGCGTGCGGGCCACATTATAGTAATCCATGTAGGACAGCAGCACGTGCCGCAGGTGGCTCTCGCCGAACACGACGATATGGTCGAGACATTCCCGTCGGATCGAGCCGATCAACCGCTCCGCGTATCCATTTCGCCACGGCGAGCGCGGTGCTGTCGGGTGATCTCGAATACCAAGAGCTCGAACGCGACGAACAAACGTAGCGCCAAAGCAGGCGTCGCGATCGCGAATCAGAGCACGAGGAGCCTGCTCCCAGCCACAGGCTTCGGTTAACTGGTTGGCGATCCACTCCGCTGTCGGATGTGACGTCACGCCGAGCCAAAGGATTTGCCGACGCCCAAGACTCACGATGAGAAGGCCGTAAAGAGGACGGAATGAGACCGTCGGCACCACGAACAGGTCCATCGCCGCAATCCCGTCCGCATGATTGCGCACGAATGTCTTCCAGCCCTGCGATGGTGGGCGCCTCTTCCGCGCCATGTACTTGGCCACACTGGTCTGCCCAACATCGATCCCGAGCTTGAGCAATTCGCCATGAATACGAGGAGCGCCCCACAGCGGATTGTCTATGCTCATCTGCCGGATAAGCTGTCGAACTTCGATTGAGACCGCAGGCCGTCCTGGCCGCCGTCGCGATTTCCATCGCCAGTACAGGAGAAAGCCCGCTTTATGCCAGCGTAGGATGGTCTCGGGTTGAACGATGGCCAACGCGCGCATTGCGTTAGGAAATCCGTGACAGATCCAACTGAGGATCATCCGATCAACTGATTTGAACGGTGGCTTTCCCGGCCTCGCCCGCCGCAAAACGATGATCTGCTGACGCAGCACAAGAACTTCAGCCTCAATCGCAGCTCTCGACCGAAACAGGTCCCGAACCAGACCAACGATTAGCCTGACAAGATCCAGCATCCCGGCAGGATCGTCCGATTCTCTCGACCAAGCCAATAGGATTCAATTTACGACAGGCACAGGGCGAGCCATACGTTTTTTTAAGCAGACGGTTCTCCAGGGTGAGATCGGCAACG
>JBEPUM010000051.1:0-20357 GCA_041691515.1 Pseudomonadota bacterium | reverse complement strand
CGGACCAGATCGCCTGGATCATCAACCATGCGGAAGACCGCATCGTGATGACCGACACCACGTTCATTCCAGTCCTGGAAAAGATCGCCGACAAGCTGACGAGCGTCGAGCGCTACATCGTGTTCACCGACAAAGCGCACATGCCGCAGACCACGTTGAAGAACGCGATCGCCTATGAGGACTGGATCGCGGAAGTCGATGGCAATTTCGAATGGAAGATGTTCGACGAGAACACCGCCTGCGCCATGTGCTACACCTCGGGCACCACGGGCGATCCGAAGGGCGTGCTGTATTCGCACCGCTCCAACGTGCTGCACTCCATGATGGCCAATAACGGCGACGCGCTTGGCGCAACGTCCAAGGACGTGATGTTGCCGGTGGTGCCGCTGTTCCACGCCAACAGCTGGGGGATCGCATTTTCCGCACCCGCGATGGGCACCAAGCTGGTGATGCCGGGCGCCAAGCTCGACGGCGCCTCGGTCTATGAGCTGCTGTCGACCGAAAACGTCACCTACACCGCGGGCGTTCCGACGGTGTGGCTGATGCTGCTGCAGCACATGGAGAAGAACAATCTCAAGCTCCCCGATCTGAGGGTCGTGATCTGCGGTGGTTCGGCGATGCCGCGCTCCATGATCAAGGCCTTTGACGACATGGGCATCGAGGTCCGCCACGCCTGGGGCATGACCGAAATGTCGCCGCTCGGCACTGTCGGCGCGCTGCAGGGCCAGTTCGCCAATCTCAAGGGCGACGCCAAGCTCGACGTGCTGCAAATGCAGGGCTACGCGCCGTTCATGGTGGAGATGAAGATCACCGACGACGCCGGCAAGGAACTGCCGTGGGACGGCAAGACCTTCGGACGGCTCAAAGTGCGCGGGCCCGCCATCTCCGGATCGTATTTCCGCGTCAAGGACAACATCCTCGACGAGAACGGCTTCTTTGACACCGGCGACGTCGCGACCATCGACGAGCACGGCTACATGCGGATCACGGATCGCTCAAAGGACGTGATCAAGTCCGGCGGCGAATGGATTTCGTCGATCGATCTGGAAAACCTCGCGGTCGGTCATCCCAAGGTGGCGGAAGCCGCCGTGATCGGGGTCCATCATCCGAAATGGGACGAACGGCCGCTTCTGATCATCCAGCTCAAGGAAGGTCAAAGCGCGACCCGCGAAGACATTCTCAAATACATGGATGGCAAGATCGCGAAATGGTGGATGCCCGACGATGTCGCATTCGTCGATGGCATTCCGCACACCGCGACCGGCAAGATTCTGAAAACCGCCCTGCGGGACCAGTTCAAGGAATACCGTTTCCCCACCGCCGCGGCGTAAAGCAAAGGCTCCCGCGCCTCTGGAACCCCTTCTGCCCGGCAGGAGGGGGTTTTGCTTGCGCCACTTTGAACAATGTTACTGGCTTGTAATCTTTCTTCTTTTCAACCACTTAGCCGACGAAAGGAGAATAGGAGCGCGAGCGGCGACTGCCTAGATTTCCGCCTCTCGAAGACTCACCCAAGGGAAACATCCAAGATGAAAAAATCGCTCCTTACGCGGACGATTCCGTGGATGCTGTTTGCATCTATCTCCTCAATCACCGTGGCGCATGCCGCGGGCAACAAGGTCGTGATCGGCGACATCGATGACATGTCGGGCCTCTATGCCGATGTGATCGGCCCCGGCGGCGTCGAAGCCGCGAAAATGGCGATTGCTGACTTTGGCGGCACTGTACTCGGCAACAAGATCGAGTTCATGGTGACGGATCACCAGAACAAGCCGGACATCGGCGCGCAAAAATTCCGTGAGTGGGCGGACCGTGATGGCGTCACGATGGTCCTCGGCGGCTCCAACACCGGCGTCAGCCTCGCGATGAGCAATGTCGCGAAGGAGAAGAAAATTCCCCTCATCGCGATCGGCGCAGCGGGGGCTTCTCTCACCGGCAAGGACTGCACACCCTATACAGTGCACTACGTCTACGACACCACAGCTCTGGGCAACGGCACGGCGAAGACCATCGTCGCCAACGGCGGCAAGAACTGGTTCTTCCTGACCGCAGACTACGCCTTTGGCACGCAGTTGCAGGATGCGGCAGCCCATGTCGTTACGGCGAACGGCGGCAAGGTTGCCGGAGCGGTCCGCGTTCCGCTCTCCACGGCGGATTTCTCCAGCTATTTGCTGCAGGCACAATCCTCGGGCGCGCAGATTCTTGGCCTCGCCAACGCCGGCAACGACTTCACCAACTCGCTGAAGGCTTTCAACGAGTTCGGCCTCGGCAAGACCATGAAGCCCGCTGCACTGCTGGCCTTCATCAGCGATATTCACGCCGTCGGCCTGAAGACCGCTGGCGGCCTTTACCTGACCACCGGATGGTACTGGGATCTCAATGACAAGACGCGGGCCTTCGCCAAGCGCTATTTCGAGAAAACAAAGCGCGAGCCCACCATGAATCAGGCGGGCTATTACTCGGCAACCATGACCTATCTCAATGCCGTCAAGATCGTGGGGTCTACCGACTCGGACAAGGTGATGGCGCAGTTGAAGAAGATGAAAATCGACGACATGTTCACCTCCAACGGTCACATCCGCGCCGACGGCCTGATGGAACACGAGATGTACATCATGCAGGTGAAGACGCCCGCGGAGTCCAAGGGACCTTGGGACTACTACAAACTCGTCAAGACCATGACCGGCGAAGAAGCCTTCGGAAAGCTCTCCGATTCGGCTTGCCCGCTCGCCACGCACTGACCAGAAATGCGCTCCGCTATTGGCGGAGCGCATCCTCTTCGCATGTAGCGCAGCCCGTTCTGCATGACCCTGCGCAAATCGCTTTCCACGCCTGCGCAAACTCGGTAAATCAACGGCGCTCGCGGTTGATCGCGCGACCGATCCATCATGGACGCTGAGGATGGCCCGCAGGTTTTCCGCTCCCTATCAATCCGAACCGTTTTCCGGGCTCGCCACCTGGGCGCGGCGGCTTGCGGTGTTCGCGGCGGTCGCGGCGGTCGTGTCGATCATCGTCGTCCGGTTCGGCTTTCTTGAGATGAAACCCGCGCTGATGACCTTCTTCGGCGCGCTGGCCTGCGCCGGACTATCGATTCTGGTGGCGTTCGCGGGCTTCGCGGCGCTCTGGCGCAACGGCTCGCGCGGCATGGGCCGTATCCTGACCGCGCTGCTGCTGGCTTTGCTTGTGCTGGCCTATCCTGCGTATCTCGCCGTGCAATACCGCAAGTTACCGCCGATCCACGACATTACCACCGACCCCATCAATCCGCCGCGGTTCGACGCGCTGGCGCAATTGCGCGGCACCGACGGCGCCAATACCGCCGTCTATGCCGGCCTCTATTCCGCCGAGCAGCAGCGCGCCGCCTATCCCGATATCGAACCAGTCGACCTCGACGTCCCCGCCCAGCAAGCCTTTGACATCGTCCGGCGGCTCATCACCCGGCGCAAGTGGCTTGTCATCGATGAGCGCGCGCCGCTGCCACCACGGCAACCCGGCCACCTCGAAGCAGTGGCGCGAACACCGATCATGGGTTTCCGCGAGGACGTCTCGATCCGGATCGTGCCCGATGGCGACGGATCGCGCGTCGATATC
The DNA here is from genome assembly GCA_041691515.1 of Pseudomonadota bacterium. Classification (GTDB taxonomy): domain Bacteria; phylum Pseudomonadota; class Alphaproteobacteria; order Rhizobiales; family Xanthobacteraceae; genus Nitrobacter. The sequence goes on along the minus strand of JBEPUM010000051.1, from coordinate 16,769 downwards.
CGTTCGTCGTCGCGTTACTTCGAAAGCGATCTCGGCAGCAACGCCAAGCGCGTCAGCAGCCTGATTGATGACATCAATGCGGCCGCCGAAAACAATGTCGAGAAGCCGGTGAAGAAGCCGCGTGCGCCGGTCAAGCCCCCCGCCAAGGGCGTCGCCAAGCATTAGGACTCACGCCAGCCGATAACTGCCGCCGATCACCGGATCGCCATCCGTGAGCACCATGCCGCGCGCCACCAGATCCTCCAGATGCGCCAGCACCGAGTAGCCGGCGGCGCCGGAAAGCCGGGGATCGAGGCCAATGTAGATGGCGCGGACCATGGTCGGGATATCGGCCTCGCCCTTCGCGAGCCGATGTAGGATCGAGGCTTCACGCGCCCTGCGATGACGCATGAGAAAGCGCACGAAACGCGGCGCATCCGGAATCTCAGAGCCGTGGCCGGAGAAATACAATTGCTCGTCGCGATGGGAGAGCTTCTCAAGCGAGGCCATGTAGTCGATCATCGAGCCATCCGGCGGCGCCACGATCGAGGTGGACCAGCCCATGACGTGATCGCCGACAAACAGAATTTTGCGATCCTTCCAGGCGAAGGCCATGTGGTTGGCCGTGTGCCCCGGCGTGGTCACCGCTTCCAGCGCCCAGCCATCGCCTTCGACGACATCGCCGTCGTGCAGGACGATGTCCGGCCTGAAGTCCCGATCCGCGCCCGATTCCGGATTATGCTTCTCGCTCTCGAAGCGCGGCCGCGACGCGCGATGCGGACCCTCGGCATAAACTGGCGCGCCGGTGGCGGCCTTGATTCGCGCGGTGTTTGGCGAATGATCTTTGTGGGTATGCGTGACGAAGATGTGCGTCACGGTTTCGCCCTTGACGGCATCGAGCAGCGCTTTGGCATGCGCCTCGCTGTCCGGTCCGGGATCGATGATCGCGACCTTGCCGCGTCCGACGATGTAACTCACCGTGCCTGTGAAGGTGAACGGCGAGGGATTGTCGCACAGCACGCGGCGAACGCCGGGCACGACCTCTTCGGCGACGCCGGGTTTCAGCGGAAAATCGCGATTGAACGGAATGTCGTCGTTATCGGATGTGTCGGTCATGGGGGATTCCGCTGATTTCGTCATCCTGAGGTGCTAGCGACTGCGAGCCTCGAAGGATGACGAATTGAATGGAGCCCATCCTTCGAGATGCCGCGCGAAGGGCGCGGCTCCTCAGGATGACGTTTTGCCAAGCCCTACGAAAACGCCTGAATGCCGGTGATGGCACGGCCGAGGATCAGCGCGTGAACGTCATGCGCGCCTTCATATGTGTTGACGGTCTCGAGGTTCGCGGTGTGGCGCATCACGTGATATTCGATCTGGATGCCGTTGCCGCCATGCATGTCGCGCGACATCCGGGCGATATCGAGCGCCTTGCCGCAATTGTTGCGCTTGACGATCGAGATCATGTCCGGATGCATCTTGCCTTCGTCCATCAGGCGGCCGACACGCAGGCTGCCCTGAAGCCCCAGCGAAATGTCGGTCATCATGTCCGCAAGCTTCTTCTGCACCAGCTGCGTTGCCGCCAGCGGCCGGCCGAACTGTTTGCGATCCAGCGTGTACTGCCGCGCGCGATGCATGCAGTCTTCCGCCGCGCCCAGCGCACCCCATGAAATACCGTAGCGCGCGCGATTGAGACAACCGAACGGACCTTTCAGGCCGGACACGTTCGGAAGCAGGTTTTCTTCCGGCACGATGACGCCGTCCATCACGATCTCGCCGGTGACCGAGGCACGCAGCGAGAGCTTGCCGCCGATCTTCGGCGCCGAGAGACCCTTCATGCCCTTCTCGAGCACGAAGCCGCGAATTTGATTGTCGTGCGCCGCCGATTTGGCCCACACCACGAACACGTCCGCGATCGGCGCGTTGGAAATCCACATCTTCGAGCCGGTCAGCCGGTAGCCGTCCGACACCTTTTCAGCGCGGGTTTTCATGCCGCCGGGATCCGAGCCTGCGTCAGGTTCGGTGAGACCGAAGCAGCCGACCCATTCGCCGGTCGCGAGCTTGGGCAGGTATTTCTTGCGCTGGTTCTCGTCGCCATAGGCGTAGATCGGATACATCACCAGCGACGACTGCACCGAATTCATCGAGCGGTAGCCGCTATCAACGCGCTCGATCTCTCGCGCCACGAGGCCGTAGGCGACGTAACTGGCGTTGGCGCAACCGTATTCTTCCGGCAGCGTGATACCGATCAGGCCGAGTTCACCCATCTCGTTGAAGATTTCGCGGTCGGTTTTCTCTTCGAGATACGCCTTGACGATGCGCGGCATCAGCTTGTCCTGCGCATAGGCGCGCGCAGTGTCGCGGATCATGCGCTCATCTTCGGTCAACTGCTCGTCCAGCATGAACGGATCGTCCCACTGGAAACTGACCGGAGCCGGCTTGTCCTTGCTCTGCGGACGAACACTCATGACAAATCCTTTCACATCCACGTGGCGCGCATTGCCGCCGCCAGACTAAAACTTTGAACCCTAGCCTTCAAGGTACTCGTTGGAGACGATCTCGATACCGAAACCGGAGAGCCCCTTGTAGTCATGCGCCGACGACGTCAGATGCCGGATCGACGTCACGCCCAAATCGCGCAGGATCTGCGCGCCGACGCCGACTTCGCGCCACTGCCTGTTACGATCGGCCTCCGCCGATTTGTCTTCGGGAAGCGGCGCCACCGGCACACCTGCTGCACCGTCCCGCAAATATACCAGCACGCCGCTGCCGGCTTTCTTGAAATGATCGAGCACGGCCTGCATGCGTTTCGGGCCGGTAAAAATGTCGCGAACGATATTGGGCTTGTGGAACCGGGTCAGAACATTCTTGCCGTCACCAATGCCGTTATAGACGAACGCGACGTGGGCGATGGAATCGAACGGCGAACGGTAGGCGTAGCCTTGCAGCGGCCCGATCGGACTTTCAGTCGTGAATACCGAAACCCGTTCGATCAGCTTCTCGCGCGCCTGACGGTACGCGATCATATCGGCAATGGTGACATGCTTGAGCTTGTGGGTGGCGGCGAACCGCGCCACCTGCTCGCCCTTCGTCACCGTCCCGTCGTCGTTCATCAACTCGCTGATGACACCAACCGGCGGCAGTCCAGCCAGTTTGCAGAGATCGACCGCCGCCTCGGTATGGCCCGAGCGCAACAACACGCCGCCGTCACGTGCGATCAGAGGGAAGATATGGCCGGGACGGGCAAAGTCATTGGCGCCGGCGTTGGGATTGGACAGCGCCCGGCAGCAAGAGGCGCGCTCCTCGGCCGAAATGCCGGTGCCTCCATCGGGCTTGTAGTCGATCGAGACGGTAAAGGCCGTGGTATGATTGGACTCATTGTGCGCAACCATCGGATCGAGGCGCAGCCTGCGCGCGTCCTCCGTCGTGATCGGCGCGCAAACGATGCCGGAGGTGTGCCGGATGATGAAGGCCATTTTCTCGACGGTGCAGAGCGAGGCTGCAACAATCAGATCGCCCTCGCCCTCGCGGTCGTCGTCGTCGGTCACGACGACGATTTCGCCGTTGGCAAAGGCCTTGAGGACTTCCGGAATCGGATGGGGCATGACACACGCTTTCCCGTTGACGGAAGCTCGTATGACCCAGAGCGGGCGGCGGCGCAACCGTCAGTCCCGGAATGCCGTCATACGATGAGGCCATATATGATCCGCAGGGCGAAACTGAAGTGCCGCCGGCTACGGCAGCACCTCCCGGCGCTCGCTCAGCCGTGCATCGGTCTTGGCGCGCTTCTCGGCCAGCAGCCCCTGGTCGGCGGCCTCGATCGCCTCGAACAGCTCGTGCGCGTCGCTGAGCCGCGTCACCGTCACGTAATCCGCGCCGGCTGCATATTGATCCGCGACATCCGACAGCAGATCCGCCGTCGAAATGATCTTCGCGGTCGGGTTGAGCGAGCGGACGTGACGGACCAGCTTTTCGTTGTTGGCACCCTTGAGCAGCGAATCCGGCACGCTTAAGATGATGATCTCGGCGCTACCGACGCCGGCGTGCAGCAGCGTATCGACATTGCTGATGTCGCCGTAGGTGACGTGCAGGCCGCGGCTGACGAGCGTGCTGAACACCACCGGATTGAAATCGACCACGCCGATCTGATCGAGCAGAGCCTTGTTCTGGCGCTCGATCCTGTTCAACAGCGCGCTGGCGGCGCGGAAAAAGCCCAGAATGAGGATGCGCCGCGAACCATGGCCGTCGCCGTGTCCCGCATCTTCAGTCTCGCCGTGATCGAGGTCGCGGAAGCCGATCCGTTTCAGCGGGCCGATCGCCAATCGCGTAATCTGGTCGCTGCGCACCATCACGAACGTGCTCAAGACCGCGAGCAGCACGAATGCGAACGACGCCGCGCTGGCGGTCTGCGTCTGGATATGCCCCGCAACCACGCCGGTCTGGATCACGACCAGCGAAAACTCGCTGATCTGCGCCAGATTGAGCGCGGGCAGCAAGCTGGCGCGCAGCCCCTGTTTCATCAGGTAGAGCGGCACGAACGTGGTGACGACACGGCTGACGACCGTGAATGCGGCGATGATGAGGGCGAGCCCGATGACCGAGCCATTCGGGATCGGAATCGTCATGCCAAGCGCGACGAAGAACAGCGTGATGAAGAAATCGCGCAGCGTCGTCACCTTGGCGGTAACATCGAGCGCGTAGGGGAACGTCGACAACGATACGCCTGCGACCAGCGATCCCATCTCGCGGGAGAGATGCAATCGTTCAGCGATTTCGCCGATCAAAAAGCACCACGCCAGCGCCCCGAGCAGCACCAGTTCCGGACGCCGCGCGATCTGGTGAAACAGATACGGCAGCACATAGCGGCTCAGGATCAGCGCGGTTGCCACCAGTGCGCCTACCCGTGCGATCGACAACAGGATGATGGTGACCTGAAGATTGTCGAGACTGGGTTGCACGGCGAGGAACAGGATCGCAAAGATGTCTTGCAGCACCAGCACGCCGAGCGTGATGCGGCCCGGCAGCGTGTCGAGTTCACGCTTTTCATACAGCACCTTGACGATGATGACCGTGCTCGACAGCGCGCAGGCAATACAGAGATAGAGCGCATCGAACCCACCGTGGCCCATGGAGAGGCCGATCGCCATGAAGAACAGCACGCCGAGGATACAGCCGCCAACGAGTTGTCCGCCGGCAGCGATCAGGATCACCCGCCCGGCGCGCACGATCTTCTTCAGGTCGATTTCCAGGCCGATCATGAAGAGCATGAAGATCAGGCCGAGTTCGGAGATGGTCTGGATCGATTCCTGCGACTTGACCCATGCCATCCCGAATGGTCCGATGAAGAACCCGGCCACCAGATAGGCTAGAATCAACGGCTGCCGGGAAAAATGCGCGGCCAGCCCGAGACCCCAGGCAAACAGGATACAAAGCGTGATATCGCGAATAAGCTCGTGCATGCCCCTCAGCCGCCTGACGGTGTCTCCGGAACGCAAGAATACGCGGTTCGGAGTAAAATGGGCAATGTGTCACAGCGCCATGCTCCAGAAATAAGAAGAAGCAGGGAGATCGGGTTCAATGACGACCAAACCATTCGACTTCGCACCACTCCTGCCAGCGGGTTTGCCGCCGGCGGCAGGGCGTTGGACGGGACTCGCAAAATACAGCTTTGTCGGTGGAAACAACGATCCTGACGGCGTTCCGCTCGACGGTCTGATCGAAGCGCTCAACACGGCCCTCAAGCGTGAAGGCCGGGCACTCGCAACCTACAATCTCGCCCATGGCCCGCAAGGCCACCTGCCCTTGCGCGATTTTCTCGTCACGAAGCTGAAGCGCGACGCCGGCATTACCTGCACCACCGATGAGATCCTGCTCGTATCGGGTTCGTTGCAGGCGCTCGATCTCGTCAATCACACCCTGCTGGCGCGTGGCGACACCGTGATCGTGGAGCAGGAAACCTATCAAGGCGCACTAACCCGACTGACGCGGCTTGGCGTTCATGCCGTCGGCATCCCGCTCGACGACGGCGGCATGCGGATGGACGTGCTGGCCGCGGCGCTCGCCGAATTGAAGTCACGCAATATCCAGCCAAAATACATCTACACCATCCCGACGGTGCAGAACCCAACGGCGACCATCATGAGCGAAACGCGGCGCACCGAACTCCTCAGGCTTTCGCGCGACTATGGCGTGCCGATCTTCGAGGACGACTGCTATGCCGATCTGACCTGGGACGGTAAGCGGCCGCCCGCGATTTACGCGATGAGCGAGGGCGGCGGCGTCATTCACATCGGCTCGTTTTCCAAGTCGATCGCGCCAGCGCTACGCGTCGGATTCATCGTCGCCCCGTGGGAACTGATGTCGCGCATGCTGCCGCTGAAGACCGACGCCGGTTCGGGCTCGCTGGAGCAGATGGCGCTGGCCGAATACTGCACGCCGCATTTCGCAAGCCATGTCCCGCAGCTGACCAAAGGCTTGCGCGCCAAACTCGACACGCTGATCGAAGCGCTAAACGAGCAGTTCGGTACAGCGGCGGAATTCGAAGACCCCAAGGGCGGCATCTTCCTGTGGGTGAAGCTGCCGGACAATGTCGACACTCCGAAACTGTATCAGGCTGCACTCGCTGCCGGCATTTCAATCAATCCGGGTCCGGAGTGGTCAACCGACAAGGCCTACGCCGGCAGCCGGTTGCGGCTTTGCTTTGCCAGTCCGTCGCATGCCGAAATCCGGGAGGGTGTCGCCAAACTTGCGGACGTTTGCCGCGAGCAGTTCGGCGTGCCCGAACGAAGCGCAAATGTACAAGCTCCAATTTGAGCCAGCCTTGATCTTGCTGTACCAGCTTTGGCCTGACCAAATCCACTAAGGGCTAATCTGTTGCCGCGCGCGCTGGTCGGCTTCCGCCGTCATCTTACCCATCACGCCTCGCAGCCGCATCGATATCGGCGAAATACTTCCAGTTCAACGGCAAGAAATACTGCGAATAGGAGCAATCTGGCTCAAGCTGAACATCCGTTCAGAATTCTCCCGGCATTCCGCGGGAACGTTCCCTGTCATAGGAGGTTCTCTTTTCACCATACCTGAGAGGAGGAATTTCGATGAAGAAGTTTGCTTACGTTGTTGCTGCGCTCGTCGGCATTGCCGTCGCCGCCCCCACCGTCGCCAGCGCGCAAAGCGTGGTGATCAGGACCGGCCATAATCACATGGGAATGCGCGACCATCACCGCCATGACGGCTGGCGTCATCGCGAGGGTTGGCGTCACCATCATCATCGCGACCGCGTCGTGGTTATCAAGCACCGCCACTAAGTCTGGCACTATATGAAAATGGCCCTTCGCGGGGCCATTTTTGTATGGGTTCAATCCCAAGCCGGAGCAAACGGCGGATTGACGAAACGCTGGGTCTTCGGCAACGCCCCGATGGCCTTGCGATCATCGTCGTCGAGTTTCAGCTTCAACGCATCAAGATTGGCTTGCTGACTCTCGGCGCGCGACGCTTTCGGAATCGCCGCAACATCATCCTGATCGAGCAGCCACTTGAGCGCGACCTGCGCGGGCGTCGCATCGTGCTTGCGAGCAATCGTCATCAGCGTCTCGTTCGTCGCCGCACGTCCCTGCGCCAGCGGCGCATAAGCAACGAGCGGGATAGACTTCTCCGCCAGATAGGATCGCACCGGCGTCTGGTCGAGCATCACGTGATATTCGATCTGATTGCAGGCAATAGGCGCCTTGATCTCGTCGACCGCCTTGCGCAGCAGAGCGAGATTGAAATTGCATACACCGATGGCCCGCGTACGGCCTTCCGCCCTGAGCTTTTCCAGCGTCTCAAAAACCGCTGCGAGATTCATAATCTTGGAAGGCCAGTGCACAAGATAGAGATCGACGTGATCCAGACGGAGTTTCGTCAGGCTGGCGTCGAACGCCTTGCGGATCGCATCCGGCGCGAGATTTTCGTGCCAGACCTTGGTGGTGACATGCAGATCCTTGCGCGCAACGCCAGATGCGGCGATGGCGGCGCCCACCGCCTCCTCATTGCCATACATCTCGGCCGTGTCGATATGGCGATAGCCAAGACCGAGCGCACTCTCCACGGCCGCGCGACAGACATCACCCTGCATCCGGTAGGTGCCGAGCCCCAGGCGCGGCAAGTTGATGCCCTGTGTGTGCAGATTATCCATGATGACCCCTGAAATGAGAATGCAGCGCCGACAGAGGCTGCACGACGGGAATTTTGCGACAACGCGTGGCGCAACGAAGCTGATGCTCGATACAACATCGGACGGCACTCGGACAAATCAAGCCTGAGTTGGCAGCCGAAACGGCAGGCCCCATCTGCACCGGTTTGAACCGCACGGAGGAGCGCCCGCACAAAAGCCTCAGCGGGATCGCTGCCAGTTGCAAATGCCGCCCGACCTGCAGGGCCAGACCTGAATACGCGTATCGAAGGCCTGCGCATCCATCGGGTTGCCATGAGACCGCCGGGCCAATTTTGGATGCGGAGTTTTCGGCTTTGCGCGAGCCGTATCGCGCGGCTTATGAATCTGCGCTCGCTCGACGTGCTTAACATTGATCTCAGGCGCAGCCGAGTCCGGCGCATTGGCCTCGATTGGCACCTGCTCGAAGTACGCCGGTGGACCGAGTGGATCTGGCGAGAGCGCGGCCTTGGACAGATCCAGGTTGAAAAAGGCGCCGGGCTGATATCCGGCCGCTATTGCGGTGTTCGAGCCAAGCAGCACCAAACTGACGGCTGCCGTCAAAATGCTTTTCAGGACCATGACGCGTCCTCTGAAACCGGTGCCTCCCCTAGCTTTATTTAGGGAAGATATCGCAGAATTCCAGCGCACACGTCCAACCGCCGGCGGCGAAATATAGCAGTTCCATCGTCAGTTCGGATTTTGCCGGCACCTGAGCAGGGCTATTTGGTCCGGAAGGACCGGGCGTCGCCAGACGCATCGGCGGCTGCAGCGATCGTCTGTTCCCGAACCAACGCGAACAACTCCGCCTTGACCTTCACGAATTCAGGATGACCGAGAACGGAAAAATCGCGCGGTCTAGGTAGATCGGCGCGGACGTCTTTGAGTATTCGTCCGGGCCGGCTGCTCATCACAACCACGCGCGTACCCAGGAACAGGGCCTCCTCAACATCATGCGTGATGAACAACACGGTTCGATTGTCGTGCTCCCAGATCCGCAGCAGCATTTCCTGCATCAGCACGCGCGTCTGGGGATCGAGCGCACCGAAGGGTTCGTCCATCAGCAGAACCGGCGGATGATTGATGAGCGCGCGAGCAATCGCAACACGCTGCCTCATGCCGCCCGAAAGTTCGGCGGGCAGATGTTGCGCGAACGGCAATAGCCCAACCTCCTCGAGGATCGCATGCGCCTCTTCAAGATAGCGCTCGCGCGGCACCCCCAGGCGTTTGGGCCCGAAGCAGACATTGTCGAGCACATTCAGCCACGGGAATAGCGCGCCCTCCTGAAACACAACGCCGCGATCCGGCCCAGGGCCCGTTACGCTGACACCGTCCAGCAAAACGTCACCCGACGTCGCGTGTTCGAATCCTCCGATCAGGTTCAACAGGGTGCTTTTCCCGCAACCGGACGGACCGATCAGACAGACGAAATCCTTTTCCGCGATGTCAAGCGACAGACCGTCAAGCGCCTTTATCGAAGGACCGCCCGCCTTTGAAACAAACGCCTTGGTAATGTTGCGAAAGCTTATCTTGGCCGGCTCATCGTTTGAACGCAGCATTGTTATCGCTGGCGCCTTGGCTGCAACGACACCGGTCATCTGACGTCCATTCCGAGTATCTTGGTCATAAAGATCAGCATGAGCCTGTCAGAGATGACCCCCAGTCCCCCGATCACAGCCATAAGCCCGATGATCAACGGCGTATCCATGGTGTCGCGAGACTGAAGCAGCAGGGCGCCCAGGCCGTAATTGACCCCGGTGAACTCCCCCAAAACCATGTAGATCCAGGAATAGGACAGGCCGAGCCGGAGACCACTGAGGATCGAAGGAAATGCAGCCGGCAGGATGACGGTATAGAGCAAGCTCGACTCGGTCGCACCAAGCGACCTGCCCGCGCGCAGCAGTACAGGATTGACGTAACGGACACCGCCGAGTGTGCTGAGGAAGATCGAATAGAACGACCCGAGCGCAATCAGAAATACGCTGGTGCCAGTTCCGATGCCGAACCACACCAGCGCCAGTGGAAGCCAGCAAATTCCGGGAATCGACCGCGACAACTCGATTGTCGGCTCAATGAATGCACCGATCTTTCGATTGTAACCCAGAACAATGCCCAAGGGGATACCAAGCAGCGTTCCGCATGCGAATCCCCCCGCCACCCGATAGAGACTCTGCGAAAAATGCGCGAGGAATTTTCCGGAGAAGGCCTGCGACGAACCGCCAAAAAAGAAATCCAGCAGCGTCGCCATAACCGCACTCGGCGACGGCAGCACATAAGCCGGGACCGAACCCGTCTCCGTCACCAGCGCCCATATGATGACGACAGCCACCGGCAGACAAGCTGCTTTGGCAAAAGCGACAAGGCGGTCGAGATTCATCAAATTCAGCTTCTCCGATGCCGGAGTCCCGCGATCCCAGTGGAGCGGGATTCGACCAGCTAGGCCTTTCAACTAGCTAGGCCTTGGCGAAGTCCCGGACCACCAGCTTATTGATATCGGGAACTGTTGCAATGAGACCGAGGTCCTTCATCCGCGCCATGTAGTTGCCGAGATCACTCATGAACCCGTCGTCAATGACCCAGCGCAGGTCGACATTGTCGAGGCTTTTTCGCGAAATCGCTAAAGGGAATCCCCAGTTTTTGCTGCCGAGTTCAGCCGCTTCGTCGAGGTTGCCGCGAAGGCGCGTGACGGCCTCGCGATGCGCGCCGACAAATGCCTTGAGCATATCGGGATCTTTCTGAACCGTAGCCTCATGCGTCAGGATGCCTGCGTTGATCGTGCCGACAGGCGTATCGTAGGGATGCTTCAGCAGCCGGCCAATACCGTCCTCGATTGTTTTGGTAGAGAACGGTTCGCCCCCGCAAAAGACATCCACGCTACCGCCCTGCAAAGCTACAGGAAGGTCGGCGAACGCGATCGCGACCGGATTGACGTCCTTGATCGTCATTCCGACCTTGCGGAGTTCTTCCCGGAACTGGACATCCTGAATTCCGCCGACCACCTGACCGTAGTTCTTGCCTTTCATGTCCTCCATTTTATGAATGGACGTTTTGGCCCCCACAACGATGGCTGTGCCCTTGCCCGCCGAACTCGCAGCAAGAACGATCGGCACCCCCTTTGAGCGCGCGATGGCGGCGATCGTCACGCCGGTGTAGCCGATGTCGATACTGTGCGAAGCTATCGCATTGGCCATATCGGCAGGCGACCCGAAATAGGATAGCTCCACCTTCCACTCCGCGCCGAGGATCGACTGGAGCAGCAGCGCTGGAACGAATACCACGCCCTTATGGACACCAACGCGCATGGGTTTCGGCGTCTGTGCACCCACCGGCACGATGCCCGCGCTTCCGGCGAAGGCAATCGCCGCTCCACCAACCATCAATCGGCGGCGCGAGAGAGATAGTGCGGTCAAACGATGCAGCCGTGGAGGCACGTCTTTCATTTTGCTCTCCTGTGTTGAAAAAGTGCGAACTGCCGGTGCCGATTTGAAGAGTAGGAGTAACGGCTGCATTACGGCAAATTCAAAATAAGAGTATTATCATAATTATTTGGAATGCAGATTCAGCGCCCGTTCGCAACCCGGACGCGCGATCGCGGTTGATCGGCGATCGCCAACCGCTTGAGGATCTTTTTGAAGACAGGAACGAACGGGTTGGCGGTGTCTCTGGGATAGAAGAAGCCGTAAGTCAGTAGAATGGACGACCTCCATGGGACGATTTGAAAAGCATCCGTCTTCGAAACAAGGGGACTGTATGCGTCCACCACCGCCAATCCAATACCTTGTGCGGTGAGTGCGCAGGCCGTCATTGGAGATGACACCTCCGCCTTGACGATGGGATGTGCGTTCGCCTCGATCATATCCGTATCGACTTGGGATCGCAGCAGATTAGATTGCGTCAGGCGGATGAATGGCTGACCGTCCATGTCCCGCGCACTGAGCCAGGCCCGTGACGATAACGGGTTAGCCGTCGGGACCACCGCGACCGGCGCGAGCGTCAGAAAGGGCTCGTAATCCAGACCGCTCCATATAATCGGCAATGCACTTACGCCAAGATCAAAATTCAACCCGCTGATCCAGCGATCCGCGTCGCGGCGCGGAATGATTTCAAGCGAGACATAGACATCTGGATACTTCTTTTGAAACTCTCCAATTGCCCGAGGGAACAGCCTCGTTGACAATTGCGACATGGCCACCAGTCTGATTTCACCAAACCTGTTTTCAGCGACATTCCGCGCAATCGTTGCAAGCTCTTCGATATCAGTCAGAACGCGCTGCGCCCGCTGGTAGAATGCCGTTCCCTGCGCGGAAGGGTTCAACCGCCCATTAGACCGGTGGAAAAGAGGGAAGCCGACTTCGAGCTCGAGGGCCTTCAGCAATTTGCTGACAGCGGGCTGGGTCAGCTTGAGATCATCAGCTGCCGAAGTGACAGAGCCGGTTCTCATAATCGCCTGGAAGGCGCGAAGTCTCTGCATATTCATAGATCACCATTCCAATCGTGGAATCCCTCAGGATCCCGAGCGGCGGTGACATTACATAACCTCTGGGAATAGATGACAAGTAATTTGGAATTTGCCGACATATACGGCAGAGCCTAGAAATGCATCGGCAAAAGCCTTTCGGATCGAACCAATGACCGGCGGTCATAAACGTCGGCAAAGGATTTTGGATGATGGATATGACCGCGATCTCCGGCAGCGCCGAAGCGGCCCGCGCCCTGATCGATAAATTTTTGCATCCGCGCATGACCAGCGAGCACGTCAATTCCGGCGGAGGCGTCTGTATGTCTCCACGCATCCAATCGCTCCTGCCGGGGTTACGCTTTGCGGGACGAGCGCTCACCGTGCGAACCTCACCCGGATTTACACGCGGGCCAATAGAGGCGCTGTCGGTGGCGAAAGCGGACGACGTTCTGGTGGTCGATGCGGGCGGCCTATCCGAGCTTTCCGTTTGGGGGAGCATGGTCCACTGGAACGCGGCTCGTAATAACCTCAGAGCCGTTGTCATCGATGGTATGGCGCGAGACTTGCTCGAAATCGAAACTCAGACCGACGCAATTCCCCTGTTTGCCTGCGGTCGCGCTCCCGCCATCGCGGGCTTCGGCTCGTCGTCCCATGGCGCGATCGGCGAACCTGTCATTTGCGGCGGCGTATCGGTGAATACCGGTGACCTGATATTTGGCGACGACGATGGGTTGACGGTGGTGCCTTGGGCCAAGGCGGGTGAAGTATTCGACCTTGCGATGCGCAACATCACGTTTGACGACAAGGAGCAGGCGTGGATTGAATCCGGTCGCAGTGTTTTCGATCTGCTCACCATGCTATCCGGCAAGGACGGCACCCAATACAAGGAACGAAAATTCCGATGGGCTGCCCAACCCTCCATTGACCCATTGCTGGATTGAGAAGCCCGGCGCCTCGAAGCGCAGTCCTTGCAGCCCTCACGGGCGTGAGTCCGCAATCGGCTGACGGCTACCGTTGGGTTAACATTTCGTCAGTTCATGGGGCCGGATCGGCCGAAGATCGAAATCCGTGCGATCGCTAAAATGCAATGTATCCCCGTAATGCGATCTCAGCAGCCTCGCTGTATCGTTCTCGCACAGGGGGTTACTGATCATGAATTATTTCGAAGATCACGGATTGCCACTGGTTCAATTGAAAGAACAGCGCCGCGAAATGATTGTCGCGCTGATGGGACGGAAAGAGCCGATCTCCAAGGCGCAGATCGCTGAAATCGCAGCAATTCAGCAAGCCATCGCGGCCATTGAGGCCGTGATCGTGGATATGGATGCGGAGATCGATTCCGTCTTCGTCGAACGCAAGGAACGTCCCTGGCTGGTCGCGTAGGTACGCTCCCGTTTGAGTAACAATCTGGTTCTGGTGGATACATATCCGCGTTCGGTACATCAACCTTCGCTGATGCGATAACCGATGCCGGGCTCCGTCAGGATGATCCGCGGATCATCGGCCTTGTCTTCGATCTTCTGTCGCAACTGGCCGATATAGACGCGCAGATACTGCGTATCCGCGGTGTGCGCGATCCCCCAGACCGCAGCGAGAATCTGTCGGTGCGTCAGGACGCGGCCGGCATTTTTCGCAAGGAATGACAGAAGCTCGAATTCCTTTGGTGTCAGCTTCAGTTCAACTCCTGCACGCGTCACACGGTGCCGCACGGCATCAACTTCGAGATCGCCAACCCGCAGCAATGGCGTCTCCGCCTTGCGCAGCATGCGGTGGCGAAGCGCGGTGCGCATCCGCGCCATCAGTTCGCCGACGTTGAACGGCTTGTTGACGTAGTCATCGGCGCCAAGATCCAGCGACTCGATCTTTTCGGCCTCACGATCGCGCGCGGAGAGAACGATTACCGGCACATCGGACCATTCGCGCACCCGGCGAACCACATCCTTGCCGTCGCCGTCGGGAAGCCCGAGATCGAGCAGCACAATATCGGGTGCGTCGGCAGCGATACGCTTGACGGCGTCTGCGACGGTGACGGTACTCGACATGTCGTAACCGTTCGCCTCAAGCGCGGGCTTGAGAAAACGAAGAATCGCCGGCTCGTCATCGACGACCAGCACACGAGACCTTGCACTCACGATGCGGCGTCCTCCCGCGGGAAAGTCAATACTAACCGGGCTCCGGGCTGCCCGTCTACCGGGCTGTCGACTGCAATCGAACCGCCATGGGCGTCCATGATCCCCTTTGCGATCGCAAGACCGAGACCCGTCCCCTCCCCGCCATCGCCCGCTCCGCTTCCCTTCGCAAACCGGTCGAAAACGTGCGGCAACATATCGGATGCGATGCCGGGTCCGTTATCGGCAACGCGTACGGTAATAGCAGCCGGCGACGCCTGCGCATCGATCACGATATGCGTATCTGCCGATGTATGCACAAGCGCATTTGCGACGATATTTCCGATGGCCTGCTCTGCCAGCGCCGCGTCGGCATAGACAAGCGGCAAATCTGACGGCATCGCGATGTTGATGCCCTGCCGCGCACCACGCCGCCGCGCCGCGCTGGCCACGCGATCGGCGATCTCTCGCAGATCGATCCAGTCGCGACGCAGTTCGAGCGCGCCGGAATCGATGCGCGTGATCGCAAGCAGATTTCGAACCATTTCGTCGAGGCCTTCGGTTTCCTGCTTGATCTGTCCGAGCAGATCGGTCTTTGCGGCGGCGTCCAGTTTGTCACCGTAGCTAAGCAGACTGGTCGCCGCGCCAAGTATGGACGACAGCGGCGTCCGGAAATCGTGCGAGATCGACGCCAGCAGCGTATTGCGGACGCGCTCGGTTTCGGTCGTCGTCTTGGCACGGACCATCTCACTCGCCAACGCGGCCCTCTCAAGGGCCGCAGCGGTTTGTTCGGACAGCGTATCGAGCAAAGTACGCGACTCCGAATCGAAAGGCGGCGTATTCTTGTCCTTTGCGACGCCGATGACCCCGAGAGTCCTGTCGCCGATTCGCAGTGGGACGAAATACCACGGGATGATCGGCAAGGTCCCGGTGCCCGCGCCCGCTGGTTCGGTGTGCGCGTAGGCCCAACGTGCGGCCGTCGTGGCCGCCGCGTCCAGCGCATCTTCCGGTGGCCACGCTGCGACCAGGACAAGATCATCATCCTGTGCCAGCAGCACCACGACCGGCCGCGCCAGGCTCGCGTGGATTTCTCCGGCGGCGCCTTCCGCAATGCCGTCCCGCGTCGCCAATCCCGACAAGCGGCGCGTGAATTCATAAAGGCGGCGCATGGCGCGCACTCTACCAGCCGCGACGCGTGCCTGATCCCGCACCCGACCGGCCAGGGCGGCGGTGACGATCGCAACGATCAGGAAGATCACCAGCGCCAGAAGTTCAAAAGGCTCCGCAATCGTGAAGTTGTAGAGCGGCGGGATGAAGAAGAAATTGTACGCGAAGAACGACAGCAGCGATGCGTAGATCGCCGGCCAGATACCAAAATTGATGGCGCTGACCAGCACTGACATCAGAAACACGATCGACAGGTTTGGGATCGGCGTCAGTTCAGTCAACACCATGCCTACAGCGAGCGCCGCAGCGACCATCAAGGTCGTGTAGACAAACTGAAGCGGTCGCAGCGGAATTTTCCCGGGTAGCAGCCGTCTCTGCACTGGCGCGAATTGATCGGTTTCGCTGGTGACCAAATGAATGGCGATGTCCTGCGTTCGCCGCACGAGTTCGTGCGGCAGCGATCGGCGGAGCAATTCGCTGAGAAATCCGCCGCGCGAACGGCCAACCACAATCTGGGTGGCATTCTCAAATTTCGCAAAGCGCAGCAACTCCGCGGGGATGTCGGCACCCGTCAAGGTTTGCGTCTCTGCGCCAAGACTTTCTGCTAGCTTCATTACCTCATCGCGGCGCTGACGGGCCGCATGATCGATGCTGGCGCCCGGCCGCTCGACCGTCACCACAATCCACGGCGCATCCATCAGGTCTGCCAGACGCTTGGCGGCACGAACCACGGTCGGCGACACCGGGTCGGGGCCGATGCAGGCCAGGATGCGCTCGCCAGCCGCCCATGGCCCTTCGATCGCCTGGGCCTGCATCCGCTCGATCAGCGAGGCGTCCACGCGTTCGGCGGCGCGGCGCATGGCCAGTTCGC
>JBEPUM010000050.1:0-20712 GCA_041691515.1 Pseudomonadota bacterium | reverse complement strand
TCTGCCATCAGCACGAGATCGATCAGCTGAACGGGGTGTTCTGGATTCAGCGGCTTTCTCGACTCAAACGCGAGCGCCTGATCAAGCGGTTCGAGAAACTGGGGCGGCGCTGAAACGCCTCATTGCAAATCAGCGATCTCTTGCAGCGGCCGGATTTCGATCTCGCTCGGTCCCGGCATGGGATTGGGGCAGCGCTTCACCCAGGCGACCGCCTCGTCCATATCCCTGACGTCCCAGAACCAAAAGCCGGCAACCAGCTCGCGCGGATTGGCGAACGGCCCGTCGATGACCGTACGGCCCGAACCATCGAACGCAATACGCTTGCCTCGCGCGGACTCCGTGAGGCCGTCGCAGTCTCCGGCCTTCATGATGCCGGCCTTGACCAGTTCGTCGTTGAATTTGCCCATCGCTTCCATCATCTCTTTGGTCTCCGGCGTCAGCACAAAACCCTTTTCGCTGTCTTCGGTCGCTTTCACGAGCACCATGACGCGCATCGTTCGTCTCCCTGTTCCTGAGATGGCCTTATCGGCCTGTCATGTGAAAGACGAACGGGGGCAGCGGAAGCCGACATCGGCGGGGATTTTTTCCGACCGTTGAGGCAAAGGGCGTACGGCCGATTTAAGAGGCGAGTTCTTGAATAAGGATGGCCCAGTCCGCGTCTGTTACCTCGGTGCCCTGAAACGCGAACTGCCCCTGAACGAGGAAAAGCTTCTCAAAAGACTTGTCTCTCAATGAAGGAAGAATTTGGCGTGCCCGCTCGCGGGCGATTTGCCGGCGGGGGTTTCCCAGCGGCTTGATAGCAAACGGAAGCACCCAAGTTTTAGACCATACCTCAGTCTCAGTACGATCGGGATCCGCCTTCGAATAGACAAACGAACGGTACGGTAAGGCTGCCAGTCTCGTTGCAGTAGAGAATGCCAAATGCGCCGATCGACATGCGGGCAGCTTTGGTAATACGTCCCTTTACGAAAGCAGAATTGTCGCTTTCACCCACCGCCCACATTCCAGCACCAATTCCCGCCCAAATATTGGTGAGATTTTCGGAAGCAAACGAATACAGCTTCATTGTTGAGCCTCTTGAGGGCTGGCGCGGAGTCAATTAATTTATAGGCGCTTCGGTGCATCGATACAGCCACAGCAAGATTTCCAAGATGCACGTCAACTTCTACCGTCCTCACTCCCACTCGATCGTCCCCGGCGGCTTTGATGTGATGTCGTAGACAACACGATTGACGCCTTTGACTTCATTGATGATCCGGGTCGCGGTCTCGCCTAAAAACTTCATGTCGAAGGAATAGAAGTCGGCGGTCATGCCGTCGGTCGAGGTCACCGCGCGCAGGCCGACGACGTATTCGTAAGTACGTCCGTCGCCCATCACGCCAACGGTCTTCACCGGCAGCAGCACCGCGAAGGCCTGCCAGATCGTATCGTAAAGCCCGGCTTTGCGAATCTGGTCGATATAGACGGCATCGGCCTCGCGCAGGATGTCGAGCTTTTCGCGGGTGATCTCGCCGGGGCAACGGATCGCAAGTCCCGGGCCCGGGAACGGATGCCGGCCGACGAACACGTCCGGCAGCCCGAGTTCGCGCCCGAGCACGCGCACCTCGTCCTTGAACAGTTCGCGCAACGGCTCGACCAGCTTCATGTTCATGCGCGCCGGAAGCCCGCCGACATTGTGGTGCGACTTGATGGTCACCGACGGGCCGCCGGTAAACGACACGCTTTCGATCACGTCGGGATAGAGCGTGCCCTGCGCCAGGAACTCGGCGCCGCCAATTTTCTTGGCTTCCGCGTCGAACACGTCGATGAACAGCCGCCCGATAGTCTTGCGCTTCACTTCGGGGTCGGTGACCCCTGCGAGTTCGCCGAGGAATTGTTGTGAGGCATCAACGTGGACCAGCGGGATGTTGTAGTGGTGGCGGAACAGGTCCACCACCGTCTTGCCCTCGTCCTTGCGCAGCATCCCGTGATCGACGAACACGCAGGTGAGCTGGTCGCCGATGGCTTCGTGGATCAGGATCGCCGCGACCGATGAATCGACGCCGCCCGAGAGACCGCAGATCACCTTGCCTTTGCCGACCTGCGCGCGGATTTTTTCGATCGCCTCCTCGCGGAAAGCGCGCATCGTCCAGTCGCCGGTCAGGCCTGCGACCTTGCGGACGAAATTGCGAATGAGCTTTGCGCCGTCGGGCGTATGCACCACCTCGGGATGGAACATCAGCCCGTAGTATTTGCGCTTCTCGTCCTGAATGATGGCGTACGGCGCGTTGGGCGAGATGCCCGCGACTTCGAAACCCGGCGGCATTTTGGTGATGCGGTCGCCATGGCTCATCCACACCGGATGCCGCTCGCCCATCTTCCATGTCGCGTCGAACAGGTGGCTCGGCGCCTTCACCTCGACGTCGGCGCGGCCGAATTCGCGATGATGCCCGCCCTCGACGATGCCGCCGAGCTGGGCGGCCATGGTCATCTGGCCGTAGCAGATGCCGAGCACGGGAACGCCGGACTCGAAGATCACCTGCGGCGCGCGCGGCGATCCGGCCTCATGCACGGATTCCGGTCCCCCGGACAGGATCACCGCCTTGGGTTTCATCTCCTTGAAGGCGGCTTCCGCCTTCTGGAACGGCACGATTTCGGAATAGACGCCCTCCTCGCGCACCCGGCGCGCGATGAGCTGGGTCACCTGAGAGCCGAAATCGATGATGAGAATCTTGTCGTGCGCCGAGGCCACCTGGGGCGCCGACGGGGTTACCTGCTGGGCTGCTGTCATGGAGTGGAAATACGCGACCGGCAGCGGGGTCGCAACCGTCAAAACACGTCATGGCCGGGTAAAAGCGCGAAGCGCGACTTCGCGCAGATGTCCCGGCCATCCACGTCTTCTTGATCAGCCACCCAAAGACGTGGATGCCCGGCATAAAGCCGGGCATGACGAAGGCCGGCTGTGTGGTCAGCGCTTTGTCAGCACGCTGACGAAAAATCCGTCCGTGCCGGTGCGGCGGGGGGTCATCAATAATCCCTCGGGGCTCTGGATCGTCGCCGCAAGGAAATCATCCGCTTTGTCCCACAGCACAGCGGCCGCCTCCGCCGGCGGGACCACCGTAAACTCTGAATGGCGGCCGATAAACCTGCGGACTTGCTCGCTATTTTCCGGCGGCAGCACCGAACAGGTGATGTAAGCGATCCGCCCGCCCGCTTTCACCAAAGCCGCCGCCCGATCAAGCACTTCAACCTGATCCTTCAACCTGACTTCCAGGGCACCCGGGCGCATCCGCCATTTGGCATCCGGATTACGCCGCCACGTCCCGGTGCCCGTGCATGGCGCGTCGATCAGCACGAGATCGGCAGATGCGTAGATGTCGGACAACGGATCGTCCTCGCCCTTCGGCGTCCGGATATCGGCATTGTGGACGCCGGCCCGCGACAGCCGCTCATGGATCGGCGCGAGTTGCCGTTTGTCGTGATCGGTCGCGATCAGCCGCCCCTTGCCCTGCATCATGGCCGCCAGCGCCAGCGTCTTGCCGCCGGCACCGGCGCAGAGGTCGATCACCTGCTCGCCCGGTTTTGCGGCAGACAGCAGCGCCGCGAGCTGGGAACCCTCGTCCTGCACCTCGATGCCGCCCTTGATGAAATCCTCCTCGGCGTGAACGCCGGGATTACGGGCGTCGGCGCCGAGCTGGATGCGTAAGCCCAGCGGCGACCACGGCGTCGGTTCCGCGCCGAGATGACGGAGCGAGCCCTGCACCTTCTCGCGCTTGGCCTTCAACGTGTTGACCCGGAGATCGAGCGGCGCGCGGCTCGCCATCGCCGTCGCCTCCGCGGCGCGTTCGTCGCCAAACACCTCGGTCAGATAGCCATCCAGCCACTCGGGATAATCGCCCGCGATGTGCGCCGGCGCGTCAGTTGTGGTGCGCGAAGTGAGCGCAGCGCGTTCGCCATCCGAGAGCGGTTCAGGCGCAAAGCGGCTGCCGTCGCACAGCGCCGCGATCTTGTCGGCATCGAACTGGCGTTCGAGCTTGAGCATGCCGAGCAGCCGCGCACGCGGGGTATCGTCCTCCATGATCCATGCGCTGGAGGCCTGACGGCGCAGCACATCATAGACCAGCCCGGAAATTCCGGCGCGGTCGCCGGAACCTGCGAAGCGATGTGCGGTACCCCATTCCTTCAATGCCTTCGCCGCCGGCACCCGCTGGGTGTCGATCGCGGCAAGCACTTCAATGGCGGCGGACAGCCGTGCGGCAGGGGTCATCGGACTCTTTCAACGGAGGCTCGGCGCGATGCGCGGGCGATCAGATCACCAACAGGATGCGGAGTGCGAAATAAATCCACATCGCCAGCAGCACCAGCACCCCGGAGAACCAGACCAGTCCGCGCTGCCGCACATTGTTCGACGTGACGAAGATTCCGGCGTGCGCGAACCGCGTCACGACGAAGACCCATGACATCAGCACGATGAAGAGGTCGGCGTGACGCAGCGGCAGCGCCAGCGCGATCAGAACGTAGAACAACACCGGAATTTCGAACTGGTTGCTGAAGCAGTTGCCGATCTGGGTGGCGCGCGTCGACCAGTTCGGCTCGCGTAGCGCGATGTCCTTGATCCGGGTTTCCCCCGATTTCAGCGATTGCGTCCGCGCTGTCGCCATTCCGAGCAGCAACGCGAACGCCAGCCCGACCAGCACGAACACCGGCAGCAGCACCATTTGAACCGACATCAATCCTCCCCCGCCGGTCCATCCGGCCTGACGGCGTTCTTATACCTTGTCCGGCCCGACGCGCACGAGCTGCTTGCCGAAGTTAGCGCCCTTGAGCAGACCCATGAACGCGGCCGGCGCGCTCTCGAGGCCCTCGGTGACGAACTCGCGGTGCTTGACCTTGCCCTCGCGCAGCCACTGCGGCATGTCGCGGATGAAATCCGGGAACATGGCTGCAAAATCGCGCACGATGAAGCCGCGGAAATTCAGCCGCTTCACCAGGATCGCGCGCATGATCGAGTTCGCCCACGGCGGCGTCGGCGTATCCTTGGTAAAGATCGTGTTGTAGTCGGCGATCAGGCCGCACACGGGAATGCGCGAAAAATCGTTCAGCAGCGGAAACACCGTGTCGAACACTTTTCCGCCGACGTTCTCGAAATAGACATCGATGCCTTTGGGGCACGCGGCTTTCAGTTTCGCCGCTAGGTCAGGATCGCGGTGATCAACACATTCGTCGAAGCCGAGTTCGTTCTTGACGTAATCGCACTTCTCCTTGCCGCCGGCGATGCCGACCGCGCGTGCGCCCTTGATCTTTGCGATCTGACCGACCGCAGAACCAACCGCACCCGATGCAGCGGCGACAACAACGGTTTCACCGGCCTTCGGCTTGCCGATTTCGAGCAGGCCAGTATAGGCCGTCATGCCGGGCATGCCGAGCACACCCACCGCCGTCGAGATCGGCGCGATCTTTGGATCGATCTTACGCAGGCCCGCGCCATCCGACAGCGCGTATTGTTGCCAGCCGGAATGCGCGAGCACGATGTCGCCCTTGGCAAAGCCTGGATTATTGGACGCCATCACTTCGCACACGGCCCCACCTTCCATCACGCCGCCGATCGGCACCGGCGCGGAATAAGACGGCCCTTCGCTCATGCGGCCGCGCATATACGGATCGAGCGTCAGCCAGATCGTGCGCAGCAGCATCTGCCCGTCGCCCGGCGCCGGTACCGCGTAATCTTCGAAACGAAAATCCGTTTGCTTGGGTTCGCCGACCGGGCGCGCGGCGAGAACGATGCGTTTGGCGGACTGGGACATGAGTGGGTTTCCTCTGAATTCCAATTTCTTCTTCGTCATGCCCGGCCTTGTGCCGGGTATCCACGTCTTAACACATGATGCAAAGATCAAGACGTGGATGGCCGGAATAAGCCCGGCCATGACGACCTATTAAATAGTGATCGAGATCTCATTGATTGAATCATCACGCCGCGATTTTCGCCAGCACGTTGTCGAAAGCAGCCGCCGCGCTATCCAGATCCTTGAATACAACCCCGCTGTCAGCCGACTGCTTCTGGCCGTGATTGTCTCTGATCGCATCGACCGGCTCGCCGCGATCGAGCACCGCCTGCGGCGCGATCACGAAGAACTTGTGTTCGGAAATCTCCTGATCCTTTGGCAGGAATACGCCGAGCGAGACGATGTCGTTGCCGCGGCGATAAGAGATATAGCGATCGACGGCGACGAAACCCGCACGCTGCAATCCGCCGAGCTTGGCGTGCCCGTCGCTGCCGACAAGCTTGTGGGCGCGAAAGCCCTTCACGCCCGCGGATTTTGCCTTCGCGGTCTCTTCCGACAGATCGTATTTTTCCGCCATCTGCTTGCCGACATCCGCGAGCTGCGCCGACATCGAATGCTCGAAATCCTTCAGCTCGGTGCGCGGCTTCGAAGCCTTGCGCGGCTTCGACGCATTTCGCTTCTCAAGTTCCGCCTGGCATCGCGCAACGAGATCATCGACCGATTTCCGCTCCGCATTGGCGAGCAGGTTCTTCAGGTCGGAATCCGAAAGCGCGGCAATTCTGTCGTCTGTCCAATCAATCATGGTGTCAACGTTCTCTTCTGAAGGATGTCGTGATGTTGTCGAAATGACGCTGCCGCCCGGAAACGCCATTCCGGCGCAGGCCGTGGGCAGCAGCTTTGCGACAGTAGCGCGTTTTCGCGCCGCTGTGCGGCTCAATTTAGGCGATTTACCTTAAGCGCCGCCGGGATAATTCGGGCTTTCGCGGGTGATCGTGACATCGTGAACGTGGCTTTCACGAAGCCCCGCACCGGTGATACGGACGAACTGCGCCTTGCCGTGGAAGTCGGCCAGGTCGCGTGCGCCGACATATCCCATCGCCGCGCGCAGGCCACCCGCAAGCTGATGCATGACGTTGCCGACGGGGCCCTTGTAGGGCACCTGTCCTTCAATGCCCTCGGGCACGAGCTTCAGCGTATCCTTGATATCCTGCTGGAAGTAGCGGTCTGCCGAGCCACGCGCCATCGCGCCGACCGAACCCATGCCGCGATAGGCCTTGTAGGAACGCCCCTGCCACAGAAACACTTCGCCGGGTGTCTCGTCGGTGCCAGCGAGCAGCGAGCCGACCATCGCGATGTCGGCACCGGCCGCCAACGCCTTGGCGAGGTCGCCGGAAAACTTGATTCCACCATCGGCGATGACGGGCACGTCGGCCTTCTTGGCGGCTTCGACGGCATCCATGATCGCGGTGAGTTGTGGCACGCCGACGCCCGCGACGATGCGCGTGGTGCAGATCGAGCCCGGCCCGATGCCGACCTTGATCGCGTCCGCACCGGAATCGATCAGCGCCTGCGCACCTTCGGTGGTCGCGATATTGCCGGCGATCACTTGCACCGCGTTCGACAGCCGCTTGATCCGGTTGACCGCCTCCAGCACACGGCTGGAATGTCCGTGCGCGGTGTCGACGACGATCACATCGACACCGGCGTCGATCAGGCGCTCGGTACGTTCAAATCCGCCCTCGCCCACCGTGGTTGCGGCAGCGACCCGCAAGCGGCCCTGCGCATCCTTGCAGGCCAAGGGATGCGCGACCGCTTTCTCCATGTCCTTGACGGTGATCAGCCCAACGCAGCGATATTGATCGTCGACCACCAAGAGCTTCTCGATGCGATGCTTGTGCAGCATACGCTTGGCTTCATCCTGATTGACGCCCTGACGAACCGTCACGAGATTCTCGTGCGTCATCAGTTCGGATATTTTTTGACGCGGGTCGGTCGCGAAACGAACGTCGCGGTTGGTGAGAATGCCGACCAGCTTGCCCGGCACGCCCTTGCTGGCGCCGGTGACCACCGGAATCCCGGAGAAGCCGTGATCGTTCATCAGCGACAGCGCGTCGGAGAGCATCGCATCGGGGCCGATGGTGAGCGGATTGACCACCATGCCGGATTCGAATTTCTTGACCTGCCGCACCTGGGCGGCCTGCCCCTCGACATCGAAATTGCGATGGATGACGCCGAGACCGCCCGCCTGCGCCATCGCGATGGCCATACGCGCCTCGGTGACGGTGTCCATGGCGGAGGCCATGATCGGAATGTTGAGCGGAATGGCGCGCGTGACGCGGGAGCGGATGTCGGCTTCGGACGGCAGGATGTCGGACAGGCCGGGTTTCAGAAGCACGTCGTCGAACGTGTAGGCTTCGCGTAGTTCCTGAAATCGATCTGCAAGCGACATCGCCAACTCCATTCAGCGGCGCATTCGCCGCGATATGACCTCGGGATGAGCAGACCCTTCGGCGACACCATCGGCATCACCGTCGAATCGAAGCCCATCGGTAGGGTTGGCGGTGGTCGATAGCATGGCCGCTTTTGGAATCAAAGGGTTTGGCAGCCATGCGGCAGGTTTTCCCGCTCGCCAAAAAGCCGCCGATTTAACGCGGATAGCCCGGCGGCGGCCCGTGCCGGCGGATCGCCTCGACCACCTCGCGATGACGGCGATCCTCGCGTTTCATGTGAACCGCGATCAGCGCGTGCGCCGACGGCACCAGCAGCAAAATGTGGAAAACCAGCCCGAAAATCGCGCAAAACACGATCAGGATCACATTGAAAATGGCCGAAAACGGCTGCCCGTTCAGCAGCAGCCCGATCGGCGGTAACAAGGCGGCGAGCACGTAGATCATCGTCCGGTCTCCGGGGGCCAGCGGTACGTTACCAAGGATTTAGGAGGTATGCGGCGCTCCGCAATAGCCCCGCCGCACCAACGATGATACAGCCGCTCTCGGATTCCTTACCCCTCGATTCAGCCTGAAATGAACAAAGAACGCCTGATCCCGCTCATCGTCGCCGCCGCGCTGTTCATGGAAAACATGGATTCCACGGTGATCGCGACGTCGCTGCCGGCGATTGCCGCGGACATCGGCACCAGCCCGCTAACGCTGAAACTCGCCATTACCTCGTACCTGCTGTCGCTGGCGGTGTTTATCCCCGCGAGCGGCTGGACCGCCGACCGGTTCGGCGCGCGCAAGGTATTCAGCGCCGCTATCGCCGTATTCATGATCGGCTCGATCGGCTGCGCCCTGTCGTCTTCGGTCACGGATTTCGTGCTCGCGCGCACGTTGCAGGGGCTGGGCGGCGCCATGATGACGCCGGTCGGGCGGCTCGTGCTGCTGCGTTCGATCGACAAGAGCGCGCTGGTCAATGCGATGGCGTGGGTCACGGTGCCAGCCCTGATCGGGCCGGTGGTCGGGCCGCCGCTCGGCGGCTTCATCACCACCTATTTCTCCTGGCACTGGATCTTCCTGATCAACATTCCGGTCGGCGTGCTCGGCATCTTCATGGCGATGCGCTATATTGATCCGATCCGCAGCGAGTACCGCGAGCGCTTCGACTTGTACGGCATGCTGCTGGCCGGCATCGGGCTCGGAGGCATCGCCTTCGGCCTCTCCGTTGCTGGTCTCAATCTGCTGCCGTGGTGGGTCGTGATCGGGCTCATCGGCATCGGCTCGATCTCGATGACGCTGTATGTGATCCATGCCAAACGCACCACCTCGCCGGTGCTGGACCTCACGCTGCTGCGGCTGCCGACGCTGCGCGCCAGCGTGTACGGCGGCTTCCTGTTCCGGCTCGGCATCGGCGCGCTGCCGTTTCTGCTGCCGTTGTTGATGCAAGTCGGGTTCGGCCTGTCGCCGTTCGGCTCGGGACTGGTGACGTTCTCGTCAGCCGTCGGCTCCATGGGCATGAAGACGCTGGCTGCCCGCATCATCCGGACGTTCGGTTTCCGCAATATCATGGTCATCAACGCCGTCGTCAGCTCGGTTTTTCTCGCGGCCTGCGCGCTGTTCACGATTGCGACGCCGCTGCTGCTGATCATGATCATCCTGGTCGTCGGCGGCTTCTTCCGCTCGCTGCAGTTCACGGCGATCAACACGCTGGCCTATGCCGATGTCGAGCCGGAGCAGATGAGCCGCGCCACCACGCTGGTCAGCGTCAACCAGCAACTGGCGATCTCGGCGGGCGTCGCGGTCGGCGCCTTCTCCGTGGAATCGACGATGCTCTACCATCACAGTACCGAGCTGACCGCCGCGGATTTCGGCCCCGGCTTCATCGTCGTCTCGGTGCTCGCGGCGCTGTCCGCCTACTACTTCTACAAAATGCCCGCCGATGCCGGCCATCAGGTCTCGGGACGGCGCATGGTCGTGATTTCAGATCCGACGCGGGAAACCGAGGCCGAGGAAGAAGCGGCGCGCGAGACCGCCACCGCACGCGACCAAAGGCTGAGCTAGGCCTCACCAAGGACTGTGTTGCCCGCGCTGGGACGGCATGATTTGCTTGACCTATGACGTACAGGCACGGCTTGAGGTTGCTGGTGCTGATGCTGCGGTATCTTGCGGCGCTCGCCGGCATGTTTGCCTGTTTCGCAACGGCGCTAGCTGCCGATGCACCGCAGGCCAGCCAGTGCCTCGCGCTGGCCCAATCGCTGCCGCACGTCCTATACGCGAACCTGCGCGTTGCGGCCGCCGACGAGAACGTCCGGA
Source organism: Pseudomonadota bacterium (assembly GCA_041691515.1). GTDB lineage: Bacteria > Pseudomonadota > Alphaproteobacteria > Rhizobiales > Xanthobacteraceae > Nitrobacter. The sequence continues at coordinate 10,202 of JBEPUM010000050.1, read as the reverse complement.
TCACCTATGCCGGTCACTCAACCTACGTGATCGAGACTCCGGGCGGCGTCCGCGTCGCAACCGACTACAGCGGAGCCTACGGCACCGGCGGGGTGCCCGATGTGGTGACGATGAACCGCGCCCACTCGACGCACTACACGCTCAACCCGGATTCGCGCATCAAAACCGTGCTGCACGGCTGGGGCGACGACGGCGCGGCGGCGAAGCACGCGCTCACTGTCGGCGACGTATTCATCCGCAACGTTCCGACCGACATTCGCCGCTACATGTTCGACCGCGGCGAATCCGCCGCGGAGATGATCCCGAACGGCAATTCGATCTTCATCTTCGAGGTCGCAGGCCTCTGCATCGGACACCTCGGCCATCTGCATCATCCGTTGACTGAAAGCCATATCGCCGCGATCGGACGTCTCGACATCGTCATGGTCCCGATCGACGGCACCTATACGATGTCGCTGACGGGCATGGCGGAGATCGTGCGGCGGCTGCGCTCATCGGTCGTGCTCCCGATGCATCGCTTCGGCACGCCGCTCGCGCAATTGCTGGAACAACTTCGCGGCCAGTTCGCCATCGATCAGCGTGTGGAACGAACGCTGACGATCTCGGCCGGCACGCTGCCGAAAACACCGACGGTGATCGTGCTGGATGGCGTGTAGCGTTTTAAACCTGCACAGGCCCAACGAACGACAGACCCCTCTCCCGCTTACAGGGGAGGTCGACCGACGAAGTCGGTCGGTTTGGGGACATCTTCACTGACCCGCCCACTCCCTAGCCCTCCCCCGCAAGCGGGAGAGGGAGTTCGCCGTGCTCTGACGACAGGCATCCATCAATGTGGGAGCTACGCTAAACGGCCTGCCCGCGAAATCCCATCGCCAGCACGTAGCGCTCGGACGAATCCTTCCGGCTCGACGCCGGCTTGACGTGCTTGACCGTCTTGAAATCCTGTTTCAGTTGCGCCAGCAGCACGGCGTCGGCGCCGCTCTGGAACACTTTTGCGACAAATGTGCCGCCGGGATTGAGCACATCCGACGCAAACGCCGCCGCGCCTTCGACGAGGCCGAGAATCCGCAACTGATCGGTCTTGCGATGGCCGGTGGTGTTGGCTGCCATGTCCGACAGCACCACGTCGGCGCGGCCGTCCATCATCTGCAAAAGCCTGCCGGGAGCATCGTCGGCAAGAAAATCGAGCTGCGCGAAGGTGACGCCGGCAATCTCCGGCATCTCCAGGAGATCGATGGCAATGACCTTGCCTCTGCCTTCGACCGCGCCGACGCGCTTGGCCGCTATCTGGCTCCAGCCGCCGGGCGCCGCGCCGAGGTCGACTACGGACACGCCATGCTTGAGGAAGTGGTACTTGTCGTCGATTTCGATCAGCTTGTAGGCCGCGCGCGAGCGCAGCCCGTCGCGCTTGGCTTGCGCGACGTAGGGATCGTTTAACTGCCGTTCCAGCCAGAGTTTCGAGGACAGCTTGAGCCTGCCGCCGCTCTTGACGGTGACGTGCAGCCGGCCGGTGGTGTCTTTCGCCATATGATTGCCTTCAGAGAACGGGCCCAGTCCTTAGCACAGTGCGCGTCTTGCGCATCAGCTCATGCGAATGGCGCCGTCCTCGCGCATCATTTCGACCAACATGCCTTCGCGGAGACCCCGATCCGCCACCCGCAACCGGGGCAGCGGAAAAGCCTGCCGAATCGCATCCAGAATGGCGCACCCCGCCAACACCAGATCGGCGCGTTCGGCCCCGATACAGCCATTGGCGATGCGTCCCTGATAGTCCATGGCACGCAGCCGCGTGATGGTCTGGGCGATATCGCCATCCTCCATCCAGATTCCGTCGATCTTCCGGCGGTCGTAGCGCGCAAGATCGAGATGAATCCCGGCCAACGTGGTCACCGTGCCCGAGGTGCCGAGAAGGTGCATTCCGGAGAGATCGCTGCCGTGCGCGGTCGCGAACGTCGCCACATGGGAGGCGACATCCTCGACCATGGAGTCATAACACTGTGGCGTGACATCGTGCCCGCCGAAGCGCTCGGCCAGAGTCACCACGCCAAATGGAATCGAAATCCACGCCTTGATGCGCGGTGCGCCGCCGCGGCCGTTGCCATCGTGCTCGATCCGGACGAGTTCCGTCGACCCGCCGCCGATGTCGAACAGTATCGCGCCGCGTCCCTTTGGGTCGACCAGCGGCGAGCAGCCGATCACCGCAAGCGCCGCTTCCGTCTCCCGATCGATCACCTCGAGGTAGATGCCGGTCGCAGCTGCAACACGGCCGCGAAAATTCTCGGCGTTAGACGCAGCCCTGCACGCCTCCGTTGCAATCAGCCGCAGCCGTCCCGCTTTCTTCGCGCGCATCTTGTCGCGGCAAACGCTGAGCGCGGCAATCGCACGTCCGATCGCGGCTTCGCTGATGCGTCCCGTTGACGAAACGCCTTCGCCGAGCCGGATGATCCGCGAGAACGAATCGATCACGCGAAAGCTGTCGCCCGACGGGCAGGCGATCAGCAGGCGGCAGTTGTTGGTGCCGAGATCGAGCGCAGCATAGATGCCCGCGCCGTCGGCCAGCGAACGGCCGGCCTCAACAGCGGAAGCCGCCGTCATTGCGGACGCCAATCCCTGCGGACTGTCGCGCGACTCAGGGTCATCGCGACGCCGCGTATCGTCGTTCATCAAAATCTGTCTTTCCGCGGCCGACGCGGGCCGACGAGGAAATTTCTGTTCACGGAAAGTTTAGCAGCGCGGGTCGGCAGCGCAACCGCCGTGCACAAGCCGCATGTCCAATCATGCGTTGTCGTTCGGGCCCGGCTGCTTTATCTGAAGGATGGGTTTCGCAAGATTGGCCGAAAACCCGCTTTTTTGATGGATTTCTCATGCAAGATCACACTTCCCGCAATTCGCTCGACAACTCTATTGCACTGCAAAAATTCGGTGTCGGGCAGCCTGTCCGCCGCAAGGAAGACGACACGCTGGTGCGTGGCAAAGGCAAGTACACCGACGATTTCAGTCTTCCGGGCCAGCTCTATGCGTGGATCGTTCGCAGCAGTCACGCACACGGGATCATCAAGAGCATCGACACGTCGGCCGCCGGGGCGATGCCGGGCGTACGTGGCGTCTGGACCGGCAGGGAACTCGCAGCCGCCGGTTATGGCCCGTTCACCTGCGGCCTACCGTTGAAGAGCCGCGACGGCTCGCCTCTCCATCAGACCAATCGCATGCCGCTGATGACCGACAAGGTACGCTACGTCGGTGACGCCGTTGCCTTCGTGGTCGCCGATACCCCGGCGCAAGCGCGCGATGCCGCCGAAGCCGTGGAAGTGAATATCGACGCGCTGCCCGCCGTCACCAGTCCCGGCGACGCCGCGAAGCCTGGTGCGCCGCAGCTTTACGATCACATCCCCAACAACGTGGCGCTGGACTATCACTTCGGCGACACTGCCGCGATCGACGCGGCATTCAAGAGCGCAGCGCATGTCACAAAACTCGACATCGCCAACACGCGCGTCGCCGTGGTGCCGATGGAGCCGCGCACGGCGCTTGCCGCCTACGACAAGGCGCGCGATCACTACACCATCCAGGTTCCGACCCAGGGCGTCGCGGGCAACCGTGCCAACCTCGCCAAGAACATGAAGCTGCCGAACGAGAAAGTCCGCATCCTGACCGCCAATGTCGGCGGCTCGTTCGGCATGAAGAACATCAACTATCCCGAATACATGTGCATCCTGTATGCGGCGAAAGTCCTTGGCAAACCGGTCAAATGGACCGACGACCGTTCCGGCAGCTTTCTGTCCGACAGCCAGGGGCGCGCGCAGGACATCCACGCCGAGCTTGCGCTCGATTCCGAGGGAAAATTCCTCGCGGTCCGTCTCAGCGGCTATGGCAACCTTGGCGCTTACATTACCGGCGTCGCACCGAGCCCGCTCTCGCTCAACACCGGAAAAAATCTCGCCAGCGTTTACCGCACGCCGTTGCTCAGCGTCGACATCAAGTGTGTGCTGACCAATACGACGCATATGGGCGCTTATCGCGGCGCCGGCCGTCCCGAAGCCAATTATTACATGGAGCGGTTGATCGATCGCGCCGCGGACGAAATGGGGATCGACCGGCTGACGCTGCGCAAGCGCAACTTCATCAAGTCGTCGCAGATGCCGTTCGCCGCGGCTTCCGGCGTAACCTACGACAGCGGCGACTTCCAGGGCGTGTTCAACAAGGCACTGCAAATCTCCGATCATGCCGGGTTCGTCAAGCGCAAGAAGGAAAGCCGCAAGCGCGGCAAGCTGCGCGGCATCGCGGTCGGCTCCTATCTCGAAGTCACCGCCCCTCCCGGCGCCGAACTCGGCAAGATCGTGTTCGAGGCAGACGGTTCGGTGAAGCTGATCACCGGCACGCTCGATTACGGTCAGGGCCACGCCGCGCCGTTCGCGCAGGTGATGTCCGACCAGCTCGGCGTGCCCTACGACAGCGTCAAGCTCGAACAGGGCGACAGCGATATCGTTCATGCCGGAAACGGCACCGGCGGGTCGCGTTCAATCACAGCGACCGGCATGGCGATCGTTGAATCCTCGGCGCTCGTGATCGCCAAGGGCAAGGCCGCGGCCGCGCATCTGCTCGAGGCCGCCGAAGCGGATATCGAATTCTCCGGCGGGCGCTTTACCATCGCCGGCACGGATCGCAGCATCAACATCATGGATCTCGCGCAAAAGCTGCGCGATACCAAAATGCCGGAAGGCGTGCCGTCCTCGCTTGACGTCGATCACACCACCGAACCGGTGCCTTCGACATTCCCCAACGGCTGTCATGTCGCGGAAGTCGAAATCGATCCCGACACCGGCGTGGTGCAGATCCTGCGTTACACCGGCGTCAACGACTTCGGCACCGTCGTCAACCCGATGATCGTCGCCGGGCAGCTTCATGGCGGCGTCGTGCAGGGCATCGGCCAGGCTTTGATGGAAAAGGTCAGTTACGACTCAAGCGGCCAGCCGATCACCGGATCGTTCATGGATTATGCCATGCCGCGCGCGGAGGATGCACCGCCTATGGCGGTTGGCGATCATCCCTCGCCCGCGAAATCGAATCCGCTGGGCACCAAAGGTTGCGGCGAAGCCGGTTGCGCGGGCAGCCTGTCGACCGTCGTCAACGCGGTCATCGACGCGCTCTCGGAACAAGGGGTTACGCACCTCGATATGCCGCTGACGCCGGAACGCGTCTGGCGCGCGCTTCAGGATGCGAAGAAGACCAAAGCGGCGTGAGGGCGCTGGAGACTCGCGGATCGGCTTATCCCTCCCCCTTGTGGGGAGGGTCGGCGCGAAGCGCCGGGGTGGGGGTTCTCAACATACTCAGGATGACTTCCATCACACCGTCAATATTACTGTCGATGTCTGAATTCCAGAACCGAAACACGCGAAAATTCTCCGCTGACAAGAAGACGTCGCGCGCCCTGTCGCGCTTTTGACCCTCTGGCATCGCGTGCTGGCCCCCATCGACTTCGATCACCAGACGATCATGAAAACAGACAAAATCAACGATATAGCTGCCGACGGGCGCCTGCCTTCGGAAATGAAAACCTGCCTTTTTCAGACCTCGCAATTTCATCCATAACTTCACTTCCTGTGAAGTGAGACGCTTGCGAAGCACGCGGGCACTTTGGTTCGCCACCTGTCCCGCACCCGACCGGCCTACGGCCGGCCACCCTCCGCACCCCGCGCAGCAATTGCTGCGCTTGGGGGGAGGGAAAGCTCACGCCGCCGCCTGCGCGCGGGGCTGATAGATCGCGATGTGCCGGCAATGCGCGACCGGCGTGCGGCCGTTTGCAACCACCAGCGCATCGAGTTCGACGAAACGATGCCCCTTCTTGTCGTAATTCGCCGTCACTTTGGCGCGCGCGGTCAGTTCGTCTCCCGTTTTCGCCGCCGCCAGCAGCTGCATGCGGCTGCCGACATGAATCCAGGGACCGAGGATGGCATTGTCGACCAGCACCTTGTTCATCACCCGCTGCGCCAGTCCGGGATGGCTGAGCCCTTCGCGGGCGTAAATCGGAAGGCTTTCGCGGACGTCGGCGAGATACCCGGTCGCATCTTCTCCCGCCCACGAGCGCGGCACTACGCCGAGCCACTTACCCATCTCATACGAATGGGCATCGACCGGCAGCCGCTGCGAAACTGCGGCAATTTCCGGATAGTCGGCGAGCGAGATCTGCGGCGCGCGATCCGGCAGCGAAGCCGATCCGGTCGCGCAGAGCTGATCGCGGCTCCGCACCTCGAGCGTCAGAACACCATTGGCCTCGTCAGCGGTCACCTCAGCGATCTCGCCGTCATAAACCGGCTTCACGAAACGCGCTTCGATCAGGCCGCGCTCGAGAAACGCGCGCCCCCATTTCCTGACCGGCGGATGCATCATGTAGGCGAACACATCGACGCCCGGGACAAGACCGCCGCTGAAGCCGAACTGACGCGCAACCGTGTCGTCGTGCATCTTGTTTTCGGACTGTTTTGCGGTGTTGTAAGCCGAGACGGTGTGGGGTTCGAGCCGAGCCATGCTATTTCCTTGCGCATCATGCCTGTCGCCTCAATGTTACGCGAACGCATCCGCATGACAACCCCTGTTCCCGCTCGCAATTTTCCACGTCATGGAGTAACACGCGCTACCAAAGCGCCTTTTCAACCGATGATCCGCCATTGACCTCCATTCGTATCTACGTTGACGCCGATGCCTGCCCGGTCAAGGACGAGATTTATCGCGTCGCTGAGCGTCATGGCGTGCCGGTCAGCGTCGTCGCCGGAAATTTCATCCGCGTGCCCAACGATCCCATGATCGAGCGCATCGCGGCGGGCGCTGGTATGGATGCCGCGGACGACTGGATCGCGGAGCGCGCCGGACAAGGCGATATTGTCATTACGTCGGATATTCCGCTGGCAAGCCGCTGCGTGAAGACCGGCGCCGAGGTGATCGCTCCGAACGGCAAGCCATTCACCGAAGCGTCGATCGGGATGACGCTGGCGGTCCGCAACCTGATGACCGATCTGCGATCGAGCGGCGAAGTGACCGGAGGCCCGCGTTCGTTCCAGTCGCGCGATCGGTCGGCATTCCTGTCGGCGCTCGATCAGACCATCCGCCGCATTCAGCGCACGCAAGCAACGCAGCTCGCACCAAAGCAGAATTGAATCGAAATCAATGGCTCCTCCGCTGATCCAGTTGAAAGACATCGCGCTGACCTTCGGCGGCACGCCGCTATTGTCGGGCGTTGAGCTGTCGGTGTCGGAATCCGAACGCCTCTGCCTGATCGGCCGCAACGGCTCCGGCAAATCGACGCTCTTGAAGATCGCGGCGGGTCTCGTCGAATCCGACAGCGGCAGCCGTTTCGTCCAGCCCGGCGCAACCGTCCGCTATCTGCAGCAGGAGCCTGACTTCGCCGGCTTCAAGACCACCCTCGACTACGTCGAAGCGGGCCTTGGGCCCGGCGACGATAGCTATCAGGCGCGCTATCTGATCGAGCAACTCGGCCTCACCGGAAACGAAGACCCCGCGCATCTCTCTGGTGGCGAAAGCCGCCGCACGGCGCTGGCGCGCGTGCTCGCGCCCTCACCCGACATCCTGCTGCTAGACGAACCGACCAACCATCTCGATCTCACCACCATCGAATGGCTGGAAAACGAACTCGGCAGTCGCCGTAGCGCCCTCGTCCTGATCAGCCACGACCGGCGCTTCCTGTCCAATCTCTCCCGCAGCACCGCATGGCTCGACCGAGGCCAGATCCGGCAGATCGACCGCGGCTTCGCTAAATTCGAGGAATGGCGCGACGAGGTGCTGGCAGAGGAAGAGCGCGACCAGCACAAGCTCGATCGCAAGATCGTCGCCGAGGAGCACTGGCTGCGCTACGGCGTCTCCGGGCGGCGCAAGCGCAACGTCAAACGGCTAGGCAATCTCTATACGCTACGTGAGCAACGCCGCGATTTCCGCGGGGCGACCGGAAACGCGAACCTCGCTGCCGCCGAAGCTGACAAGTCCGGCAAGCTGGTCATCGAGGCGAAAAACATCAGCAAATCCTACGGCGACAGAAAGATCGTCGACGGCTTTTCGATTCGCGTTCAGCGCGGCGACCGCATCGGCATCGTCGGGCCGAACGGCGCCGGCAAGACGACGCTCATCAACATGCTGACCGGCGCCGACACACCGGACAGCGGCATGATCCGGCTTGGCGCCAATATCGAGATGGCGACCCTGGATCAGCACCGCGAAAGCCTCGATCCGAAATCGACGCTAGCGGAGGCGCTGACCGGCGGACGCGGCGATCACGTCATGGTCGGCGGCAAGCCGAAGCACGTCGTCAGCTATATGAAGGACTTTTTGTTCTCGCAGGAGCAGATGCGCACGCCGCTCGAGGTTCTCTCGGGCGGCGAACGCGGCCGGCTGATGCTGGCGCGATCGCTGGCAAAGCCGTCCAACCTGCTGGTGCTGGACGAACCGACCAACGACCTCGATCTCGAAACGCTCGACGTGCTCGAGGAAATGCTCGGAGACTATGATGGAACTGTGATCCTGATCAGCCACGACCGCGATTTTCTCGATCGCGTCGTGACCTCGGTGATCGTCCCGGAAGGCGACGGCCGCTGGATCGAATATGCCGGCGGCTATACCGATATGCTGGCGCAGCGTGGCGCGGACCTCAAGCGCGAGGCGCCGAAGGCAGCTGTTGAAGCCGACAGCTCATCAAAACCGTCGGCGGCTAGCTCTTCCGGTAAGCGGCGGCTCAACTTCAACGAGAAGCACGCCCTGGAGACACTACCGAAAACCATGGCGAAGCTTCAGGCCGAGGTTGCCAAGCAGCAGCGGCGTCTTGACGATCCCGATCTCTATGCAAAAGATCGCGCAACCTTCGATAAGGTCTCGGCCGCGCTGGCGAAGGCGCACACCGATTTGCAGACGGCCGAGGATCGCTGGCTCCAACTCGAAATGCTGCGCGAGGAAATCGAGGGAGCTTAGTGCACCCTCACAGTGATAGCGGAGATACACCGATGACAACGCCCCTCGCCGCCAAAATTGCCCGCGACTACGGCACGCCTGCCATCGTCATCGACATGGACCGCGTCGAACGCAACATCGCGCGCGTTCAGGCCGCATGCGAAGCGGCAGGCGTCGCCAATCGTCCGCATATCAAGACCCACAAGAGCCCTGTTCTGGCGAAGCTGCAAATCGCCGCCGGCGCAAAGGGGATCACCTGCCAGAAACTCGGCGAAGCTGAAGTAATGGCGGCTGCGGGCATCGACGACATTCTCATCACTTACAACCTGCTCGGCGACGAGAAGATGGCGCGGCTCGGTGCGCTGCAGGCAAAAGCCAACATGACGGTCGCGGCCGACAACTCCGTCGTCATCGCGGGGCTGCCGAAGGCCGCGGCGATATCGGGCCGGCCGCTGTCCGTCGTGGTCGAATGCGATACTGGCCGCAAGCGCGCCGGAGTCGAAACGCCGGCGGAAGCCATCGCGCTGGCGCGCGAAATCGCGGCGTCGAAAGGGCTGCATTTCGCTGGCTTCATGCTTTATCCAACGGAGACCGGCTGGACCGAGGCGCAAAAATTCTTCGACGAGGCGCTGGCAGGTATCCGCGTGCACGGCCTGGATGCAACGATCGTCTCCACCGGCGGATCGCCCAACCTGAAGAACGTCGGCAAGCTGAAAGGCGCGACCGAACACCGCCCTGGCACCTACATTTATAATGACCGCATGCAAGTCGCGGCCGGCGTCGCGACATGGGACGACTGCGCACTGAACATCTATTCAACGGTCGTCAGCCGCGCCGGTCCGGATCGCGGCATTCTCGACGCCGGATCGAAGACGCTGACGTCGGACACCGGCGGCGGACTCGAGGGCCACGGCCTGATCCTCGAACATCCCGAAGCGAAGATCGCGCGCTTTGCAGAGGAACACGGCTTTCTCGATCTCACCCGCAGCAACACCAGGCCCGCAATCGGCGATATCGTCCGCATCGTGCCCAATCATGTCTGCGTCGTCGTCAACATGGTCGATGAGGTCGTGATGGTGCGCGGCGACGAGATCATCGGCACATTGCCGGTCGCGGCACGAGGCAGACTGCGGTAGCTAGCTTCCGCTGAGATATTTCAGCGCGCCGCGTCCGGCCGCAGCGCCGGTCGCGAACGAGCCCTGCAACAGGTAGCCGCCGGTCGGCGCTTCCCAATCCAGCATCTCGCCAGCGGC
>JBEPUM010000049.1:0-20825 GCA_041691515.1 Pseudomonadota bacterium | reverse complement strand
ACCTGTATTATGTTCTCGGCAACAACCGCGCGATCCGCTACGGCGTGCGCGTGGGTCGCGACGGATTCACCTGGACCGGTGTGCAGAAGATCAGCCGCAAGGCCGAGTGGCCGGATTGGCATCCGCCGACGGAAATGATCGAGCGCCAGCCCTACCTGCCGCGCTTCATGGCGGGCGGTCCCGGCAATCCGCTGGGTGCGCGCGCCATGTATCTCGGCTCGACCGTCTATCGCATTCACGGCACCAACCAGCCGTCGACGATCGGACATTTCGTCTCGTCGGGCTGCATCGGCATGCTCAACGAGGATGTCGAGAACCTGTTCGATCGCGTGAAGGTCGGAACGCGCGTCGTGGTGTTGCCGGGCGGTGCGCCGCATACGGATACGACGACGGCCTCCGCGCAGCCGGACCCCGGAGCAGTTCCGCAGCCGCAGACGGCGAGCCTGCCTGGAACCCAGCCGACCGGGGTCGCGCCGCTGCCGGCGCCGGTGACGATCCGCTAGTCGCCGCGTAACTTTTCAAATCGAAGCCCGCCTTCATCGAAGGCGGGCTTTTTGTTTGACGGATGCGGCGTGGGCCGGGATTTATCCGAGCTGCCGCATCGGCTCGCCCTTGAGCCATGCGGCAATATCCTCGACCATCTCGCGATAATAACGCCGGTAGTTCTCCGCGGTGACGTAGCCGAGGTGCGGCGTCAGCACGACGTTGTCGAGTTTCCGCAACGGATGATCCGTCGGCAACGGCTCCTGCGAATACGTATCGAGTCCGGCGCCTGCGATCGTGCGTGCCTGCAACGCCTCCAGCAGCGCCGCTTCATCGACGATCGGCCCGCGCGCGGTGTTGATGATGTAAGCGGTCGGTTTCATCCGCGCGATATCCTCGCGCGACACCAGGCCGCGCGAGCGCGCGCTGAGCACGAGGTGGATGGTGATGACGTCGGCAGTTGCGAAGAGTTCGTCCTTGGTCGCATAGGAAACTCCGGCCTGTTCGCAGGCCTCGCGGGTCAGATTGGTGCTCCATGCGATCGGTTTCATGCCGAGCGCCTTGCCGATGCCGGCAACCTGTCGTCCGAGTTTGCCGAGGCCGAGGATGCCGAGTGTCTTGCCTTCGACGTCCTCGCCGAGCGTGACCTGCCAGCGCTCGCCGGCTTTCATCCGGGCATTCTCGAAGCCGATTTTTCGCGTCAGTTCCAGCATCAGCCCGATCGCGAGGCCGGCTGTCGGATTGCCGACTGCGCCGGTGCCGCAGACCGCGATGCCGCGCTGTTTGGCGGTTTCGAGATCGAACGAGGCGTTGCGCATGCCGGAGGTCAGGAGAAGTTTGAGTTTTGGCAGCGCGTTCAACACATCGGCGCTGAACGGCGTGCGCTCGCGCATCGCACAAATGATCTCGAAGTCTTTCAAGGCAGCGGCTGCAGCCGCACCGGACGCGAATGGCTCGTCAAAGATGGTGATGTCCACCCGGTCGGCGAGTGGCGACCAGTCCGCCAGCTTGAGGGCGACGTTCTGATAGTCGTCGAGAATTGCACAGCGAAGCCGCGTCATCGGAGGGTCCGTTTTTGAAGTGACGACGGCGCAGGCTTGCCCGTCCGGGAGGACGGCCATGGTCGCGCGCATTGCCCGCGCACGCAAGCGTCAGCGGCGAGCGGTGGACGATCGGATCGACGATCAGGTCAATGTGAACGAGGGTGGTGGTTGTGCTTGGCGCGCCAGGCGGGGCCGGGTCCGCGCATGTAGTGCTGCTCCGGCCGGTAGGGGCGGAAAGCGGTCGCGATGAAGTCGCGCCAGAAGGTCCGGAATTCGTGCCACGGGCCGGCGTGGGAGTCGCGTTTGTCCGATGCGGTAGCGGGCGTCGATGCCGACGTAAGGGTGGCCATAGGAGTTCTGCCGTTCTTGCCGCGGCCCCGTTCTGGGAAAGCCGTGTGAAGCTGTTCTCGGCAGTCTTGGCGGGAGTCATTAAAAAGCGGTTCTAACTGTCAGGATCGGCGGATTCGCTGTCGTCAACCTTTCCAAAAGCTTAAGCGGTGGTTGCCCTTTCGGGGCGCCGCCGCTACATCAGCGGCAGCAAATTTCCCCGACACCACGGTTTCAGGAACTTCGATGGCGCGCCAGTTCGTCTATTTCATGCAGGGGCTCACCAAGGCCTATCCGACCCGCAAGGTGCTGGATAACGTCCATCTGTCGTTCTATCCGGACGCCAAGATCGGCGTGCTCGGCGTCAACGGTTCCGGTAAATCGACGCTGCTGAAAATCATGGCGGGCCTCGACAAGGAATACACCGGCGAAGCCTGGGTCGCTGAAGGCGCCCGCGTCGGCTATCTCGAGCAGGAGCCGCACCTCGACGCTGCCCTGACGGTTCGCGAGAACGTGATGCTCGGCGTCGCCAAGCAGAAGGCGATCCTTGATCGCTACAACGAACTGGCGATGAACTACTCCGACGAGACCGCCGACGAGATGACCAAATTGCAGGACGAGATCGAGGCCGCGGGGCTCTGGGATCTCGACAGCAAGGTCGATCAGGCGATGGATGCGCTGCGCTGTCCGCCCGACGATGCCGACGTGACCAAGCTGTCGGGTGGTGAACGCCGCCGCGTCGCGCTGTGCAAGCTGCTGCTGGACCAGCCCGATCTCTTGCTGCTGGACGAACCGACCAACCATCTCGACGCCGAGTCGGTGTCGTGGCTGGAAGGGCATTTGCGCAACTATCCCGGCGCGATCCTGATCGTGACCCATGACCGCTACTTCCTCGACAACGTCACCAGCTGGATTCTGGAGCTCGATCGCGGCAAGGGCATTCCCTACGAAGGCAACTACTCGGCCTGGCTGGTGCAGAAGCAGAAGCGCCTTTCGCAAGAAGGCCGTGAGGATGCCGCGCATCAGAAGACGCTGGAACGCGAGCAGGAGTGGATCGCTTCCTCGCCGAAAGCACGTCAGGCCAAGTCCAAGGCGCGCTACCAGCGCTATGAGGATCTGCTGAAGCAGGCGAGCGACAAGCAGACCCAGACCGCGCAGATCACCATTCCCGTGGCGGAACGTCTCGGCCAGAACGTGGTCGATTTCGAGGGCCTGAGCAAAGGCTTTGGCGACCGCGAACTGATCGACAATCTCACCTTCAAGCTGCCGCCCGGCGGCATCGTCGGTGTGATCGGCGCCAACGGCGCCGGCAAGACCACGCTGTTCCGGATGATCACCAAGCAGGAAGAGCCGGACAAGGGCACCATCACCGTCGGCGAGAGCGTGCATCTCGGTTACGTCGACCAGTCGCGCGACAGCCTCGACGCCAAGAAAAACGTCTGGGAAGAAATTTCCGGCGGAAACGAACTCATTTTGCTCGGCAAGCGCGAGGTGAATTCGCGCGGCTATTGCTCGTCGTTCAATTTCAAGGGCGCGGACCAGCAGAAGAAGGTCGGTGCGCTTTCGGGCGGTGAACGCAACCGCGTGCATCTCGCAAAAATGCTGAAGTCCGGCGCCAACGTGCTGCTACTGGACGAACCTACCAACGATCTCGACGTCGATACCTTGCGCGCGCTGGAAGAGGCGCTGGAAGATTTCGCCGGCTGCGCTGTCATCATCAGCCATGACCGCTGGTTCCTCGACCGCATCGCGACGCATATGCTGGCGTTCGAGGGCGACAGTCACGTCGAATGGTTCGAGGGCAATTTTCAGGACTATGAGAAGGACAAGATGCGCCGGCTCGGCCAGGACAGCATCATTCCGCACCGGGTGAAGTACAAGAAACTGACGCGGTAGGTGCGACCTGGGCTGCGATAGCGAGCGTCCGGGTTCGCCCATGGAACAAAACTCGCTCACCACGATTGACAGTCACCAAAAGTCGGGGTGCGTCCGTCGTGAAGCTGAGTTTGGACGAAAGGGAACAGCCCCGGGCGGCGAGCAGCTTCGGCGGTTCGGCGGTGTCTTCAGCGATCGTTGCGACGCTGGTGATCTGCGGACTGTACTTGGGCCGGGAAGTCTTCGTTCCTATCGCGCTTGCCGTCCTGCTCAGTTTCGTACTTGCGCCGCTGGTTGAACTGCTCGAACGCTGGCGTTTCCCGCGCGTTGCAAGCGTGCCGGTGGTGGTGGTTCTGGCGTTCATCGCGATCTTCGCGCTTGGTAGCCTGATTGCGACCGAGGTCAGGGACCTCGCGGGAGGGCTGCCGCGCTATCAGCAGACCATGCAGCAGAAAATTCATTCGCTGCGGACCTTGACGGCAGCGGGACCGCTTGAACGCGCAGCCGATGTTTTGCAGAACCTCGGTAAGGAAATCAGCGCACCTCAGGCGCTTCCTTCGCCTTCGTCCAACCTTCCCGCCGAGCCAAAGCCGATACCGGTGGAGGTTCGCTCGCCGCCGCCTTCGGCGCTTGAAAGTATCTCCGCTCTGATAAGTCCGCTCCTGCATCCCCTGGCCACGGTCGGCGTTGTCATCGTCTTCGTAGTCTTTATACTTTTCCAGCGCGAGGATTTGCGAAATCGGCTTATCAAACTCGCTGGCTCGAACGACCTGCAGTCCGCTACGGCTGCGATCGACGATGCCGCGGGCCGCCTCAGCCGTCTGTTTCTGATTCAGGTCGCGCTTAACACAGGTTTCGGCGTGATCGTGGGCACCGGACTGTTGCTGATCGGTGTTCCAAGCGCGATCCTCTGGGGAATTCTGGCCGCGATCATGCGCTTTGTGCCCTACATCGGGGCTTTCATCGCGGCGTTTTTTCCCTTGACGCTGTCGATAGCTGTCGATCCCGGCTGGTCGATGCTGCTATGGGCTGCTGTCCTGATCGTCGGGACGGAGATGGTGGTCGGACAGGTCATTGAGCCTTTGCTTTTTGGTCATAGTAGCGGGCTATCGCCGGTTGCCGTCGTTGTCTCGGCGACCTTCTGGACCGCATTGTGGGGACCTATCGGTCTGGTCCTCGCGACACCTTTGACGATTTGTCTTGTTGTACTCGGCCGCCATGTCGAGCATCTCAGATTTCTCGATATCCTGCTGGGCGATCGTCCCGCACTTTCCCCGCCGGAACTGTTCTATCAGCGCATGCTGGCCAACGATCCGGCCGAGGCCGTGGATATGGCCGAAGAGTTCCTGAAGGAACGCTCGCTGGCCGAGTACTATGAGAATGTTGCGCTAAAGGGCCTGATGCTTGCCCAAGCCGACCTCAAGCGAGACAGGCTCCGGCTGGAACGGGTGGCTGAAATCAGGGATGGCGTTGCAGAACTCATCGACGGGTTGGCTTCGGAAGAAGACATCGCACCGGAGGTTGAGGTGCCGCAGGATGCCGAGACGGAAGCAACGCTCGACGCTGCGGCGGCCGAAGCGCCCATGCCCGAACTGCCTTTCGTGATCCGCACCAGCCTGCCGGCGGAGTGGCAGGCGGAGTGCCCCGTGCTCTGCGTCGCCGAGCGCAGCGATCTCGACGAGGCTGCGGCGATGTTTCTCGCGCAGATATTGTCGAAGCACGGCCTCGGCGCGCGTGTCGCCAGAAAAGAAGAGACCTCGACGACCGGGATATTCCAGCTCAACGGTTTTGGCGTCGCGCTCGCGTGCGTTTCGTCGCTTGACGACACCAGCCCGGCTCACACGCGGTATCTTGTGAGAAAGCTCCGGCGCAAGCTGCCGCGGGCCCGCATCCTCGTTTGCTACTGGGGCTTGATGAGCACAGCCGTGACGCCGGAAGATCTCAGGGCCGATGCCGTCACGCACGGCCTTGGGGAATCGGCCGAATATTGTTTGAATTTGGCCAGTCAGTCTTCGAAACAGGACAACGCGACGCCGCGCAATTCGAGTGCTCAGGCCGACACGGCTCCGAGCGTCATTTGACTTTTCATTTACCTGATCGGCGTTGACACCGAAGGTGGGCCTTGGTGGTGAGGGCGACAGCCACGTCGAATGGTTCGAGGGCAATTTCCAGGACTACGAGAAGGACAAGATGCGCCGTCTCGGCCAGGACAGCATCATCCCGCACCGGGTGAAGTACAAGAAGCTGACGCGGTGACGAACTGCGCTCTGAAGTCGCCAAACCTGTCGAGGAAAGCGTGCGCGCGAGGCATGGCATCGTAAAGGAATTGCTTTGGTTCCCGCAGCCAAAGCCCTTCGATCTGTTTTGAGCGAGGCTCCGAAACGAGGACCTCAGTCGGCAAATCGATCAGCGTTGCATCCCAGCCCGGGAAAAATCGCCGACCGCGCTTGAAGACGAGCGACATCAGGCGCTGCTCTGTGGTCAGCCCGTGATAGTCGAACGCGGTGATGCCGTTCGTAACGTAGATATGATTCCCGGCATAGCCGCTTGCCGGCTTGATCCAGCGCGCATGAAATCCCTCGTCGGGATAACGCTCGAGAAATGCGTAAGCCAGAACCTGACACGCGCCGTTTGCGAAAAACTGGCGATCGGGCCGGTGCCAGCGACGGACTGGATCGTTTTTGACATCGACCTTTGGGATGAACATCTGCGCGACGTTGCTCTCTTGCGGTGTCGAACACATTAGCATATTGCGTGGCCGCATAGGCGTGCGGGAGGAGTTTGACCGATGGCCGACTGGAGTGCGCAACAATATCTGAAGTTCGAGGACGAGCGCACCCGCCCGTCGCATGATCTGCTGGCGCAGGTCCGGCTGACGGCGCCGCGCAAGGCCGTCGATATCGGATGCGGGCCCGGAAATTCCACCGAACTGCTGGTGCAGCGATGGCCGCAAGCCGAGATCATGGGCATCGACACCTCAGCCGACATGCTGCGACAGGCACGCGAGCGGCTGCCGGCGCAAACCTTCACAGAGGCCAACATCGCGCATTGGGTGCCTCCGGCTAACACCGATCTGCTGTTCGCCAATGCGATCTTCCAGTGGGTGCCGGATCACCTGCGCCAGTTGCAACGGCTACTCGGCGCATTGCCGTCCGGCGGCGTGCTGGCGGTCCAGATGCCGGACAATCTCGACGAGCCCAGTCACGTGATGATGCGCGAGGTAGCCCATGCTGGGCCGTGGCGACAAACCCTTGCGGACGCCGCGCGCGCCCGGGACGTGCTGCCGAAACCGGGTGCCTACTACGACGCGCTACGGCCGCTCTGCCAGCGCATCGACATGTGGCACACCATTTACAATCATGTCCTCGCGGACGCGGCCGCGATCGTCGAATGGGTCAAAGGGACAGGTCTGAAGCCATTCGTCGATCCGCTCGAGCCGGCCGACCGGAAGGAATTCGTTCGCGAATATACCGCCCGCATCGCCGCCGCCTATCCGGCGCAGGTCGATGGCAAGGTGATCCTGCGATTCCCGCGCTTCTTCGTGGTGGCGGTCAAGTAGGATATTCCAAGTCCATCCGGACTGAAGGTCCGCCGACCATCGCTGCGCCGAAGCATCGAACCTCCCGCATATCGCGAACACGGTGAATCACGCTATGCTGCGCGGGATTAGCGCTGCGTTTTGCCGCGGCCTGTTGTCTCGATTCAGTCACAGTGCGACGGATAGAACGCTCCTCCCATCATGATGAGAATTCAACATGTCCATGACGCCAGAAACGCCGCGGCCTCCCAAGTCGGTCGCGGTCGCGTTGCGCCCGCTGCCAATGCTGATCTTCTCGTCGCGCTGGCTGCAGCTGCCGCTCTACGTGGGCTTGATCATTGCCCAGGGTGTTTATGTCGTCCTGTTTCTGAAGGAGTTATGGCATCTTATCGGGCACTCCTTCGACTTCACCGAACAGCAGATCATGCTGGCGGTACTGGGCCTGATCGATGTGGTGATGATCTCGAACCTGCTGGTGATGGTTATCGTGGGCGGCTACGAGACGTTCGTGTCGCGGCTCAATCTTGAAGGCCATCCCGACGAGCCGGAGTGGCTCAGCCACGTCAACGCCAGCGTGCTCAAGATCAAGCTCGCGATGGCGATCATTGGCATTTCCTCGATCCACTTGCTGCGCACCTTCATCGAGGCCGGAAACCTGGGCGGTACGGCACGGACCACGGGCTATTCCGAAACCGGCGTGATGTGGCAGACCATCATCCATGTCGTGTTCATTCTATCGGCGATCGGTATTGCCTACGTCGACCGCATCTCGAGCGAGTCGATGGAATCGGCGCACCGTAAGGCGGAGCATTGACCATGGCGGCGATGCCGGGCAGGGACGCCTTGCGCCGGATGCTGCAGGTGATCGCGGTGACGCTGGCGATTGCCACTGGCTTTAGCGCGTCGCCGGTACAGGCAGCCGATGCCGGCTTCACGCGCTTCATCGCTTCGCTCTGGCCCGACGCCGAGAGGGCCGGTGTCTCGCGAGCGACTTTTGACTCTGTGACTGCAGGACTGGAACCGGACTACAAATTGCCCGACCTGATCCTGCCCGGACGGCCTGCGACCGGTGCGCCGTCGCAGGCCGAGTTCGTCCAGGTGCCGGCGGATTACATCAAGGAAAAGAGCATCGCGCGGCTGGCGGACGAAGGGCAGCGCTTGCTGCAGAAGTATCGTCCGACGTTGAACGCGATCGAAAAGCGCTTTGGCGTGCCCGCGCCGATCATCCTTGCGATCTGGGGCCGCGAAACCGATTACGGCCGCTATGCGCTGCCATACGATGCGATGCGCGTGCTGACGACGCAGGCCTATGTCGGCCGCCGCAAGGATCAATATCGTACCGAGTTCATCGACGGACTGGTGCTGCTGCAGCAGGGAGATGTGTCGCGCAAGAATTTCCGTGCGTCGTGGGGCGGCGCCACCGGACTGACGCAATTCCTGCCGTCCGAGCTCGCCAAGCACGGTGTCGATTTCGATGGCGACGGCCGTGTCGATATCTGGACGTCGGTGCCCGATGCGCTGGCGTCGGCGGCGCAACAGCTCGTCAACAAGGGCTGGCAGCGTGGGGTCCGCTGGGCCTACGAAGTACGCGCGCCAGTGAAGGCTGATTGCACCGTGGGCGTGCCGGAGGTGACGAAGCCGATCGGCGAATGGCTACGCGAGGGGTTTGTGCCGGTGCGCGGACAAAAGCTGAGCGCGGCGGAGCGGGCGCAGCCGGCGTCGCTGCTGCAGCCGGAGGGGACTTACGGCCCGGCGTTCCTGACCACGAAGAACTACTTCGTCATCAAGGAATACAATTTCTCGGATTTGTATGTGTTGTTCGTCGGCCATCTGGCCGATCGCATGAACAGTCCGCTGCCGTTTGCGACGCCGTGGTCGGCCTCGACGCAGCTGCGCAGCCGCGACGTCGAAGCGATGCAGCGTCATCTGACCCGGATCGGTTTGTACAAGGACAAGATCGACGGCAAGGCCGGGATGCTGACGCGCGCGGCGCTCGGCGCCTACCAGAAGTCGGCCGGTCTCAAGGTGGATTGCTGGCCGAGCGAGGCGGTGCTGCGCGCGATGAACGCCGCGCATTAGAAGGTTTTTTCGAGCGAAACGGATTCCGGGAAAGAAACCGCGCCGGGCAGATGCGCGGCATGAGCCCAAAGAAAAACCCGGCCGAAGCCGGGTTTTCCATTTCAATTGGTCAGGCCGTTCGGATCAATCGCAAACCCGAACGCGGCGGAAGCGCCAGCCGTAGCCGTCCCAGAACTTCTCGCGCACCATGCGGCAGGGCGGCTCGTCCACATAGACCGGTGCCGGCTCGGCATAAGCCGGGCGGCTGTTGGCAATCGCGCCGCCGATGATGGCGCCGCCGACCAGACCGCCGAGCACGCCGGCTGCAACCGCGCCACCGCGGGCCTCTGCCTGCGGCGCGGTCGCGACCGATCCAACCGCAATCGTCGCCACCGCGAGGAGGGCAAAAACTGTCTTCTTCATCTTGGGGTCTCTCCTGAAGGATAGCGCCACAGTCGGGCGCAGGGGTTAGGGCAACTCACATGACGTCGTTCAAGCCGACTGTCGTCTCTCACTTGCTAGCGCCCACGATCAACTGACGTAAACGTTGGTAAGTCACTTGCCTGAAAAAACGGCTTTTTCAGGCCATCGCAAGCAGCACTCCGGAAAGTACAGGATAGTACAATCCGAAGGCTGATTCGTTAAATCTGACGTTGCGGGATCAGCCGCACACCCGGACGCGCCGCATCCGCCAGCCGTAGCCATCCCAGAAGCGCTGGCGCTGCCAGTAGCAACCGGGAGCCGCGACGTAAGCTGGGCCGCCGTAATAGCCGTAGCCGGGTCCATAGTACCCCCGACCGTAACCGTAATAACCGGGTCCGTAATAGCCGGGGCCGGCCAGCGCCCCGCCGATGAGCGCGCCGCCGATCAGGCCCCCCGCGATCGCAGCGCCAACGCCGCGTTGGGCATGGGCCGGAGCAGGCGCAGCCAGGGACGAAACGGCTAGCGTCGCCGCAGCAGCAAGTGCCATCAATGTTCTCTTCATGGCTCACCTTCCTCTTGCATCAACCGACAGCAATATACCGGTCTGTCAGCTCAAAAGTTTCATAATCAGGTTGAACGATCAATGAACAAATCGAGCCGAATCCCGCCACGATCCAGGCGATTTTGAGCGGTTGTTTCAAAGTGTTGCGGGATACCCCGAATGCCCGGCGCGCGCCCTGCAATGCGGTTACGGCCGCAGACCGCCTCGGAGCTGCGCCAGTTTGGAATAGCTTGAAACAGCCGGTTTTCCCTTTGCGCTTCGTGGGGCGGTCCAATATCCGTATCTGCGCATCGTAACCGGGCCCGCCAGTTTTCATGATCGTTTGTTCCTGCAACGTATTGACCGATCACGACGTCCGCTCTGCCGTCACCGCAACGGACGACCTGCCGCGTTCGGCCAAGCAGGTTTACGGATGCCTCGGGTGCAGCGCCGAATGCGGGCGCTGCGCACGGACCATCAAGAAGATCATCACCGAAGCGCTGGGCGCCTGTGCGCGGGAATGCTGCGCCGGTTGCCCTCATACCGCTATTCACGCTGAAATCGCACCGGTCCAGGCCGATATTGCCGCCTGACGGCCAGTTTCGCGCTATTCCAATCTCCAATGTCGATAAAACGGGGCGGATGGCTGTCCAGCGCTGTTGGGGATTGTCGCCGTGTCCGATCTGATTTAGAAGTGTTCTAAACTAGATCGGCAGCCAAGTTGGCCAGCCCAGAACCGTCAAACATAAACAGGAGCGACGCCATGAAGGGCGATCCAAAAGTTATCGATTTCCTGAACAAGGCGCTCCGCCACGAACTGACCGCGGTCAACCAGTACTGGCTGCACTACCGCCTGCTCGACAACTGGGGCCTCAAGGATCTCGCCAAGAAATGGCGTGCGGAGTCCATCGAGGAGATGCAGCACGCCGACAAGCTGATCGACCGCATCATTTTCCTCGACGGCTTCCCGAACATGCAGGTGCTCGATCCCTTGCACATCGGCCAGAACGTCAAGGAGGTGCTGGATTGCGACCTCAAGGCGGAATATTCGGCGCGCGCGCTCTACGAGAAGGCCGCGACCCACTGTCATGCGGCGAAGGATTACGTCACGCGCGACATCTTCGAGAGTTTGATGAAGGACGAGGAAAGCCATATCGACTTCCTCGAAACCCAGATCGATCTCGTCAAGAAGATCGGCGTCGAGCTTTATTCGCAGAAGCACATCGGCGAACTCGATCACGACTAATCGATACGTTCGGCCTAATCAAAAGCCGGCTCGCTCTTGTGCGCCGGCTTTTTTTGCGCCCGTCGTCAGGCCGCCTGCGCCCGATCTCGGTTCACCGCCCATAACGCAAAGGCATAGGCGAGCGCGACCTCGTCCAGCCGGTCGAAGCGGCCCGACGCGCCGCCGTGTCCCGCGCCCATGTTGGTCCGCAACAGCACCGGCCCGCCTGATGTCATGGTGGCACGCAGCCGCGCGATCCACTTCGCAGGCTCCCAGTAAGTCACACGCGGATCGGTGAGGCCGCCCATCGCGAGGATTGCGGGGTAGTCCTTTGCCGCGACGTTCTCATAGGGCGAATAGGACAGGATGGTGCGGAAATCCTTTTCGCTCGTGATCGGATTGCCCCACTCCGGCCATTCCGGCGGCGTCAGCGGCAGCGTGTCGTCGAGCATGGTGTTGAGCACATCGACGAACGGCACTTCCGCGACGATGCCTGCGAACAATTCGCCGGCACGGTTGGCGACCGCACCCATCAGCATGCCGCCGGCGCTGCCGCCATGGCCGACGATATGTTTCGCCGACGTGTAGTTCGACGCGATCAGCGCGCGACCGCAGGCGGCGAAATCGTCGAACGTGTTGGTCTTCTTGTCGCGCTTGCCGTCGAGATACCAGCCCCAGCCTTTTTCCGCACCGCCTCGAATATGCGCGATGGCATAGACAAAGCCGCGGTCCACGAGGGAGAGGCGATTGGGAGAGAACGAGGCCGGCATTGAACTTCCATAGGAGCCGTAGCCGTAGAGCAGCAGCGGCGCCTTGCCGTCGCGAACGAGATCGCGGCGATGCAGGATCGATACCGGCACTTCGGAGCCGTCATGCGCCTTCGCCATGATGCGCGTGGTGACGTAGTTTGCAGGATCGTGGCCGCTCGGGATTTCCTGCCGCTTGCGCAACACCCGTTCGCGGCTGACCATGTCGTAATCGAACACTTCGGCCGGTGTCGTCATCGACGAATAGCTGAAGCGCAGGTTTGTGGTGTCGAATTCGTAACCGCCCATGGTGTCAAGCGAGTAGGCAGCCTCGTCGAATGCGATGGCGTGCTCTGCACCGGTTGCGAGATCGCGGATAATGATCGAAGGCAGCGCGTTGGCGCGTTCCAGCCGCACCATGTGGCCCGCGAACACTTCGAGGTCGAGCACATAGGTACCCGGACGATAGGGAATCAGGTCGCGCCATTTTGCGCGTTGCGGCGACGCCAGCGGCGCGGCCATGATCTTGAAATCGATGGCATCGTCGGCGTTGGTGAGGATGAACAGCTCATCGCCGCGATCGGCGATCGAATACTGCACGCCGTCCTTGCGCGCGGCGACAAGGCGCGGTTTTGCGTCGGAGGCGCTGAGGTCGATCAGCCATTGCTCGGAGGTCTCGTGATCACCGCCCGCGATCACGCAGAAGCGCCCGCTGGCGCTCTCATGAATGTGCGTGAACCAGCCGCTGTCCGCTTCCTGATGCACCAGCACGTCGTCGGACTGCGGTGTTCCGAGCTGGTGGCGGTAGACCTGCATCGGTCGGTGATTGTCGTCGAGCTTGACGTAATAGAACGCCTGCGAATCCATGCGCCAGACCACGCCGCCGTCGGTCTCCTCGATCACGTCGGGGAGGTCGATGCCGCTGTCCCAGTTGCGCACGCGAATCGTAAAATATTCCGACCCGCGATCGTCGGCGCTCCACGCCTCGAGGCGATGATCGGGCGAATGCCTGAGATCACCGAGTTGAAAAAACTTCTTGCCGTCGGCCAGCGCATCGCCGTCGATGAGAAACCTGGCATCGCCGCCGTCGCGCGGCTGGCGGCCGATCATCCGGTGCTGGCCGCCTTCGCGGTATTTCGAGAGATAGGCGAACGGACCATCCGGCGAGGGAACGGAGGAATCGTCTTCCTTGATGCGGCCGCGCATTTCCGCGACGAGTTGTTTCTGCAGGGGCTCGGTATCCGCGAGCAGGGAGTTCGAATAGGCATTCTCGGCTTCGAGGTAGCTACGGATGTCTGGCGCCAGCAACGACGGCTCGCGCAGCACTTGCTGCCAGTTCGCGTCCTTGAGCCACGCATAATCATCCGTCACGGTGATGCCGTGGTGCGTGGACGGATGCGGCCGGCGTTCGGCTGTCGGGGCTGTCGGGGCTGTCGGGTTCGGTGTCATGAAGAAAAGCGCCTGTAATTAAGGGTCGCGCGTGGACCTGCATGCGCGGAACGATGAAACAGTCCGGTGTTCATAGGAGGGCACGCTCGCGACGGCAAGCGCGTGCGGCGCGGTGGAACCGGCGACCGGAAGTCTCGATCTACGAGGTGCGCTTCTTCATCTGCGCCACCATCACCGGGCATCCGGCGAACGCTGCCTGAACGGCGGCGGCCGAGCCGTCGAGCGGATATTCGGCCGTGGTGCGGCCGAGCGCCATTGAGCGGATACGGAGATACAGTTTTTGCGAGCCCGTCATCTCGTTGACGAATTCCGCGACCGCGACCGGATTGTCGATGATCATCGAGACTTCTCCCGCCACGACACGCGCCGCCACGCTGTCGTGGCCCGGTTTGTCGTCGAAGCGGTAGCCGAGAATGGTATCCTTGCTTGTGCCAATCTTGAATTCGAATGCGAAGCGGACGATCGGCTGCTTGTCGAAGCATGTGATTTGCAGCAGCGATCCGCTGGCGTTTGCCGCGTAGGTGTTTGACGCCATCGCGCGCACGCTGGCACTGGGCAATTCGGTTTGCGTGACCTTGTCGACCTGGCGCGCGATCTTCCAGTTACCTGAAGAGGCCTCGCCGGCGGACGTCACATAGGGATCGCGGTTGCTGCACGCGCCCAGCATCAACGTCACCAGCACCCACGCCACAAACCGCACGACGCGTCTCCCCAGACCCGAGCACCAGTTTGCAACCTATGCGGGAAGTACGCAAGAGCCCGTGCGAGGGTGCGTCGCAAATTTTCGCGGCCCCAAGACGCCTGGCACGCCGAGCGCTAGTTGAAGTAATGATGGTAGTTGCCGCCGGCCTTGCGGACGATCTCTTCGTGCGAAACGAACGAGACGTCGAAGTGGTCGATGACGTAGGCGGGATAGCCGTGCAGCAGAAGCTGATGCTTAGTTGCCTCCGTTAGCCAGTCCGTCAATTGGCGCCGGGTTGCCAGCGCGAGGTCCGCATCGGTCTCAAACACGTAGCACGCGACGCCGTGGATCGGCCCAACGCTGGTGCCGAGATTGCGGTCGCGAATGGGCGGAAGATCCGCGGGCGCATCGGCCAGCGCGGCGTCGCTCGCCGCGCGGACGATGCCATCGTATCGGCGCATCTCGTGCCATGCAGGGTTTTTATCCAGCGGAAGATAGCTACTGTCGTGTCGTGCGGAAGGTCGAGAGGGCCAGATGCGTGACAGCCATTGTCCAATCATGGCTGTTAGTGTCGCGAGATGCCACTCGCGTTCAACGCGAGTCTCGAAATTATGTCCTTATAGCTGCGTCTGGTAGCGCGCGACGATATCGGCTTGCGACTCCGGTTCACCGAGCCCGGTCTGGTCGTGGATGATGGCAGCGACGCTCGGCATCACGTCGCGCTCCACTTGGATATCGCGCGCCCATAATTTTGATCGCATCAACGCCTTGCCGCAGTGAAAATAGGCTTCGCTCACCGCGATACTCAGCGCTGCGCGGGGCAGCTTGCCGAATTCCTCCATGGCCGCGAGCAGAACTGGGTCGGCCGACAATTTGCCGGTGCCGGTCACGCGCAAGGTCTCATCGATGCCGGGCACGAAGAAGATCAGTTGCAGATGGCCCGCACCGGCCGTGATGTTTTTGAAGCTGTCGATGCGGTTGTTGCCGGATCGATCGGGCAGCATCAGTTGCGAATCTGAGATCACATGCACGAAGCCGGGATTGCCGCCGCGCGGCGAGGCATCGGCGCGGCCATCCGCCCCTGATGTGGCGAGCACGCAGAACGGCGACATCTCGATGAATTTTCGGGCATGCCGATCGATCGCGGGACGTACCTTTGCGATCACGCGGGGCGTCGGTGCTGGGTAGATCGTGGCAAGATCGCCGGAGGTGAGGTTGGTCATCGGTCGCTCCGCGGGAATGACAATGCGGTCAATCTACCACCGCGCAGGGCTGCCCGCTACCGGTCGCCGGTCCGTCGCCACGGCCAGTCGATGACGCCTGAACAATACAGCGTCCACCAGATGATGACCGGCTGAAACGCCAGCCGCGGGCCATGATAGAGCCAGCTGTTGGTGATATGCGGAATGCTGATGGCATCAATCGCGTGTTTGAAATTTGCCGGCCAGACGCACAGCGCATAAAGCGCCAGCGCGATGCCCGCGGCGTGACGGAAATAGCCGGTGACGAGCGCGATCGATCCTGCGATCTCGCACAAACCCGTCACGAAAATGACCTGCGGCGCAAACGGCACCCACGACGGCGTGATCGAAAGCAGCACGTCCGGTGCCCTCAGGTGTGCGACACCTGCCGCGATAAAAAACGCCGCGAGAATCCAGCGCATGATGGCGCGCCGCCGGGAAAATGGGTCTCCCGGCGACTGTCTGGTATTGTCCGCCCCGCCGTCCGCATGTTCAGGCATGAAGCAGATACGATGTTGGGCCGTTACGGTTTCACGCCGCGCGGCATCGCTTCGGCGGTTTCATTCGTCCGTGGCGGAGCCGTATTCAACAAATCCTGCAATTGCTGCTTGTACCATTTCGCGCTGCCGGTGGTGAGATGCCCGCGCGTCTCATTGCTGGCCGGGATCAGGAACATGTGCGCATTCTTGATCCGTTTCATCGCGGCATCGGTCACACCGGTCTCCGGGGGGTTACGCTCGTCGTCCGCGGCGTTGATCGCGAGCACCGTAGCTTCGATCTTCTCCAGATCGGCGGACGGATTGAAGTCGTGCGAGGCGTCCCACTGATAGAGGAAATCATTGGCGTCGGCCTTCACCTGAACTGCCAGCCGTGTGTCCACTAGCTTGTCAGCTTTCTCGGCCGTCGGCGCCAGCATCTGGTAGGAGAGGGTGCCGCCACCGGTGGCGATGCCGAATGCTGCGACGGCGTATTTCATCATCGGCGGCTGTGAGGTGTAGTTGCCGTTATTGTAGGCGGGGTCGTTGCGGATGGTTTCCAGCATCATCCGCCGCAGCATCCAGTTGCGCGCCGCCATTTCAGTCGGCTGCGAGGCCATCGGCACCAGCGCGTCCATGTAGGCGGGATATTTCTCGCCCCAAAGCCAGGTCTGCATCCCGCCCATCGAATTGCCGATGATGAGCCTGATATGCTTGACGCCGAGACCCTCGGTCAGCAACCGATATTGCGCGACCACCATGTCGTCGTAGTCGTATTTCGGGAACGCGGTCTTCATGCCGTCCGATGGTTTTGACGATTTCCCGTGGCCGATGCCGTCGGGAATGATGATGTAGTATTTCGAGGCGTCGAACGGCTGGCCGGGGCCATACAGTTCACCGGCGAAAGCCGGCGTCAGCATGCTCGCGGCCGAACCGCCGGAGCCGTGCAGCACCAGAATCGGCTGGCCGGTTGGCTCGCCGATCGTGGTGTAGTGCAGCCGCAGTTCGGACATCACGTCGCCGGTGTGGAATTTGAAATTCTTTGCGATCCAGTCGCCCTGTTTCGGCGCGGGATAATCGGCCGCCGTCGCCGCGTATGAAATGGAGGCAAGAGCCGCTGCAAAAATGGCCGACGCGATGATCCGAAGCGCTCTCATGATGTCTGCTCCCTGTCGTTGTTCTTGATTGAGCAGAGCTATAGCATGTCGGCGCGTACTACGGGAACGCGCGAGATTTTGCCGACAATCAAAGTATTCGTGAGAGCCGAGGCGTGCGGATCAAAGCGGTTCAACGAGTCACGCCGTGCGCCGTTGACAAGCGGTTTGCGGTTAGCCGATCCCGCATGGCGTGACGCACGTCACGGTGTGCCGCGCACACGCGACCCATGGTGCCCGCAGATTCATCCATGCGCTGGAGACATCATGCAGCCTTTGACCCGACTGAAACTCGGCTCGGTCGTTTTCGCGGTCTTCTGGATCGCGTTCATGATCCTGTGGAGCGGCGAGTTCGAGCCCGCCAACATGATCATCCTGACAGTATGCGGCGGTATCGGCGGCACCTTTTGGTATCTTGGAATGCGCTGGTTCTTTCGCCGCGCCAGATTGTTGTCAGGCAACGACCCCGCCATCGATCCTCTCGATCGGCGGTGAGCGTAATGCCCGGCAACTGTTGTCAGCGCGCGATCTTGGCAGGGATGCTGCTGCTGCTATGGGCAGGGCTGATCCTGCTTGGCGGCCTCGCCAGCCTTCTGGTTCTCCATCACGTCGCTCCCTCGATTCCGCAAGGGCCTTACCACGATTTGTTTGGAACGCTTGTCGTGTTCGGGACGTGGCCGGTGTTCACGCTCGCGCTGCGCTATTCGATCCGGCTGAGGCTGTGGGACTCGTTGGGGCTTTGGCCATGACGGCAAATCAAAAATGGCCGCGCCGGCTTGGCTACATCGTTCTGTGGGTGTTGACCGGCCTCGCGACCGCCTGCCTTCACGCCAGTCTCGACCGCTTCTTCCCCGCGGGAGACTGGCACCACACAGTGGTCGGCGATCTCTTTATCGTCGTGACCTGGCCTGCACTGATGTGGATCACCTTGCTTTGCGGCAGGCGCGGCCTCTGGTTCTGGCTGTGATTTTGAAAGCGCAAGTGAGGCGGGCTTGCGACCGGTAGCGGCGGGGATGGCGGTGGGTTATAATCCTTACTCGCGAGGAGACGAGCCCGAGGAGTAACTCATGTGCCGCAACATCAAGACGCTGTTTAACTTCGAGCCGCCAGCGACAAACGACGAAATCCACGCCTCGGCTTTGCAATTCGTGCGCAAGCTTTCCGGTTTCAACAAGCCGTCGGCCGCCAATCAGGCGGCGTTCGATCGCGCCGTCCATGACGTCGCGCATGCCGCGCATCATCTGCTGGCGTCGCTGCACACGCAGGCGCCTGCGCGCGACCGTGACGTCGAAGCGGAGAAGGCGCGCGAGCGCAATCGCGTACGTTTTGGCTGAGAACGCCGGGTTTCCGGCATTATGGGAGGCGTAAGATGAAATACCTGTCGTGTCTGGTCGGCGCTCTCTGTCTGGCGGGAATCTGTCTGGCGACGTCAGCCGCCTCCGCAGCGACCTCGGAAAAATTCGGCATGGGTGGGTGGTTCAAGGATTTTCAGCCGGAAATCGACCGCGCCAATGCGAGCGGCGAACTGTTTCGCATCAAGGGACATTGCCAGTCGCTGTGCACGATGTTTCTCGGCGTGCGTAACGTTTGCGTCGAGCGCAGCGCGCGTCTGTTGTTTCACTCGGGCCATGATCGCCAGCGCCGCATTAACATGGCATCGACCCAGCGGATGCTGGGCGCCTACAATCCAAAACTGCGCCAGTACGTGATGGACAATCACTACATGGATACGCTGGCGTTTCACACCATCTCCGGTGCCGACATCATCGACAAGTTCGGCTACCGGCAGTGTCCGCGCCGATAACTGTTCGACAAGATCAGGCCGGACGCGACTGCGCGCTGCGCGTCAAGGCTGGCCGCTCTCGGGCACGTCGAACCCGCCTGCCGCATACTGACGTATCTTGTTACGCAGCGTGCGGACCGATACGCCCAGCAATCTGGCTGCGCGGGTGCGGTTGCCGTCGCATCGCGCCAGCGTTTGCAGCACGAGTTCCTGTTCGACTTCGGTGACGGTCGACCCGATCAACAGCGGGATCACCGCGTTCGGTGCAAGTGCGGCCGAATCGGATTGCGGGCTTTCCGTCCGGGTTTGCAAATCCTGGGTCATCAGTCCTCCCGAAGTCTGCCGAAGCAGACTGGAATGAGACCCCCATTTCCCCGCTAAAAGCCTGTGACCATATGGTTACCAGATTCTTAATATCCCCCGGGTTCCCTGCGAAACCTGCGGAGCGATTTGTCGCTGCCACGTCGAATGCGCGCAGGAGTTGAACATGATGCAGCGCGGGCTCGGTTAGATTGCGCGATAGCCGCCGTCGGCCATCACGATTGAGCCGGTGACATACGACGAGAGGTCGGAGGCAAGGAAGATCGCCGGTCCGACAATGTCCTCCGCGGTGCCGGGCCGCCCGAGCGGCGTGTGATCCATAAAGCTCTTGACCAGTTCCGGATTAGTCGCGCGCGCATTGGCATTCAATGGCGTGGCGATGAAGCCGGGGCCGATAGCATTGACGCGAACGCCCTCCTTGCCGAGTTCGGCGGCGAGCGCGCGGGTGAAGCCGAGTACGCCGTGCTTGGAGGCGGTGTAGGCGGGCGAACTCGGCGTGCGCACATGCACGAACGACTGGATCGATCCGATATTAACGATGCGCCCTTTGGTTTCACGCAGCGGTTTGAGAAACGCGTGCGTCACGTTGAAGACGCCGTTGAGGTTGACGTCGATCACGTCCTGCCAGTCCTTGATGACATCTGCGTCCGCGCCTGTCATGCCGTTGCGGCGGACGATGCCGGCGTTGTTGACGAGAATCGATACGGGACCTATCCCGGCGATCTTTTGCGCGACGGCCGCGCAATCCTCGCGCCGGCGCACATCCAGTACGAAGCTCGCCGCCGTGCCGCCAGCCGCGGCGATTTCCTTGGCGGCCTCAGTTGCCGCGCTCTCGTCGGTGTCGAGCAGCACGACGCGTGCGCCCTCGCGGGCATATCCCAGCGCAATGGCGCGCCCGATCCCTGAACCTGCTCCGGTGACGACGGCGAGTTGATTCTGGAGCAAGGGCATGGGCAGACTTCCTCTGTTCTGTTTTGATTGTCGCAGAGGTTATCAGCAGAAGGCGCGCAGGCAAGCCGGAAGGTGGAACGGCCCCGCGCGGTTCTATCCGTCGGCGCGTACCGGTGTTTCCGCCGGGGCGGATATGTTGCGCGCGCGCCAGAGATCGTGTCCGGCCATTCCCGCAGCCATTGCAATCACGAAGACGATCACAGGTTCGCTTGCTCCCGCGAGATTGACCAGCGCCGGACCCGGACACAGGCCGATCAGTCCCCAGCCGATGCCGAACAGAGCAGCGCCTGCAATCAGCGGCGCATCGATGTCGCTACGTGCGGGCCATTGCAGTTTGGCTGCAAACAGCGGCAGGCCGCGCCGCCGCGCCAGAGCGTAGCCTGCTGATGTCACAGCGACCGCGCCCGCCATCACGAATGCCAGCGTTGCATCCCACGCGCCGAAGAAATCGAGAAAGCCGAGCACCTTGTCCGGCTGCGTCATGCCGGAGATCAGAAGGCCCGCGCCGA
>JBEPUM010000048.1:0-21093 GCA_041691515.1 Pseudomonadota bacterium | reverse complement strand
CGTTCCGGCAGGGCGCGAAGTCGGTGACGCAGCTCGAGATCATGCCGGCGCCGCCCGAGCACGAGAACAAGGCGCTGACCTGGCCGAACTGGCCGCTGAAGATGCGGACGTCATCGAGCCAGGCCGAAGGCGCGACGCGTGACTACGCCGTGCTGACGCAGAAGTTTTCAGGCCACGACGGCCAAGTGAAGAAATTGCACTGCGTCCATGTCGACGACAAGTTCCAGCCGATCGCAGGCAGTGAATTCGAACTCGATGCCGATCTCGTGCTGCTGGCGATGGGCTTTGTGCATCCGGTGCACGAGGGCCTGCTCAAGACGCTCGGCCTCGATCTCGACCAGCGCGGCAACGTTCGCGCCAACACCAGCGATTACCAGACCTCGGTGCCAAAAGTGTTTTCGGCCGGCGACATGCGCCGCGGCCAGTCGCTCGTCGTGTGGGCGATCCGCGAAGGACGCCTCTGCGCCCGCGCCATCGATCAGGTGCTGATGGGAACCACCACCCTGCCGCGCTGAGCGCGGCGCTGCATTTACGACCGTCATGCCCGGCTTCATGCCGGGCATCCACGTCTTAATCCGCACGTGAAATCCAAGACGTGGATGGCCGGAACAAGTCCGGCCATGACGAATGTTGTCTGGTGATGGCAATGTCACCTGCAATGACGCAGTTCAACCGTGCACAGAGACGAAGTGTGAATTGATCGCAGCGCTTGTCGCGTTACTGTCATCGCAACGATGGGGACAGTGAATCAGTGACGGCATCGCGTTGGGGACTACTCTTGATCGCCGTCATCGCGCCGCTGTCGGCGCACGCGATGTCGCGCCGCGTCGCGATCAGCGCCGGTTCCTTCTTCGCCGCAGCCATACGTTGCGAAGCCGAGAACCTGATCACGCCGGGCCAGACCGACGAGTTGCTCGGAGCGCTCGACCCTTATCTCTCGAAATCCGACAAGACCCACATCGCCGCCGGCCGCGCACGCGGCGAGAAGGACGGTCAGGTCTTCATCGACACCGACAAACGATGGATGACGTTCACGCCCGACGCCGCAAGCTGTTACCGCGTGCAAGGCGTGCTTGACGATTACAAGGGGCAATTGGGGGAGTGAGGTGAGGTCGCCGCTTGCCTGCTCCTGAAATTTTTTGGATTCCTTATCCCCGGTCTGTCTAGCGCCCTTATTATCCCTCCGTCCTGTCCGTGAGGGGCGCTTCATGAGGCGTTCGGAAGCGGGACAGAGCGAAAGGTTCGCCTTCGGGTGAATCTTGTCGCTGGCCGGAATGGGGCAAGCGCCCTAAGCCGGCTAGATGCGGCGCCTGCGCGTTGTGCCTCGCAAGCACACGTCCGGGGGGCCGGGGGTCATCGTCCGGGCCTACTACGAGGCTCTGCCACAAGCTGGCTGGACGAGGCAGAAGGCGAACGCGGAGAAATCCGCGGGATGGCGGGCATCACGTCGCTCGCGCCTTTGCCCGGAAGCACGATCCCTCGGGCCCAAAATCGCCGCGAGTAGTCAGGTTTACGCGAGAGCGTGAACTTGTCTGCGTGACGGAGCGCCGGAAGGCGTTTCCGCGGCCTCTGCTCTCCGGCGATCCGGAGATCACGCTGCGGCACAACTACCAAGGCGCGCCTTTCGGCGCTCCGTCGCCCCTCACCTTTCGAGGGGAAAGAAGCGAAAGCAAAACCTCGGCGCTTTTCGCGCGCGGGATTGCGGAGGCGTGGGCGATAGAATTGCCGGGCTGTTTGACAATTGAATCGGAAAAACGGCCTCGCGTGGCTTCACCTCGCCCCGCCCTTGCGGGGAGAGGTCGGAGACGAAGCGAAGCGATGTCTCCGGGTGAGGGGCGACGACCGCAACAACAATGACGGCGATGCATGTGAGAAAGCCCCTCACCCGTGCAGAAGATGCGCGACCTCTCCCCGCAAGCGGGAGAGATAAAGCGAAGCGCCCTACTCCGCGGCCTGCTGCTGCACCGTGGGTTCGGTGCCGGCCACCGTAGCGCGGCGCATGTCGCGCGGCTGCGACTGGTCGTAACGCCGCACGCGATGCACGGTCTGGCGATTGTCCCACATCACGAGGTCATGCAGCGTCCATGTGTGGACATAGACAAACTTCGGCTGGGTCGCGTGTTCGGTGAGGTCGCGCAGCAGCACGCGGGCTTCCGGCACGCTCATGCCCTGAATCGCGCCCGCATGCGACGACAGATACAGCGACTTGCGGCCGTGCACCGGATGGGTGCGCACGAGGCGCTGCAACACCGGCTTGAACATCTCCTTTTCCTCATCGGTGTAATCGAGGAAGCCGAGCGAACCGCGCGAAAACATCAAGGAGTGCTCGCAGATCATGTCCGCGATCTCGGCTTTTGTGTCGGCGTCGAGCGCGTCATAGGCCGCGCGCATGTCCGCGAATTCGGTATTGCCGCCCTTGTGATTGACCACGCGCGCCGACAGCAGCGAGAACTTTGCCGGGATCGGCCGGAAGGAACTGTCGGAATGCCACAGGCAGTTACCGAGATTGAACAGATGGGTGCGGTGGTCGCGGGCAAGCGGCTTGCCGTCCTTGCCGAGATTGGAGACGTCGTTGAGGCCGGACGTCAGCCGATAGTCCGCCTTCTTGGTCACGGTGCCGCCGCGCGCGTTTTCCCGCTCGCCGAAATTGCGCGCGAAGATCAGTTGCTGGTCGTCCGTGATGTCCTGGCCGTGAAACACGAGAACCGCATACTCGTCCATGCCGGCTTCGATGGCGCGAGCCTCGTCCGGCGTCAGGGCTTTGCGGAGATCGACACCGCTGACCTCGCCGACGAAATGCGGATGCAGTTTTCGGATACTGAGCGCCATAGCGGTTTCCTCGTAGTCATGCGTGTTTGGCAAAAAACTACTCCGGACATCGGCGATGTCAACGCGTTGCCGCGCTGGCAGTTATGCGTTTCGCGCCATCAGCCCGCCGTCGACAGGAATCACCGCGCCGGTCAAAAACGACGCCGCCGGCAGGCACAAACTCAGCGTCATGTGCGCGATCTCCTCAGGATCGCCGTAACGATTGAGCGCGGTGCGGCGCTTGGCATAGATTGCCTTGTGCTCGTCGCTGATGCGCGAGGTCATGCCGGTTGCAATCGGGCCAGGACAGATGCAGTTCACGGTGATGCCGTCGCGGCCCAATTCCACCGCGAGCGAACGCGTCAGCCCGGTGACGCCAGCCTTCGCCGCCGAGTAAGGGCTGTGCAGCGCGGTCGCGCCCAGCGCCTCGGTGGAGGCGATGTTGACGATGCGCGGGCATTTCGATTTTCGCAAATGCGGCAACGCGGCGCGGATGATGCGCGGATGCGCGGTCAGCATCACGGCGATCGCCTTGCCCCAGGCCTCGTCGTAACCTTCGTCGTCGATCGCAAGCCGCACCGAAATTCCGGCATTGTTGACGACGATGTCGAGGCCGCCGAAATGCGATGATATCTCGCCAACGACGCGCGTGATCGCTTG
Organism: Pseudomonadota bacterium; assembly: GCA_041691515.1. Classification (GTDB taxonomy): domain Bacteria; phylum Pseudomonadota; class Alphaproteobacteria; order Rhizobiales; family Xanthobacteraceae; genus Nitrobacter. The sequence continues at coordinate 17,625 of JBEPUM010000048.1, read as the reverse complement.
CGGATCGGCCACATCGAGCGCCCACGCTTTCGCGATGCCGCCGCTCGCAGTGATCGCGTCAGTGACTTCCTGCGCGCCTTCCGGGGAAACATCGGTTACGGCGACCTTCGCGCCTTCGGCCGCGAATACGCGCGCGGTGGCGCGGCCCATGCCGCTCGCAGCACCCGTAACGAGAACGATCAATCCCTTGACCGAGCGGCTGAGCTGCTTGAAGTCCGACATCTGTTTCCTCATCGATTCTGCGTTTCAGTCCGCGCGATGCGGCCCGCGCGATTGACTTGAGGCTGACACTCCCTCTCAAATGGGTCAACAAAACACGCAAGGAGTGCGCCGATGACCGAACTGGATTTCACCGGGAAACAAATGCTGGTGGTGGGCGGCTCCAGCGGCATCGGCAACGGAATCGCGCAAGCCTTCCGCGCCCGCGGTGCCACGGTCCATGTCTGCGGCACCCGCGCGAACGCCTCGGATTATTCTGCCGAAGAAGGCTCCGACTTGACGGGGCTGAACTATTCGCAGCTCGACGTCAGCAACGCCGGCGCTGTGGAAAAATTCGAACCGCGGTTCGTCACGCTCGACTGCCTCGTGCTGGCGCAGGGCGCAGTGGTCTACCGGCGCGGCGAATTCGAGATGGAGGGCTTTCGCAGGGTGATGGAAGTCAACCTGATGAGCTTGATGGCCTGCGCCACCAGGTTTCACGCAATGCTGAGCAACGCCAAAGGCACGCTGATCATCGTCAGCTCCACCGCGGCTTATCACGCCACCAAAGGCAATCCGGCCTACAACGCCTCGAAGACCGGCGCGGTCGGCCTGACGCGAACGCTGGCGCAGGCGTGGGCGGAGGATGGCATCCGCGTCAACGGCATCGCGCCGGGTCTGGTCGATACCAAGATGACGAAGGTCACGACCGCGAATCCGAAAAGGCTGGAGGGCGCGATCGCGAACATTCCATTAAAGCGGCTCGGCACGCCGCAGGACATGGCAGGCGCGGCACTGTTCCTTGCGTCACCCCTGTCGTCCTACATTGTCGGCCACACATTGGTCGTCGATGGCGGATTGATCCTGTAATCCTGCGGCGTGGGCGCGCAGCAGGGAACCTGATCGCCCCGCGCCAGTTACATTCCTCGAGAATGATCTCGCGGAGTGAGCAGGATGGACAAGGATCGGATTGTCGGCGCGGCCAAGGATGTGGCCGGCAAAGTTGAAGGCGCGGCTGGCGACATCGCCGGCGATGCAAAAACCAGTGCTTCAGGTCGCGCCAATGAGGCCGCCGGCACAGTGCAAAACCTGTATGGCCAGGCCAAGGATGCCGTTCGGGACGCCGGCGGCGCGGCTGCGGACATTGCGCGGGGCGCTCTGGACAGTGACACCTATCAGCAGGGCACCCGGGCAGTCGCACGACAGGTCAAGGACAACCCGCTCGGTGCGCTTCTGCTCGCTGGCGGAGTCGGCTTCGCACTCGCCATGCTGATGAACCGGCCGCCGCGCCGGCAGCGCTGGCGTTATTAAAGCTGAGCTTCAACGCCCAAAGAGGTTCGAAAAAAACGCAGCCGGCCCGTCACCAACCGGCGAGCGTTGTTCGGCGCGAGGCCGCGGGCCCTGCTGCGGCGAAGGACGCGAACCGGAAAAACCACCCTGCCCGGCTTGCTCAGCTGGCCGTGCGGGGTGAGGTTTTTTCGGCTTTGGCGGCGTCGCCAACGTCGCGTCCGGTGTCGCCGCCGCAACCGGAGTGTCACCCTTTGCCGGCTCGCGTCCGACTTCCCGGCGCGGCCAGACATAATCGTCGGCCCGCCCGGCAGGTGCGGACAACGGCTCGCCTTTCACCAGCGTTCGCGCGGCCAACGCATCGACCGCGGCCGGGCGGGTTCCAGCGCCGCCCAGCAACTGATCGGTACCGACCGACGATGCCACCAGGGGCACGATCGGTCCGGCGAGCGGTCGCGGCGCGGGTTGTCCCGGTTTGACATCGGTGTCTGGCGTGCCGGGTTCGCTCGGCGGCGCAATCGGCCCCGATCGCGCCGCCAGTACGCGCGTGATTTCGCGTTCGACGTAGTGCGCGAGTTTGCGGGCGCCGGCCTTGGTGAAGAACACGCCGTCGTAAGATCGCAGCCGGCGAATCTGGCCTTCGAAGTCCGGGCCCTGCAGCAGGTAGCGGCCGGCTTCGTCGACGAAGCCATCCCACACATCGACATAGGTGATGCCGGCCTTGCCGGCGGCATCCCGGTAGAGTGAATCGAGGAACAGCATGTCGGATGTGGCCTTAGGGCCGCGCACGGCGGGAAGACCGACCCACAGCACGGGCACGCCCTTCGACTTGAGGACCGCGATCATCTCCTCGATCTTCTTGCTGTAGAGTTCGACCCAGCGGTCGCTGCGAAATTCGGCGATGCCGTTACGCGATCGCACACTCTTCTCCGGCGCCGCGATCGTGGGCTCGCCATCGGCGTCCTCGGGCGACGCTTCGGCATCCGCCGGTTTGTCGTCCGGCTTTGTGGCATCGGCCGCATCCGTCTTTTCCGTCTTGTCTTTCTTATCCGCTTTTTTCTTGTCGGCGCCTTTGCCGTCCTTGTCCTTTTCCGGCGCTTCGCGGATCGACATGCGGTCGTGAAGGCCGAGCATGACGACGATGGCATCCGGCTTTTCGTTGGCGAGAATGGTTTTAGCCGCGGCCACCCAATCGGCGGGCTCGCCCTTGGGCTGATAGCGAATAAGCCCCGACACGGTCTTGTGCTTGCGGATCACGCCCATGTCGGGCGTCTCGTTGAAAGCGTCCTCAAGACCGTAGCCCAGCCAATCGGCCATGGCATCGCCGATCACCAGAACATTACGCTCGGGGGCGGTGTCGCGTTTTTCGGGCGGCGGCGCGTGTGAGTAATTCTCGGCCGGCCGCTGTTGCTTCGGGGCTTGCTGCTGGAACGGCGCAAAGAACGGATTACTGTCGCCGCCGCCAAACCAGCCGCCGCCTCCACCACGCTGCGCCGGGCGCTGGAACCCGAAATTGAAAAACTGCGCCGACGCGGGTGCCGCGACCAGCGTCGCAATCACCAAGGCCAGCGCGATCAGCGGCGCGCGCTCAGTCAATCTACGCAGCAATGACTTCAGTGTGGACATGCGCTCGATCGCAAAGGGATTCAGACAACAAATATAGTAGCGAAATCGGGCCGCAAGCGGGCGGCTTTTGCTCCATAAACCGGGCATCGCCCCGTGGCGTCAAGGGCGCCACGAAATACCGTTCCGGGAGGGTTACCGCACCCTTTTGACGGATTTTACCGCCGCCGCAGCCGTTCCAGCACATCGGACGACGCAAATCCGTCGGCCGGCGCGCCGATCGAGGCCTGAAAGCCGCGCAGCGCCTCCCGCGTCTGGCCGCCAAATTGACCGTCCGGGGTTCCTTTATAGAAACCGCGCTGCGCCAAAAGCTGCTGCAATTCGAGCCGCTCGCCCCGCGAAAGGACGCGTTCCTGGCGGGGCCATGGTTGAATGAAGGGCGCGCCGCCGCGTAGCCGATCGGCAAAATGACCGATCGCCAGCGCATAGGCTTCCGCCGGGTTGTATTTCATGATCACCCGAAAATTCTGCAGCATCAGGAAGCCGGGCCCTTCGGCCCCAGCCGGCGCAAGCAGATAGGCCCGCTCGGCTGGATGAGGAAACGCCTTGTTGCCCGCGCGTTTAAGACCGATGCGCTCCCACTGCGCGATCGTCATCGCCTTGGCGCGATCGGCCAGCATGTAATTGAAGCCCTGGGGTACCACGACCTCGTAGCCCCAAGTCTGGCCGGGCTGCCAGCCGTCTTTTTTCAGATTGTTGGCGGTTGATGCGATCAGATCGGCAGGGTCGTCGACCACATCGCGGCGGCCGTCGCCGTCACCATCGACGGCAAAGCGCTTGAATGCCGTCGGCATGAACTGCGTCGGACCGAACGCACCTGCCCACGAGCCGCGCATCTGTTCCGGCCTCAGGTCGCCGCGGTTGAGAATTTCAAGCGCCGATAAAAATTCGTCGCGGAAATAGTTCTGACGGCGGCCGACGCAGGCCAGCGTCGCCGTCGATTGCAGTACGCTGCGATCGCCCATCTGGGTCGAGTAATTCGACTCGATGCCCCAGATCGCCGCGATCGCGTAACGATCGACGCCGTAGGCTCTCTCGACCGCATCGAACTGCGGCTTGTAGGTCGCAAGAATCTCGCGACCTCTAGCGAGTCTGGTGTCATTGACGAGGATATCGAGATAATCCCAGATCGCCTTGGTGAATTCCGGCTGCGAATCCATCAGGTCCATGATGCGCAGGTCGGGTGATAGTCCCGCTGTAAAGCGCTCGAAGTTCTCGCGCGTGATGTGGCGGCGTGCCGCGTCCGGCCACATGGCCGCAACGCAATTTGGAAAATTCGCGGCGGCCTCGCGGATCGCGCTCGCGGTCATCAACGGATGACCCGACGCGCCATCCTCTCCGGTCCAGGGCAATGCCGCCGAACTTGCGGACGGCGTTGGCGTGGGCTGAATTTGTGCCGAGCCCCCACTGCGTGGCGCCTGTTGCGCACCCTTACCGATCGAGCCGGTGAACATGTTATCCAGAAAACCCTGGATTCCGCCGCCATTCGAGGTCTGTGCGCGCGCGCCTCCGGGCAGCACAAGCACTGCGAGCGCCATCGCAACCGCCACCGTTACTATTCCGCGCATCCGTACTCGCATCATCAAGACCATGTCCTAACCCGCATCCGGCAAGTATTCCCGATATCAGGAGGCCTTGTCACGGTTTCCATCGGCTTAACGGCGGGTCATTTTTCACGGCCGAGTGAGGACAATTGGTCGCGGTTCATACCGGCGGCGGGTTGCGCTCGCCATAGGTCTGGCGCTGGTGCCAGTACGGATAAGCAATCGGCATCGCGCTCGCGGAATCGAGCTTCGCGACCTGTTCTGCTGTCAGGCTCCAGCCCACGGCGCCGAGATTCTGCCGCAACTGTTCCTCGTTCCGGGCCCCAAACACCAGCGTTGAAACCGTTGGCCGCCGCAGCAGCCAGTTCAGCGCGATTTGAGGGACGGTCTTGCCAGTTTCCTGCGCGACCTCGTCGAGCGCATCGACCACGCGGTAAAGATGCTCATCGGAAACCTGAGGGCCGCGAACCGACGTGACTGGTAACCGGCTGGTTTCGGGCAACGGCTGACCGCGGCGAATTTTCCCGGTGAGCCGGCCCCAGCCGAGCGGCGACCAGACCACGGCGCCGAGCCCCTGGTCGAGTCCCAGTGGCATCAACTCCCATTCATAGTCGCGGCCGATCAGCGAATAGTAGGTCTGGTTGGCGACGTAGCGCGGATAGCCATATTTCTCGGCAACCCCGAGCGATTTCATAATGTGCCAGCCAGAAAAATTCGAGACGCCGACATAACGGATTTTTCCCGCGCGCACGAGATCGTCCAAGGTCGAGAGCGCTTCCTCGACGGGCGTCATGGCATCGAACCCGTGCAACTGAAACAGATCGATGTAATCGGTGCCGAGGCGCTTCAGCGCGGCGTCGACCGCAGCGAGCAGATGGAAGCGCGACGAGCCGACGTCGTTGATCTCATCGCTGAAACGGAACGATGCCTTGGTGGAAATAAGCACCTTGTCGCGGCGGCCCTTGATCGCCGCACCCAGCACGGTCTCGGCCTCGCCCTTGGAATAACCATCGGCCGTGTCGAACATGTTGACGCCAGAATCGAGACAGATATCCAGCAGGCGGCGCGCCTCGGTAGCATCGGTGCTGCCCCACGCCGCGAAGAAATCGCCCTTGCCGCCGAACGTGCCTGTGCCAAGGCTGAGGACCGGAACAGACAGGCCGGATGTGCCCAGACGCCGATATTCCATGTGAATGACTCCCGAATAAGACTGCCCATCATCGAACGTGTAGCCATATCAACCCGGAACCGGGTCGGCCACCGTCGGCGACGCGGGCCAGTCAACTGCCATCACAGATCCGCCTTTGTTCCCGGCTGCAAACCAGCTAACAACATATCAACCGATCGCACCCACCCAGTTCGCAAGGCAGCCTGAAGAACCGATATGAAAATCCGCAAAGCCGTTTTCCCGGTCGCCGGCCTCGGCACCCGCGTCCTTCCCGCGACCAAAGCCATGCCGAAGGAAATGCTCACGATCGTGGACCGGCCACTGATCCAGTACGTGGTCGATGAGGCCAGGGAAGCGGGCATCGAACATTTCGTTTTCGTCACCGGACGCAACAAGGGCGCAATCGAGGACCACTTCGACCGCCAATTCGAACTGGATGAAACGCTCAAGGCGCGCGGCAAGAAGAATGAAATCGAGCTGCTGGCGCAATTTCAGCCCGAAGCCGGCGCCATGAGCTTTACGCGGCAGCAAGCGCCGCTCGGCCTCGGTCATGCGGTCTGGTGCGCGCGCGACATCGTCGGCAACGAACCCTTCGCCGTGGTGCTGCCTGACGAACTGGTGCTCAATTCGCCAGGCTGCCTCAAACAAATGATAGAGGCCGCTGAAAAACTCGGGCCGAAATCCAACGTCGTCGCGGTCGAGCCCGTCCCCGATGACATGACCCACAACTATGGCATCTGCGGCGTAGGCAAGCGCAGCGGCAACACTTTTGAGATCGACGGCATGGTGGAAAAGCCACCGAAGGGCACCGCTCCTTCCAATCTCTCCATCACCGGACGTTACATCCTGCAGCCCGAGATATTCAAAATTCTGGAAATCCAGGAACGCGGCGCCGGCGGCGAAATCCAATTGACTGACGCCATGATCGGACTGTCGAAGTCGCAGAAGTTCTATGGTCTGGAATTCGCGGGCGAGCGCCACGATTGCGGCTCCCGTGCAGGTTTTCTCCGCGCCAATATCGCTTTCGGCATGAAGCGCGACGACCTGCGCGACGGCCTGCGTGCGGACCTGAAGAAATATCTCGAGACCTGACCGCCGTGAATAGCTATGACGCGCTGCGCGATTACCTGAAGCAGCAGACCCAGATCGAGTTTGTGCTCAGCTTCGAGCGAATCGAAGAGATCATCGACGCCGCATTGCCACGCGCGGCGCAGCGCGCATCGTGGTGGGACACGGCGCGTGCGCCGGATGAAAAGATGCCGCAGCGCGAGGCCTGCATCGAGGCAGGTTATATCGCGACCCGTCTTGGCGACAATGAAGGCGTGCGTTTCCACAGGGCGGATGCGCGGCGCGTCCGATACAAATAAAAATTACGCTACCAGCGACAGTGATGCCGGCGTCGCTGCAACCGACTGATTGCGTCCGTTCCGTTTCGCGGTGTAGAGCGCCTTGTCGGCCGCTTCGACGAGACCGGACCATTCCATCGTGACAACAGGCGTGATGCTGGCAACACCGATGCTGACGGTCGTCACTCCTGGCTTGTCCGACCATTGCTCGACCTTGAGCCTGATCGATTCCGCCACCTTGGTCGCGTCCGCCGGCGAACATCCAGGGAGCAACACGGCAAATTCCTCACCGCCATAACGCGCAGCGCAGTCCTCGGCACGCCGTGCGGAATCCGAAATACAGATCGCAATGCCGACCAGAACCTGGTCGCCCGCCTGGTGACCGAACGCGTCATTGTACGCCTTGAAATGGTCGGCATCGATCATCAGGAGCGCCAGCGGCGTATGCTGTCTCAGCGCGCGACGCCATTCCGCGTCGATGACCGTATCGAACTTGCGGCGGTTTCTGAGTCCGGTCAGCGCATCGGTCGTGGCCAATTCCTCGAGCTTTTCCTCGGCTGCGCCACGCTGCCTGATTTCGCGCGCGACGAATAACGTTCCTGCGACGACGAATGCGATCAGCCCGAGCATGATCGCGCCGATCTGCAAGGCTTCCTTGTGCCAGAGACCGAGAATATCGGTCCACGGCTTTCCGACGAGAACCACAAGCGGACTGGTGCCGCCACGCCATACATAGAGGCGATCGACGCCGTCAGGCGAACGCGGGCTCGACAGCGAACCGGTCGGCTCCTCCAGCACGCGCTTGATGCCAGGTGAGTAATTGAGATTGCGCCCGATGACGTCCAGATCGAACGGGGTCCGCATGATGACCAGACCATCCTTGCGAAAGACGGTGATGGTGTCCTGCTCGCCGAGCGAGAGGCGGCCGAAAAGTTCGTGAAAGTAGCTGAAGCGGATCGAACCCGCGACCACACCGAGAAACCGGCCATCGGGCCCGCTGATGCGCCGGCTCAATACCACCGCATAGGCACCGCCGTGCAGCATCGGACGGCTGATAAAGAGTCCAACGTTGGGATTGTCGCGCTGGACTGTGAAATAGGTTTCATCGGCCTGATTTACCGGCGCCGGATCAAGCGTCGTGGAATCGTGGGTCAGGTTGCCGTCGGCGTCGAACACCTGGATCGCACCCAGATGCTTGGCCGTTGCTGCGTGATCGAACATAATCAAATGCATGATCGACTTGCTCGCGGTAGCGAGAGCCGGCATGCCGAGATTGTCGACAACCGCGCGCAGCGACAGGTCGTAGAGTTCGATATTGCGGCTGATGTCTGATTCAATCGTGGAGGCGAGGTTGCCCGCTGACTGCTGTGCAAGATCCTCTGCGCCGCGCCGCATCTCCCACATCACGCTGGCGCACACGGTCGAAAATCCAAGCGTCGCAATCACCGCCGAGATGATCAGCAGTGTGGCCGAAGTACGCCGCGGCTGTTCGCGCGTCCAATCCATCGTCTTCATTCGCCTGGACAACATCATGGTTTTCCAAGGGCGACCCTGCGCCCAAGGTATTGCCACGGTGTTGAGATGATGCGCGTCATCTGGACTGGAGTTAACGAAAGATTGAGCGAACGGGCCAACAGCGAGGTGTCGCCATCGTCGCCGCGACCCAGGATCGCATGGAAAGTTTCTTGCAGCTTTCCGGATAGTTCCGCGCAGCGCGTATTAACCTGAATCTCCCTTTAATGACTGGTCGAGCTGACATTGCGATAAGGTCCCGCGCGGGGCTCGACGCCAATGTGAGCATTGCCGATATGGTGCCACCGGACAACAAACAGGTTTCATCGCGCGTCGAAGCACTCGACTTACTGCGATTGGTCGCCGTCCTGGGTGTCGTGGTCTACCACTACGGCTTTCGAGGACCTACCGTCGGCGATGCAACGCATGTTGCAATCCCTGAGATCGCCTCCTTCGCCGAATATGGCTTCCTCGGCGTTCCGGCTTTCTTCGTGATCAGCGGCTTCGTGATCGCCTATTCGGCCGCCGGCCGCACTGCCGCCGGTTTTGCCATCGCGCGTTTCAGCCGGATCTATCCTACTTTCGTGCTCTGCATGACGCTGACATTTCTAACCGTGCTGATGCTCGGCAAACCCGATTTCACGACCAGCGCAGGCCAGTGGATTGCCAACCTGTTTATCGCCGCACCGGCGCTCCACCAACCCTATATGGACAGCGCTTATTGGTCGCTGGTGATTGAAGTTACTTTCTATGCGTGGGTCACGGTGTTGATAAGAGCCGGACTGTTCCCGCGCCGCATCGATGCGATTGTTCTCGTGTGGCTCTGCATCTCGATGGCGAACGAGTTGACGATCGACGCGCCGTTCATGGAGAAAATCTTTCTCGCCGACGACGCCGGCTATTTCTCAGCTGGATTGATGATCTACGAATTCTACCGCGGCCGGCGCGATCTCATGCTCTACGGCATTCTTGGTTTGTCGACCGGTGTGGCGATCTTTCACGCGGTGCATTCGCTGGCGTGGCTCCGCGTCCACTCCGGCACGACATTCGACGCATGGATCGTGGCCGCGATCTGCCTCGGCTCCATTATCGTCATCCTGCTGGCGACGCGAATCGAGCGGCTGCCACTTCCGCCGCAGATCGTGATCGCGGCCGGTGGAATTACCTACCCGCTGTATTTGCTGCACCAGCAAATCGGCTACACGATTTTTGCGCGGATGGCCCCGACGAATGTCAAACTCGGGGTGACGGCAATTCTCATCGGCATCGGGTTCGCAAGCTGGGTTCTCTGGCGATATGTCGAAGGGCCGCTGCAGAGCGCGGTCCGAAGCCGCCTGACCGGCTGGGCGACGCGGCTGGGATGGCCGTCGAAACTCGGGCGCGTCGTCCCCTCCAATTCCTGAATCGGCCAACGCGCCGGAACGCACTGGATTTGTTCACGAATTCGTGTGGCCTGCGGACGCCGCGTGCTGTAACAATCTGGCGCCCGCTCCGTATCTAAAGCCATCAGGGGCAACGGATAGCTATAATCCTGCTTGTCCGACGTGTCGCCGCAGCCATCCGGCACTCCAGAGCCTCGAGAGGACAATTCCATGCGCAACCAGTTCAGCCGTAACGCCCTCAGCGCCGTCGCTGTCGCAGGCACACTTGCCATGTCGTGGTTCCTCGTCGGGCCTTCCCGCGCCGCTGAAGAGGCCGTGATCATTCCGCCGCCCGCCATGGACGCAAAGGCTGCCGACGGACTTCAGACCGCGGTCGTCGCCGGTGGCTGCTTCTGGGGCGTCCAGGGTGTGTTCCAGCACACCGCCGGCGTGGTCAACGCCATCTCAGGGTATGCCGGCGGCGCCAAGAGCACCGCAGACTATGACAAAGTGAGCACCGGAACCACCGGACACGCCGAGTCGGTCGAGATCAAATTCAATCCGAAACAGATCAGCTATGGCAAGATCTTGCAGATCTACTTCTCGGTCGCGCACGATCCGACCCAGCTCAATCGCCAGGGTCCGGACAGCGGCACGCAGTATCGCTCGGAGATTTTTGCGACCAACGCGGACCAGCAAAAGGTCGCTGAAGCTTATATCGCGCAGTTAGACGCCGCGAAGGTCTACAAGAAGCCGATCGTGACCAAGGTCGGGACGTTGCAGGGATTTTTCCCCGCCGAGGCCTATCATCAGAACTACCTGACATTGCATCCCAATCAGCCCTATATTGCGTATAACGATATTCCGAAGGTTCAAAACCTGAAAAAGATTTTCGCGGACAGCTATCTCGAGAAACCGACGCTGGTCAGCAGCGCCAAGGTGACCAACTAGTGGTCCGATTCTAACATTCGCATCCCGTTTCAGCGCGTGTCCTTGCGAATGTTAGAATCAAAGGACCACTAGCAAGTATAAGCTGCTAGTGGAGTTTTGGATTTGACATTCGCATCCAGAACTCGCGATGAAGTGGGTAGCGAATGTCAAATCCACTCCACTAGCCGCGCGCGGTAAAAGGAGAACCGATGTCAGACAGCAAGACGATGCCGGCCAAGATCACGAAGAACGAAGGTGAATGGCGCAAAGAACTGACGCCGATGCAGTACGCCGTTCTGCGCGAGAAGGCGACGGAACGGCCGTTCTCCGGCGAATATGAGCACGAGGAGCGCAAGGGCACCTACACCTGCGCCGGTTGCGGACAGACGCTGTTCGAATCCGATGCCAAATTCGACTCGGGCTGCGGCTGGCCGAGTTTCACTGCGCCCGCGGTCGACAGTCATGTGGATGAGGAACGCGATGCCAGCCACGGCATGGTTCGCACCGAGGTTTTGTGTTCGAAGTGCGATGGCCATCTCGGCCATGTCTTCAACGACGGGCCAGGCCCGACGGGTTTGCGCTATTGCATCAATTCGGCGGCCTTGAAACTCCAGCCCAAATAATTACGTAGCTTTTCCCGAACCTGACCTTCGCCCTGCGCGACCAACCCCGGTTGCGCGGGGCGTTGTCATCTGCGCGACCGGCGTCGCATCGCCGTTCGTCAATAAGAAACGAAGAGAATAACCAGATGTCCCAAACTTCAAACCGCCTGCTGCTCGGAATCGGACTTGCAGGCCTTATCCTCGAAAGCGTGTTTAACCACCCGGCGTTGGCCACCGACAAGGTATCGCTCTTCAAGGTGATCACGACGAGAGACGAAATCGTGATCGGTCTCAGCAGCGACGAGCTTTCGCACGTTGAGGGCCAGAATGCCGGCGGCATCGCAAAGCAACTCGCCGCCGAGGGATCGATGAGCGTCTGGCAATACGGGGTGCGCAAGGCCGAAGCCGGCGCCCTGGAACAGGCCCCGCTGCGCAAGGTCGGCCTGCTGGCAACCGACTCCCTGCGCATCGAACCCTATACATCGCCCCTGAGGGTCATCCCGATCAGCGACGACGGTGCGAAAAAGTGAGGCCGGCGATTTAGCCATTCGGAGGGGGCATGGCTGGAATCAGCGCAATCCAGCTCTCCCCTCCGACGCATGTCATTGATATCAAATATCTTATTCAGAGATATCGGAATCAAAAGCCGGATTCATCATCCCGGCCTTAAAAGGTCGCAATTTCTGCCCTGCGGACCTATATAAATGTACATCATGGACATGCTGTAGACCGGGCGGCCGCCAACGGCCCTGCCCCGCCGTCAGCATTGGCCGTTTCCATCGCGTACATTTGTAGAGGTTCCCGCCATGGCATTCAGCTTCAAGAAATCCGCCGAACTGTTCCCCGCTGCGATCCGCAAGAAGAAGCGTGCCGGATTCGCCTATCGCCGCTTCGATACCGCGGCCGATGCCGTGCGTTTCGCGATCGAGGAGCTGCCGGCTGACTCGCTGAATGGCGCCTACCTCCAGGTCGACGAAGCCCGTTTCGACCAGAATGGCATTCGCACGCTCTATGAAAGCCAGGAATTTCCGCTGCCTCGCCGCAAGCCGGCCCCTGCCGCGGAGACCGCCTCGCAGGACGCGGCGTAACAAACTCCCTCAGCGCGACTGCTTGTCGAGCCAGCGCCGCAGCATCCGCACATTGCGGATGTTGGCGCGAAACATCACGTCGAATGCATCGCCGATCACCGGCACCACGCCGATCACGCCATCCAGCGCGACGTTGCCGAGCATTCGCGCCGTGACGTGCCAGGGCGCGCCGAGCGCGCGCGCCTCACGCACCAGCCACAGCGAGATCGCCGTGGTGATGATATCCCCGATCACCGGAACCAATCCGATCAGGCCATCGATGCCGTAACGGATGTTGGTGCCAGGCACGATGAAGGCGACGTCGAGCAGCTTCGCAATCGCCTCCAGCCGCGCCAGCCGCTGCTCGCGCGTGAGCGGCCGGAACGCCGTGCCGAAATCGAAACGGAACGCGCCCTGCTGAAACGGCTCGCGTCCGAAGGCGCCAGAACCAAAAGCACTGGAACCAAACGCGTCGGCACCCTGCGAACCCGGATGAACTTCGCGGCCATCCTGATCGATGACCTTCGCCCGCGCGGAGGCCCCCCGGGACCGGGTGGCGGAGTGTGAAAAGGGATCGTTGTTCGACATCGGTTTCACAGCGGGTTGCGTTTCACAGACATGGCGCTCAGATGGGCCTTTGCGGTGGCTTTCGCAAGTTGCGTCACGCCGTCGCTGCGCGGGTTCCGCCCATTACGACACCCGTCCGCGCGCCGCTGATGGCGTCAATCCGAAACGGCGGCGGAAGCAGCGGTTGAAATAGGACAGGTCGTTGAAGCCGCAGTCGAAGGCGATATCGCTGATGCGGCGATCACCCGCATGCACCAGCAGATCGGCGGCCTTGCGCAGCCGCAGCTCGTTCAGCCGTACGCTGAAGCTCGCGCCGTCTTCATACAGGAGCTCGTTGACATAGCGCTCAGACAGACCGGCCGCGGCCGCGAGCCGATGGGCGGAAAAGTCCGGCTCGGCAAACCGCCTTTCCAGAATCATCAGCACGGCCTGCAATCGCACCGCGCGCAGGCCGCCGCGTTGCGCCGCTTCGCGTACATCGCCGCGTGCGCCAAAACCCAGCGTCACCAGATCGATCAGGTGCGCGGCGATCGCCATGCCGGCCTCGTCTACCGCGCCCGGATGTTCGAGCAGGAGATCGCTGTAATCCATCGCCAGCGACAGCGCGCCACCCGGCGCGAGCTCGCGGCCGACGAGATCGTCGAGCCCGCGGATGCTGGCGCGCAATCCCGCCGGCAGGTGCACGTTGGTGAACTTCTTGTGGTTGCTGCCGTCGGCGCTGTGAAATGGCTCGTCCAGTTTCAGCAGCACCAGGCTGCCGGGCCGCATGGTGAATTCGCGGCCGCGATGCACCAGTTGCGCCGCCCGGGCGCCGGTATGGCGCGCGAGGCAATAGCGGTCGTCGTTGGTGACGCGGATCAGGCGATTGCTGCGCCGGACCGTCCGAAACGTCCCGTCGCAGCGCCCGAGCAACGTGGTGCCGATGGTGATGGAATTCATCGCCGCGCGAAACGGCACGTCCTCGGCGGGATCGAGCTCGCCGGTGTTGGAGAAATGCTCGAACAATTCCGCGAATGACAGGAAACGCTGATGGTCGCTGAGCCCGCCGGGCAGCATATCGGTCGAGAGCATTTTCTTGATGACCGGCATAACGCGCCAAATTCCGAAACTGCTGAAGCCTGACGACAAATCCCAGATAACAGTCCGTACACAAATTCGGACTGCGCGGCGCCCCAGCGCGCGGCAATACGCTGCCTGCGGCGATGTGAACGCTGGCTGAAGACAGCACATACGATAACGGCGCCGTCCAGTCCAACTTTCGAATACGTGAGCGCCCGCGGGTCCAAGACAACGGCGCTGCGGACGTCCTATTCGTTGCCGCGGTAACAATGAACAGGCCGCTACGCCGGCAATGATGCGGCGGCGCGAATGATCGGATCGGCCATCGATTCCGTGATGTCCAATGGACGAGGAAACCACCGTATGAAAATGTCTCTCCCGCGCGCCGCGATGCTCGGTGCGATCATCGCCGGCAGCGCCGGCATCGGTTACGCCATCGCTGCGCAACCGCACATGACCACGAGCATCGGCATGCTGCGCTCGGCGCGCAGCGAACTCGCCGCCGCGACGCCCAACAAGGGCGGCCATCGCGCGCGCGGCCTCGCGCTGATCGACCAGGCCATCGGCGAAGTGCAGGCCGGTATCGCCTTCGCTGGCCGCTAACCGTTCACCCCCGAAGGAGACGACAGATGAAGACACTTGTTGCCGCAGCCTTTCTCGCCAGCCTGTTCGTAGGCAGCGCCACCGCCATGCCGCTTGGTCCGGTCACGCAGGGCCCACATTCGGACGTCATCCAGGTCGCCGGCGGATGCGGCCCCGGCAAGCATCGTGGCCCCTTTAACGGGTGCCGCAATAACTGGGCCAATCCCAGCGCACACGCCTGCCCGCGCGGCTATCACATCGGCCCCGGCGGACGCTGCCGCGGCAACGGGCGCTAAGCCTTTCATCACGAAATCGTAGTCCATGACGTGCGCACGGCGGCGGGCTCAATTCGAGCCCGCCGTTTTTTTGATATTACGGCTTCACTGCACATCTGCCTCTTCTTCCTCCGCGAGCCGCTTGGCCTGCATGTCGTAATAGAGATCGTCGATCATCTGCTGCTCGCGCGCCAGCGACACCACGGGCTCCGACAATAGCGACAGGCACGGCTGTGTCTCGCCGGCGCAGCGCCGCGCGCGAATGCAAACCTTCAATGGACAGCGCCAATGCAGCGCGACGTGATCGGAGAGTGCGCGATGCACGCGCGCGACGCACAGCGCGTGGTCCGCATCGGACTGCGCCTCGTCGTCCTCCTCGCGCGCATCCAGTTCGCGCAGCTTCAGAATCTTGATATCGGCAGCCAGCACCATCGTCGTGTCTCCTGAATCGTTGAGGTTGCACGCAGGCAAGCGTCATCGCGGCCCGCAAAAATCTTCGCGTGAGGGGTGGGTTCGACAGGCCTCCCGAAACGAGGGAGGCGGAGCGCCGAAAAGCGCGCCTTCAATCATGGCCGCGGCATGCTCGTCCGGAAGCGCCGGAGAGCGGAGGCCGCGGAACGCCTTTCGACGCTCCACCTGCGGCGACTTTTGGCGACGGGACCGTGCTTCCGGGCACAGGCGCGAGCGAACGTACTCGCCATCCCGCGGGATTTCCCCGCGTTCGCCTGTGCGCGTCCAGCCAGCTTGTGGCAGGCTCTCGTAGTAGAGCCGGACGGCGACCCGAGGCCTCCCGGAGGTGCGAAGCAACGTCTGCTCCGCGCCCGCAGGCGCCGCATCCCGCCCCGCGCCAACTGGCGTCCCGGCAACGCCCCTCAGTGGGACGGGATGAATAGGAATATAGTCCAGATTTCAATTGCAGTCAAGCTCACGCTTGCGTGAGCTACCCGCGAAAACAATTTTCGTTGTGCCAATTGAGAGCCGTCTTATCTGGCGACTGATTGGGGTTGGATGGAACCATCATCGCTTGACCATGCAGTGCATAGTAATGACGCCCATTCTCGAATTCTTCTCGTATTCGCCCACTCACTTCAAACTTCATGTCAGGTGAGATCGTTACATAACCAGCATCGAATAGACTATGTATGTCACGCCGAAGAAGAATCCCATTCGATGCATCATGCGTGCCTCCGTCTGCGAATGGCCGAATGTGCGCCGCGTCCAATGCAGGGAGCGTCTTCTCGCCCGAAATCGCGCAGCGTCTTTGGTAGTTATCTGTAACCAGCACACGAAAAGCACCTTGTCCGAGACGTGGACGAATGAGAGTAGGTTCGCCGTATCGCGCCTGCTGCTGCTCCGCCAGCCCCATCGTTGGCGAGGTCAAACTATCCTGAACAGCGTTCCACAGCATAAGGCCGTCGGAGTCATCAGTAGAATAACCCTTGAACGATAGAATATTGGATGACCAACTTTCCGGAACTGGAATCCATGCCCGCTCTGGCAAAAAAAATGGTTGTGTTAGAATGCGACATCCAATTGTGAAATCACTCCGATCGCCTGTTGTAGTTTTACGATACTTCGCAATGCGTTGTCGCATCTCGAATAGAGAACTTGCTCCGTTGGCGTCACCAAATGCCTCCCATGAGAGCAAGGGAGTGAGTTTGCATACGCAAATATTCCTCCACCCACGATAAAATTTCGGGGCGAGTGAAGCTTGAAAAGAAATAGTTCACCTGATTCGAGTGCTCTAAAATTTGTCGGAGATGGCGACCAAAAATTGACCTCAGCCAGTTCAGCTTTTGCTCGAAGGTGATCGAACCAATCTCCGTCGGTTACCGCAACAACAAGCCTAACAGCCATCTTTATCCCCCGTAGAACGAGACGATACGTCAGAGATCAATGGGCTTAAAGAATAAAACACCGTCCGCCCCGCCCCGAACATTTCCCTTTCTCCTGACTTTACTCTGTTGAATTACCTTGCCACACTACTCGCTCTGTCGCGACCAGGGCGAGTACACTTTGAGCCGGATTCCGCAGAAGAAATTCGACGCCGCGCGTACCGCAACCCATTCGCAGCCGCGTGAGTTAGTTGACGTCATCGACGATCAATTCGCGACCTTTTCCGAATGGACAACGGAAGCCGATGAAAAAGCATATGTCGAACTAAAAACGCGACGCCGAAAAAGTGGGAGCGCTTTCGAGAAGAGCAGAAAGTCCGACAGCCAATGACTCGTCGTGCCCGCGCTAAAGCGCGAAGCGCGTCTTCGCGCAGATGTCGCGGGCATCTACGTCTTAGGGCACGAGTTGAATTAAAGACGTGGATGGCCGGAATAAATCCGGCCATGACGATGCGACAATTTCGCCAATTAACCTCCTTGGCATAACGCCTCCTCCCGCCCCGACATCTCCCTGTCCGCGACTCATCTCCGCCCCATTGCGGCATCACCCTCCCCGCTCCATCGCGAATGAGGGACCATCGCATGAGTCAGATTGCACCGCAGAAATTC
>JBEPUM010000047.1:0-21164 GCA_041691515.1 Pseudomonadota bacterium | reverse complement strand
TTTACGGTGCCGGTGCACTTTTCGCTGCGGTAGCTCGTGATACGTTCAATAAACCTGTCATGCCCGCGCTTGTCGCGGGCATCCACGTCTTGAGGGAGATGCAAGTTCAAAAGACGCGGATGGCCGGGACAGGCCCGGCCATGACAACGGAAATGATTCAACTCGAAAAGGCGCGCTTCAAAGCGTGGCTTACTTTCACGGATTGGCGCGCTCGAACTGGCGCAGCAGCTTGTTGCCGCGCAGAACCGCCGAATCGATTGCCGTCTGCGCGCTCTTCTTGCCGCTGAAAGCCTGCTCGAGTTCATCCTCGATGACATCGCGGATCAGGACGAACGATCCGAGCCGCAATCCCCTCGAATTTTCGGTCGGCGGTTTTAGCGTCATCTGCTCGATCGCGATCGCGGTCCCGGGATTGCGATCATAGAACCCCTGTGCGCGGGTGAGGTCGAACGCCGCGCGGGTGATCGGCAGGTAGCCGGTGTTCTGATGCCAGGCCGCCTGCACTTCCGGTTTCGACAGGAAGGCAAAGAATTTTGCTGCCCCCTTGTATTCCTCACGCGGACGATCGCGCAGCACCCAAAGCGTGGCGCCGCCGATAATGGTGTTCTGCGGCGCACCGGCCACATCCGGCCAGTACGGAAGCATGCCATAGCCGACTGCGAATTTGGAATTGGCGATGATATCGGCACGCGTTGCGGAAGACCCCATGAAAATTCCGCACTCGCCTTTCTGGAATCGGGGCTCGGCGGAGGTCGCACGGCCGCTGTAATCGAAGGTCTTCGTCTTCTGCCATTCGGCCAGTTGGGCGACGTGACGGACCATGAGCGGATTGTTGAATTTGAGCTCGGCATCGAACCCGCCAAATCCATTGGCGCGCGTCGCGAGCGGAAGATTGTGAAGCGCCAGAAAACTTTCGACATTGACCCACGATGGCCACGCCGTGGTGAAGCCGCAGGCGACACCGGCGGCGCGCAACTTTTTAGCAGCCTCGCCGAGTTCGGGCCATGTTTTTGGCGGCGCTTCGGGGTCGAGGCCGGCGGCGCGGAACAAGTCTTTGTTGTAGTAAAGTATGGGCGTCGAGGCATTGAAAGGAAACGACAGCATATTGCCCGCGACGTCGGCGTAGTAACCGGTGATGGCCGGCAGATAAGCCGTAGGAGAAAACGTCTCGGCCTCGTCCCGCATCAATTCGAACACCGGATAGGTCGCGCCCTTGGCCGCCATCATGGTAGCGGTGCCGATTTCATTGACCTGCACAATCGCCGGCTGGCGCCGCGAGCGGAATGCAAAAATCGCCGCCGTCACGGTTTCGGTATAGTTACCCTTGTAGCTAGGAATGACACGGTATTGCGATTGCGACTGGTTGAACTCGGTGGCGAGCCGGCCCAACTGCCGTCCAAGTTCGCCGGACATCGCGTGCCACCACATGATCTCGGTGACGGCGCGGGCCGGGGAAGGCAATGCCGCGACGAATTGCGCCACGCAGAAAAGCAAAGCCAGTCTCCATGCCGACGTCCGCATCGCAACCCACCTCCTCAGCTCGCTGCCCAGCCCATATGCTCCCTGATAAAGCCAAGTGGCCGCCGCCGCAAACGCTGACGGCGCGGCGGAAAGCCGCCAGCTGGGCGGCTACTTCACACCCTGTCGCATTGAACCTTTTTCCCGGCCGATAGACTTCCCCAAAGGGGGACAAGTGCCGGTGTTCAGTGGTGCCGCTGCGTCGCGGAGAGTTGGGTGTGTGCCGCTCTGGGGAGCGTGCCCCTCGCCCGTGCCGCATCGTGCCGACATACCGCGGCCGGCGGACGGCATCATGCGAAATGATGAATGGCGCCGCAGGCTCAGCCGCGTCGACAGCCGATACCGGCGGATGCTAAAATCATCGCCCAGGTCGATCCCCAAGTCGATCCTTGGCCACCTGAAGCCAAAATGTTGGAAATCTACCCGAGGGCACAACGCGGGCCGGCCGCGGCGAGCCGTATCGAACGAATCCGCAAGGTAAGGTCACTTGGTAGTAGCGGAACCTCAACACGACACAGCTGCGGAGCAGCAGGATAGCCTGGCAGCAAAGGGCCGTTCGGGTATCGTCGGGCTGGTTCGTGCGATTCCGATCCGCTGGCGCATCCTGTCGATCGCCGCGCTGAATTCGGCGGTCGTCGTTGCGCTGGCGCTGCTGATCTGGAGTGGCGCCAAGACTCTGGGGTCGGCGTGGGACGACGTCCGCCAGGTCAGGGAGTCCGACAAGATCCTCGCGGTTCTCGAAAGCGAAACCGGCCGCCTGCAAAACCTGATCCATCGCTACATCAATCAGCCCAGCCCCGATCTGTTCGCGGAAATCCTGCTGTTGCGCGAGGCGGTTCTCGGCACGCTGAGCACCCGCGCCTCGACCGACCCGATGCTGTCGGGTTCGGTCGATGAACTAGAGCACGCCACCGAACGCTTCCTCAGCGGCTTCGGAGAATTGCGTACGTTGCAAACGACGATTACCAAAACCTACGAAGGCCAGATCCTTGCGCCCGCCAAAGACATGGCCGGATTGTATTCGACCATCGAGGGTGCGACCGGTCGTCGCGAGGCCCGGATTTGGCCGGCTCTTGGAAAATCCCGCGAGGCCTTCACCGCAATGCTCGTGGCGGCGAACGCGTATTATCTGGCGCCGGCCTCGACCAGTGCCGACGAAGTTCGCAAGAATACCGATGCGATCGAGCGCACCATTCCGGAGATGATCGATCTTGCGGACAATGACCTGCAACGCGATGCGTTGCGGCGGCTCAAGATCCGAACATCCGCAATGCGGGACGGCATCGGCAACCTCTCCGAGTTGCTCGTAAAGCGCACCGATCTGTTGCGCAATTCCATCGACGCGAGCCAGGCAGAAACGATCGGCGCAATCGACGGCCTGTCGGTCAAGATGCGGCAACGCGAGCAGAGCGCGCAATTGACGTTCGACCACACCCTCTCGGACATTTCCCGCAAGATGCTGTCGATCGCGGCAATTTTTCTTGCGATCATCATTGTCGCAGGCGTGATCATCGCACTCAGCATCCGCCTGCCGTTGCGGCAAATCATGACCGCGATGCGCGCGATCATGATGGGCGACTACGACCGCACGGTGGCCGGCACCGACGCCCGGGACGAAATCGGCGCGATGGCGCGCGCCGTCGAGGTGTTCCGCAAAAACGCCATCGCCAAACGCGACGCCGAAGACGAATTGCGCGCGTCGAAGGAAAAAGCCGAGAGCGCCCTGCTGGAGCTGAACGCCGCGCAGCAAAACCTGATCGACGCAGAACGGCTCGCCGCGCTCGGCGGTCTGGTCGCCGGCGTCGCGCACGAGGTCAACAATCCGATCGGAATCAGCCTGACTGTCGCGTCGAGTTTCGCGCGGCGCGCCGACATGTTTGACGCCGAGTTGCGGTCCGCGACGCCGCTGAAGCGGTCGCAACTCGAGGAATTCGTACGGACCTGCCGCGATGCCGGGCAGCAACTGGTGTCGAACCTGCATCGCGCGGGCGAATTGATCCAGTCCTTCAAGCAGGTCGCTGTCGACCGATCCCATGCCGAACGCCGCCAGTTCAGCCTCAGCGAAGCCACCGACCAGATCGTCGCAAGCCTGCGGCCAGTTCTCAAACGGGCGCCCATCAGCCTCACGGTCGATATGCCGGAAGGCTTGATCATCGACGGCTATCCCGGCTCGTATGGGCAGATTTTGACCAATCTCTTTCTCAACGCGGCCAACCACGCATTTCCGGATAGCCGAGCCGGCGCGATTTCCATTTCGGCAAAATTGCGCGCCAATGATGACATCGAGATCATTTTTGCGGACAATGGCGCCGGAATGACGCCGGACGTCCAGCGGCAAGCCTTCGATCCTTTTTTCACCACACGCCGCAACGAGGGCGGCACCGGCCTCGGGCTTCATATTGTCTATAACCTCGTTACCCAGCAGCTCGGCGGCCGCATGATGCTTGAGTCAAGGCTGGGACAAGGCACTACTTTTCGCATTATCATGCCGCGAGCCGCCGCCGGTGGCGCAGGCCGCGGTGAACCAGACAGCGAGACCACGCAATGGCCGACCAGGACGATGTCCTCCACCTGATCGACGATACGGAAGCCGATCGTCCGGAAGCCTCGACGGCACGCAAATGGAAGATCGCGGTGATCGATGACGATCAGGCCGTGCACGAAGGCACGCGCTTCGCCTTGAGCGATTACAGTCTCAACGACCAGACCCTGGACATCCTATCGGCTTATTCCGCCGCCGAGGGGCGCGAGCTGATGCGCGCGCATCCCGACATTGCCGCGGTACTGCTCGACGTCATCATGGAGACCGACGCGGCCGGCCTCGAACTCGTCGAGTTCATCCGCAATGAGCTCAAAAACGAAACCGTGCGCATCATCCTGCGCACCGGACAGCCTGGACAGGCGCCGGAGCGCCGCGTCATCGTCGATTACGACATCAACGACTACAAGGCGAAGACCGAGCTGACCGCCGACAAGCTGTTCACTTCGCTGACCGCAGCGCTGCGCAGCTATCAGCAACTCGAACGCATGATGCAAACCCGCCGGGGCCTCGAGATCATCATCGACGCTGCGTCCACGCTCTACGACTTCAAGTCGATGCAGCGCCTTGCTGAAGGCGTGCTGACGCAAATCGCTTCGCTGCTGAACGTCGACTGCGCCGGCATTCTGGTGCTGCGCGACGGCGGCACGATCGGCGATGACTTTTCGGTGCTGGCCGGATCCGGCTGCTACAGCCGCTTCATCGGAGCCGCCGGACAGAAATCGCTCGATCCCGATCTGAAGCAGATGGTCGAAGCCGCCTTCAGGCGGCGCAAGCATGAATTCGCCGATCATCGTTCCGTGCTCTACATCCAGACTGGCAGCGGCCGCGAAGTCGTGGTGCTGCTGCAAGCCGAGCGCGATCTGTCGGATACCGACCGGTCGCTGGTCGAGATTTTCGGCAGCCGGCTGTCGATCGCGTTCGACAACGTAATTCTCTACCAGCAATTGCAGGACGCCAATACGCAGCTCGAAGATCGGGTCGCGCAACGCACCCGCGCGCTGATGCAGGCTAACCGCAGGCTTTCCGCGCAATGGCTGCGGTTGCAGCGCGCCAACGGATTCAAGAACGAAATCCTCGGTACCGTTGCGCACGACCTGAAGAATCCGCTCGGCGTGATCCTTGGCCGGACCGAAATGCTGACCGAGTTGATCGGCGCGGGCTCGCCAAAGGAGACCATCACCTCGCAGGTCGATCATATTCGCGACGCCACCAAGCGCCTGACCACCATGGTCGATCATCTGATCTCCGACGCCATGGCCGACGCCTTCGACATCACCATCCGGCGCGAACCGGTCGATGTCGCCGCACTGGTGGCCGAGGTCTCCGAAGCCAATCAGCCGTCCGCGGTCAACAAGCAGCAGATCATCACGGTTTCGGCCCCGACCGGGCACGTCACCATGTGCGACTCCGACCGCATGCGCGAGGCGATCGATAACCTTATCAGTAACGCGATCAAGTACAGCCCGATCGGCGGCAGGATCACGCTGCTGGTCCACCACGATCCTGACAACACCATCATTCGTATCACCGACGAAGGTGCGGGCCTGTCCCCTGAAGACCTTGGGCGGCTGTTCGGGCGCTTTCAACGCCTGTCCGCCAAACCCACCGCCGGGGAAAGCTCCACCGGCCTTGGACTGTCGATCGTCAAGCGGATCGTCGACATGCACGACGGCCAGATCAATGCCGACAGCCGCGGCCCCGGACAAGGATCGACCTTCACCATCATCCTGCCCGTGACGGTCTGACATGAGCCAGAACCCGCATATCATCATTGTCGATGACGAAGCGCCCGCCCGCGAAATGGTCGGCGATTATCTCAAGATGCATGGCTTCGCCGTCACGCTGTGCGACGGCGGCAAGAGTTTGCGCGACGCTATCGGCACCGGTACGCCCGATCTCGTCGTGCTCGACCTGAACATGCCGGAAGAAGACGGCCTCTCGATCATCCGCGACCTCAAGAGCCGTATCAACGTGCCGGTCATCATGTTGACGGCGACCGCGAGCCCGATCGATCGCGTCGTCGGCCTTGAACTCGGCGCCGACGACTATGTCGCAAAACCCTGCGAGTTGCGCGAACTGATGGCGCGTATCCGCTCGGTACTGCGGCGGAGCGCTCCGAAGGCGGCAGCGGTGCCGGCAGAAACCGCCGCGTCCAAAGCCGCGACGCAGCAATTGGTCCGCTTCGGCACCAAATGGCTCGATCTCGAGGCGCAGGCCTTGCGCGACGACGAAGGCAACGAGCATCCGCTCACGGCATCCGAATTCAGCCTGCTGAAGGTCTTCGCCGCCAATCCGAAGCGGGTGCTGTCGCGTGAGCGGTTGCTGGAATTGGCCAACGCCCGCGACAGCGAAGCTTTTGATCGCGCGGTCGACCTCCGGATCATGCGTATCAGGCGCAAGATCGAGCCCGACCCCACCAAGCCGGCCGTTATCAGAACCATCCGGGGCGGCGGCTATCTGTTTTCGCCGGCCGGCGACAAGGCCTGAGCCCGGGCCGCTGCGGTGGCGAAATGACTCTGATCCGTCGCATTCAATCGGTTCCGCGCGCAAGTCTTGGAACGGCTCGAAACCGGAAGTCCGAGCCATAAACCCATCTCATTGAAATAGTTTATATTTTATCCTCGAATGTTTCGTCGCGGCTGAGCGGACGAAACAATTCTCCCTTCCCACGAAACCATTTTCCGCTTTTCACGCAGACGTCCTGAAACCGTTGCTGGCTAACAATCTACCCAACGAAAAACGGGAGCCAGTCATGCAAAACGTCATTGCGATCAACGCAGCCGCCCGCCAAGGCATTATTGCCGCCCAGGCGACCTCGGATGAGATGCTGCTTGGACGGATTGCCGACGGCGACCGCACAGCGATGCACACGCTTTATTCGCGCCACAACGTGCGGGTGTATCGCTTTGTGCTGCGCAGCCTGCGCGACGCCACGACAGCCGAGGACATCGTCAGCCAGGTGTTTCTCGACGTCTGGCGCACCGCCGGTCAATTCGAAGGCCGTTCGCAGGTCTCGACTTGGCTGCTCTCGATCGCCCGCTTCAAGGCACTGACCGCGCTGCGCCAGCGCCGCCACGAAGATATCGATCAGGAGAATGTCCGAGAGATCGCCGACGATGCCGATACTCCGGAAGCGTCGCTCGATCGCAGCAATGTCAACGCAATTCTGCGCGCCTGTATCGCCAAGCTATCGCCCGCGCATCGCGAGATCATCCATCTCGTCTACTACCATGAAAAATCGATCGAGCAGGCCGGCGAGATCATCGGCATTCCCCAGAGCACCGTGAAGACCCGGATGTTCTATGCCCGCAAGCAGCTCGCAGAACTCCTGAAGGGTGCAGGCGTCGCAACGCTCGCGGCCTGAACGCACGCAAAGTTTTTACAAGCCAAACCTCCAGCGGCCCGGACGGGATGCCCCCCCTCCGGGCCGGTTTGCATTTGGCAACGTCACGATGTCGGCCAGAACGACACGTGCGCGGCACGCAGATGACCGCATACTTTCGAACAGTGACGATCCCACGAAGGCCGTGATAACGTTGGCATCGAATCCACGGTAATGGATAATGCCGATGTTCGAAGGTTGGGATGCGGTCGTTCTGGCCCGCGCGCAGTTCGCGTTTACGATGTCGTTTCACATCGTATTTCCGGCCTTCTCGATCGGCCTCGCGAGCTATCTTGCGGTCCTTGAAGCCCTCTGGCTCTGGACCGGCCGTGAGGTTTTCATCAATCTCTTCAATTACTGGCTGAAGATCTTCTCCATCGCGTTCGGCATGGGCGTGGTGTCCGGCATCGTGATGTCCTACCAGTTCGGCACTAACTGGGCGGCGTTTTCCGACAAGACCGGCCCGGTGATCGGCCCGCTGATGGCCTATGAGGTGCTGACCGCATTCTTCCTGGAGGCGGGATTTCTCGGCGTCATGCTGTTCGGCCTCAAGCGCGTCGGGCCAAAACTGCACTTTCTCGCCACGCTCATGGTCGCCGTTGGCACGCTGATTTCCGCATTCTGGATTCTCTCCGCCAATTCATGGATGCAGACACCGGCCGGATATGCCGTCAACGCCGACGGGCAGTTTGTCGCAGCAAGCTGGCTGAAGGTGATTTTCAACCCCTCGTTCCCCTATCGCCTCGTGCATATGGTGCTGGCCGCCTACCTCACCACCTCGCTGGTCGTCGGCGCAGTCGGTGCATTCCATCTGCTGCGCGATTCCCGGCTCGCGGGCGCCCGCGTGATGTTTTCGATGGCGATGTGGATGGCTGCGATCGTCGCACCGATCCAGATCATCGCCGGCGACCAGCACGGCCTCAACACGCTGGAGCATCAGCCGGTAAAGATCATGGCGATGGAGGGCCACTTCGAAAGCCATCCCCATGGCGCGCCGCTGATCCTGTTCGGCCTCCCCAGCCAGAGCGAAGGCAAGGTCAACTACGCGATCGAGATTCCGAAGGCAGGATCGCTGATCCTCAAGCATGCGCCGGACGCGCCGATGGCAGGACTCGATACAGTCCCGCGCGAGAATTGGCCGCCGGTGGCGGTCGTGTTCTGGTCGTTTCGCATCATGGTCGGATTGGGATTGCTGATGATGGCGCTCGGGTTGCTCAGCCTGTGGATGCGCTGGCGTGGCGCGCTCTATGATTCACGTCTGCTGCACATCTTCGCAATTGCCATGGGGCCGGCGGGCTTCATCGCCGTGCTCGCTGGATGGTTCACCACCGAGGTCGGACGTCAACCCTTTACGGTTTACGGCCTGTTGCGGACCGTAGATTCGGCTTCGCCGCTGGCGGCGCCCGCGGTCGCTTCGTCGCTGATCGCGTTCGTGATCGTGTACTTCATCGTCTACGCCGCGGGCATCACCTATCTCCTGCGGTTGATGGCCGCGCCGCCGCATCCCGGCGAGCCCGGACCGCGCAGCGACGAGCCGGTTCGTGCCGCCGGAATCACACCCGCGCCCGCGGTGGCAGGAAAGAGCTGAGGGAGACCGTCATGATCGACCTTCCCGTGATCTGGGCCTTCATCATCGCCTTCGCGGTTTTCGTCTATGTCGTGATGGACGGATTCGATCTCGGCCTCGGCATGCTGTTTCCGCTATTTCCGCAGAAGGCCGATCGCGACATCATCATGAACAGCGTGGCGCCGGTATGGGACGGCAACGAGACCTGGCTGGTGCTGGGCGGCGGCGGATTGATGGCGGCGTTTCCGCTGGCTTACGCCGTGGTGATGCCCGCGCTTTACACGCCAATGATCGCAATGCTGATCGGGCTGATTTTTCGCGGCGTCGCGTTCGAATTTCGCTGGCGGACGCTGCGCGAGCGCAACCGCTGGGATACGGCGTTCGCAGGCGGCTCACTGCTGGCGGCGCTGGCGCAGGGCATCGCGCTCGGCGCGATCCTGCAAGGCGTGCATGTCGACGGCCGCCATTATGCCGGCGGATGGTGGGACTGGCTGACGCCGTTCAGCCTCCTCACCGGTGTCGCGCTTGTGGCCGGCTATTGCCTGCTCGGCGCCACCTGGCTTGTCATGAAGACCGAAGGCGATCTGCGCGAACGCGCCTATCACTTAAGCTGGTGGCTGCTGTTCGCCATGCTTGCCGCCATCGGCGCGGTCAGTCTGGCGACGCCGTTCCTCAGCATTCAGTACGCGTCACGCTGGTTCGCGTGGCCGAATATCATCTTGACCGCGCCGATTCCAATCGCTGTCGCGGCCGTGACGGTTCTTCTGCTGCGGAGCCTCGCCGCCCGACAAGATTACCGGCCGTTCTTTCTGTCACTGGCGCTGTTCGCATTGTCCTATGCCGGGCTCGGCATCAGCATGTGGCCCTACATCGTGCCGCGCAGCATCACGATCTGGCAGGCCGCCGCTCCACGCGACAGCCAGATCTTCATGCTATTCGGGGTCGCGGTGCTGGTGCCCATGATCCTGGGCTATACCGCGTGGGCCTATTATGTCTTTCGTGGCAAAGTCGATCCGCACGGCGGCTATCATTCGTGATCGGCCCGGACGACAGACCGCGACCGCTGACGCAGCGGCTTCTCTGGTTTGCCCTGCTATGGCTCGGCGGAGTCGGCACGGTGGCGCTGATCTCCTTCGGACTACGGCTCTGGATCGCTCCGAAGTGAGTTATAATACGTCATGACGCTATTTCCTGAAAACTTTAGACGTTCGGGCCGGTGCCGCAGTCGCTTGCCATCACGCCGCCGGTGAGATTTTATACTGCGTGTGATTTGGCGGCGGATGATCGCCAGATGTGGCGGACGGCGAGGAGAACTCCGATGATCGCATTTCGGCACCTGATTTTGACGGCGGTTGCCGTGGCCGGCCTGATGCTTTCCGCGACGCACAGCTTTGCACAGCAGCGACAACCCGATGTCGGCGACCAGCCCGGCCTGATTGCCGATGACAGCGTCGAACTCGATCCAGAATTCCGCAAGCAGATCGTGCTCTACCGCACCACCGAGCCGCCGGGCACCATCATCATCCAGACCTCCGAGCGGCATCTCTATCTCATTCAGGGCAATGGCCGCGCCATCCGCTACGGCATCGGTGTCGGCCGCGACGGATTCCAGTGGCAAGGTTTGCTGAGCATCACGCGCAAGGCGGAGTGGCCGGACTGGACCCCCCCGCCGGAGATGATCGCGCGCCAGCCTTACCTGCCGCGCTTCATGGCCGGCGGCCCCGGCAATCCGCTCGGCGCCCGCGCCATGTATCTCGGCACCACCGTGTATCGCATTCACGGCACCAACCGGCCGGACACCATCGGCACGGCCATTTCGTCCGGTTGCTTCCGGCTGGTCAACGCCGACGTCGCGGATCTCTACGGCCGGGTCCCGGTCGGCACCAAGGTGATCGTGCGGCAGAAGCCGCAACTCTGATCGAACGAATTTTTCCGGACATATGATTTTAGAAATTATTGGCGAAGGGGCATATCCATGCGGA
This sequence comes from Pseudomonadota bacterium, assembly GCA_041691515.1. Taxonomy (GTDB): domain Bacteria; phylum Pseudomonadota; class Alphaproteobacteria; order Rhizobiales; family Xanthobacteraceae; genus Nitrobacter. Next base: position 10,173 of record JBEPUM010000047.1, on the reverse strand, counting down.
CATTTCGAAGCGGCCTTCTGATCGGCCTTGCGATCGCCCTTGCCATCGCGGCCGCGGCCATCACCTATGAACGCTACGATACCAAGACGCTGAAACGCACGGTCCGGCGCGACGCCGTGCTGTGCGGCGTCAATACCGGCCTGCCCGGCTTCTCGATTCCGGACGACAAGGGTAACTGGAGCGGCTTCGACGTCGATTTCTGCCGCGCGGTCGCCGCCGCTATCTTCGACGATCCGAACAAGGTGAAATTCATTCCGCTCGACGCCAACGAGCGCTTCAAGGAATTGCAGAGCCGCAAGGTCGATATCCTCGCGCGCAACTCCACATGGAGCATGTCACGCGAAACCAACTATGACCTCTATTTCCCGGCGGTGGCCTATTACGACGGCGAAGGCTTCATGGTGCGCACCTCGCGCAAGGCCGATTCCGCGCTGGACCTTGGCGGCACAAAAATCTGCGTGCAGGACGGCACCACAACGAAACTGAACCTCACCGATTACTTCAAGACCAACAACATCAATTTCGAGGAGATGAAGTTCGAGAAGCTGGAGGACATGCTGAAGGCCTATGACGAGGCCAAGTGTGACGTGCTGACCGCCGACGTTTCTCAGCTCTACGCCCTGCGGCTGCGGCTGACCAAGCCGAACGAGAGCTTCATCCTGCCCGACGTCATTTCCAAGGAGCCGCTGGCGCCGGTCGTCCGCCAGCGCGACGACGACTGGATGATGATCGTGAAGTGGACGCTTTACGCGATGATCAATGCCGAAGAACTCGGCATCACCTCGAAGAATATCGACGAGGCGATGAAATCGAAGAAGCCCGACGTGATGCGCCTGGTCGGCAACGAAGGTGAATACGGCGAGGATCTCGGCCTTTCCAAGGATTGGGCGGCGCGCATCATCCGCCATGTCGGCAACTACGGCGAGGTCTACGACCGCAATGTCGGCGCCGATTCGAAGCTGAAGATTCCGCGCGGCCTCAACCAGCTCTGGAATGCCGGTGGCATCATGTACGCCCCGCCGCTGAGGTAGCTGCGCTCCCTTTGAGAAAGGCAATCTTTCTTCGTCATGGCCGGGCTCGACCCGGCCATCCACGTCTTTGGTTCAAAATCTGGCAAGAAAAGACGTGGATGCCCGGCACAAGGCCGGGCATGACGACATGTGGTGTGGCGCGTCCCTCAATATCCCTTCGCGCGCGCCAGTTGATCGGCGTGGAAATTGCTGTCGCCGAACAGCTCCTGGCAGACCCGCGCGCGCTTCATGAAGAAGCCGATGTCGAACTGATCGGTCATGCCCATGCCGCCATGCATCTGCACGCCTTCCTGAACCGCGAGCGTCGCGGTCGTTCCGGCACGCGCCTTGGCCACCGCGACGGCGGCACTCGCCTTCTCGACATCGCCATCCAGCGCCTGCAGCGCTTTCAGAACCGCGGCACGGGTAATTTCGATGTCGACGTAAAGCGTAGCTGCGCGATGCTGTAGCGCCTGGAATTCGCCGATCGCTTTGCCGAACTGCTTGCGCTCGCGCAGGTACGCGACCGTGCGGCCGAACACCTCTTCGCTCAGGCCGAGCATTTCGGACGCAGCCGCTCCGCGCCCGATGTTGAGCACACCCTCCAGCAATTTGCCGCCATGATCGATCTCGCCGAGCACATGATCGGTATCGACCTCGACATTGTCGAAGGTGATGCGCGCGGCATTGTGCGCGTCAACCATGACAGTGCGCTCGATCGCAAGACCTTTTGCCTTGGGATCGACCAGAAACAGCGTCAGCCCGTCATGGTCGCCGGGATTGCCTGCGGTGCGCGCCGCGACGATCAGCAGATCGGCGGTGTGGCCGTCGACCACGAAGGCTTTTGCGCCGTTGAGCTTGAAGCCGTTGCCTGATCGCACCGCCTGCATCGCCGTTTGTACCGGGCGATGTTTGGCGCCCTCATCGACCGCAAGCGCGGCCAGCAGCGATCCGGCTGATATCTTCGGCAGATATTCGGATTTCTGCGCATCACTGCCGCCGCGCGACAGCGCGGACGCCGCCAGCACGCCGGTCGACAAAAACGGAGACGGCATCAACGTACGGCCGATTTCCTCCATGACAATGCCGGCTTCGACGCAGCCGAGCCCACTGCCGCCAAATTGATCCGGTATCAGCAGTCCCGCAAACCCCATCTCGGCAAACGTCTTCCAGAGATCGCGGGAGAACCCGTCGGCGTCCTTTGTATCGCGCAACTGCCGCAGGTGCGCGACCGGCGCCTTGTCGCTGATAAGACCGCGCGCACTGTCGCGCAGCATGGATTGTTCTTCGGTAAGGACGAGGGGCATTTATGAATTCCGATTGGGCGTTTGATTGTTTGGCGCAAAACTAAGAAAAGTTAGTCATGCCCGCGCTTGTCGCGGGCATCCACGTCTTTTTCTTTTCACAAGAGAAGACGTGGGATGGCCGGGACGAGCCCGGCCATGACGGAATGAAAACTCACGCCCCCGGCAGATCGAGAATGCGCTTGGCGACGATACCGAGCATGACCTCGCTGGTGCCGCCTTCGATCGAGTTGGCCTTGGTGCGCAACCACGCACGCGGCCGCGCACCCTCCTTCGATCGCTTGCTTTCCCATTCCAGCGCGTCGATCCCCCCGGCCGACATCAGAATCTCGTAGCGGCGCTTGTTCAGTTCAGTGCCGTAATACTTCATCGCCGATGAAAAAGCCGGATGGCCCTGCCTGGCCTTGTTAAGATCGACCATGCGCTCGGCCGCCGCCGACAATGCCGCCTCGTCGACCTCGAAACTCGAGATTTGACTTCGCAACATCGTATCGTCCAATCGTCCCCGTTCGTCGCTGCCGACCGAATCCGCCGCCACCTGGCCGAGCGGCCGGCCGACGCCGCGCTCGCCCATGCCGGAAATCATCGCGCGCTCGTGCTGGAGCAAATATTTCGCAACGTCCCAGCCGCGATTGACGGTGCCGACCACCTGCGATTTCGGCACGCGCACACCATCGAAGAAGGTTTCGCAGAACGGCGACTTGCCGGAGATCAGCAGGATCGGCTTGGTCGACACGCCCTTCGAGGTCATGTCGAACAAGATGAAGCTGATGCCATCGTGCTTCTTCGCCGCCGGATCGGTGCGGACCAGACAGAAGATCCAGTCCGCGAAGTTGGCGTAGGACGTCCAGATCTTCTGGCCGGTGATCACAAAATCGTCGCCGTCGCTCTCGGCGCGAGTTTGCAGCGAGGCGAGGTCCGATCCAGCGTTCGGTTCGGAATAACCCTGGCACCAGCGGATCAGGCCCGCGGCGATCTTCGGCAGATGCTCTTTCTTCTGAGCATCGGTGCCGTAATGCAGCAGCGCCGGTCCCAACATCGATATGCCGAACGAGGTCAGCGGTTGGCGCGCGCCGATCGCGGCCATCTCCTGACGCACGATCTTGGTTTCTTCGCCGTCGAGGCCGCCGCCGCCATATTCTCTGGGCCAGTGCGGCACGGTCCAGCCCTTGTCGCGCATCCGTTCGAACCAGACGCGCTGCGGCTCCGACGAGAACTTTGCGTTGCGTCCACCCCAGAAGGTGTCTTCGTCCGAGGCCATCGGCCGCCGCATTTCGGGCGGACAATTGGCTTCGAGCCATTTGCGGGTGTCGTTGCGGAAGGCTTCAAGGTCTGACATGCGGCGTTTCCATGAATTAAGACAGTTCGCATCGCAGATGCGCCCTTTGAGAAAGACCTTAGCGGGCGCAATACAGATTTCAACATGTCTCTGAATGCGGGCATGTTATTCCGGGTGATGGAAGTCGCGCGCGGAGAATGGTACTGCCATGCCGCAACGCTGGAAAAAACAAGAGGAAACGACAATGCGCCTGAAACTGCTTTCGCCTGGCGAAATGAGCGCGGACCAGAAGCAGACCTATGATGAGTCCATCGCCAGCAAGCGCGGCAGCCCGCCGCCGCCGATGATGGCGTGGCTGAACAGTCCGGAGATGGCGCGCCACGCCACACGGCTCGGCGCCGTTCTCCGTTTCGATACGATCTTTCCGTCCAAGCTGTCGGAAATCGCGATCCTCGTCACGGCGCGGCACTGGACCTCGCACTACGAGTGGTATGCGCACAAGCGTCTGGCGCTGAAAGGCGGGATGGACCTGAAGATCATCGAAGATATCCGCGACCGCCGCACGCCTGCTTTCGACGATCCCAAGGGGAAGATGATCTACGACGTCGCCAAGTCCCTGCATGAAGGCCATGGCCTCACGCAGCCGCTCTACGACGAGGCGGTGAAGGTGCTGACCGAGCGCGGCATCGTCGAGATCATCGGCCTGTGCGGCTACTACACGATGGTGTCGATGACGCTGAACACTTTTCAGTTTGCATTGCCGGACGGAGAGGTGTCGGAGTTGTCGTGAATGGGATCGCCCTTCTCCCTCTCCCCGTTTACGGGGAGAGGATTGGGGTGAGGGGCTATTTCAGCATCGGTTCGATCGTGATTTTGAAAGCTCTATATCCCCTCACCCGAATTTCTCGCTATGCTCAAAATCCGACCTCTCCCCGCAAGCGGGGCGAGGTGAAGACTTGATGGAGCCACCATGCCTGACACCGCAAAACCCATCATTGCCGGCACCCGTATCGGTCATGTCCATCTCAAGGTCGCGGACCTCGAACGTGCGCTCGGCTTCTACTGCGGCGTACTTGGCTTTGAGCTGATGCAACGCTACGGCGATCAGGCGGCATTCATCTCCGCCGGAGGCTATCATCACCACATCGGCCTCAACACCTGGGAGAGCAAGGGCGGCTCACCCCCGCCGCCGGGCACGACAGGCCTGTTTCATACCGCGATCCTTTACCCGAGCCGCGCCGCACTGGCGGATGCGCTGCATCGCGTGTTGCAGGCGGGTATCTCGCTTGACGGTGCCAGCGATCACGGCGTCAGCGAAGCGCTATATCTCCGCGATCCCGATCAGAACGGCGTCGAGCTTTATCGGGATAGGCTGCAGGACGAATGGCCGCGCCATGCCGACGGCAGCCTCGCGATGTTCACCCGCCCTCTCGATCTCGACGATCTCATGCGTCAGCGCGAAGGCTGAGCGGGCCGCCCGCGCACCATGATCAGGATGGCCGCGATAATCTCCAGCCCGATACAGCCGTAGAACGGCAGGGCGTAGCTTCCTGACGCATCGCGCAGCACGCCGATGATCCCGGGTCCGAACGCGTAGGTGACTTGCGTCACCGCCGTCAGCAGGCTGACCAGCACGCCGAACGATCTCGGCGCGAACTCGCGCTGAATGATCAGCGCCGGCAGCGTGATCAGGTTGCCGACGGAAAATCCGAACAGACCGCAAGCCGCGATCAGCAGCATCTCGTTGCGAGAATTGATCAGGATGATCAGTGCCAACGCCTGGCTGACGAACGAGATAGCGGAGGCGAGCCGTTGATTGAGACGGTCGATCACGGTCGAAAACAGCAGCCGGCCCACCACCGCCATCGCCGTCAGCAATGAGACCGCGACCGCGGCACGCTCGCGGCCGATCACCGGATCGAGAAACGAGATCAGGTGCACGATGAAGCCGACCTGCGCGAACAGCACCAGCGCGAACGCAATCGTCAGCGTCATAAACGCGACATCGCGAAACGCCAGCGATCTGATCTGGAGGGAAGACGGATCGTCTGCGGCGGGCAACGCCGCCGCACCGGCCGGCCTCGCGCCAATCCGCGCGCGAACCGGGGGAGAGCCGACAAAGAAGAAAATCACCGGGACCAGCAGCGCAACCATCACGACGGCCGCCGTGACAGCCGCGCGGGAAAACCCGAAATGGCCGATCGCAGTGACCAGCAGCGGCACGCCGACGACCCCGCCGCAACTCGCGCCGTTGAGCGCGAGGCTGATCGCCATACCGCGCTTTTTGTCGAACCACAGGCCCAGCGTGTTGGTGATCATGCCGAGACTGGTGCCGGCCCAGCCAAGCGCCAGCAGCGCACTGACGGCGTAAAGCTGCCACGGCGACGTGATCTGGCCGAGCAGCGCGGTGGCTCCCGCCATGATGCAAACGCCTGCGATCATGCAGGCACGCGGGCCGAGCCCGCGGATCGCCTCGCTGATGAAAGCGACCACCAGCGCCCCGAACAGATAGAAAAACGTCGTCGCCGAGGAGATCAGCGAGGTCGGCCAGCCGTGCAGACGATGCAGCTCGGCCAGATAGACACTCTGGCCATAGAAACCGAGCCCCCAGCCGAACGTCGCCACCAGAAAGCAGACAGCGACAACCCTCCAGCCGTCGTAGCGGATCGAGGATTCTTCAACGGGAATGCTGACGGTTGCGTCCATGCGGGTCCCTGTCCGGCGCGGCTGTCAGAATAAACGAGAGGCCGATTTTTTGCTTCGATTAGCATCGAAGCGTATCAGAAACCGGCAGCTATGTTTTCGGTCGCGCCGGCTCATAGAAAAAGCGCTCCCGAAAAATCCTGTCGCCGCGCCACTCCTGCATCGCAATCTCGTCGATCCGATGCACGTTGTCCTTCACATCCGTCAATTCGAAGATCCAGTGGATGGCGACGCGATCGCCTTCCACCACCGAGGACATCGCTTTTGAATAAACGTGCTTCATCCGCGCCAGCACGCCCCGCTCGTGAGCCACCAGCACATCACGCCCGACGCGCGGCGGAGCCGCGTTCTCCTGCATGCTGGCATCTTCGGTGTAATAGCGCTCGATCGCACCGGCATGGTCGCCGCTTTCGACGACGCCGATGAATTCATCCACTCGCGCGCGTGACGGCATGGGCTTCTCCTGTTCCGATTCCGGATGAGAAATCTAGCGGCACCATGGGGCCACGCAACCCGATTACAGGGCCGCCGGATTACAGAGCAGCCGTTCTGCGCCGGGACATCGCGGTAAGCGCCAGTACCACAAGGCCGAGCGCCACCGGTGGGAACACCACGAGATTGACGGCATCCCAGCCGAAATGCGCCAGCAACTGGCCGGACGAGAACGACCCCACCGCCATCATTCCGAATACCAGAAAATCGTTGAAGGCCTGCACCTTGTTGCGCTCATTTGGCCGATGCGTCTCCAGCACCAGCGCGGATGCGCCGACGAAGCTAAAATTCCAGCCGAGGCCGAGCACGATCAGCGTCGCCCAGAAGTGTGGCGCGGTGACACCGGATAGCCCGATTCCGGCCGCAGCCGCCTCCAGTATCAGGCCGAGCGCGACGATGCGCGGAGCGCCGAAGCGGGCGATCAGCGAACCCGTAAAGAAACTCGGCCCGTACATCGCAACGATGTGCCACTGAATGCCGAAGTTGGAATCGCTCAGACTCAAGCCGCACATCTTCATGGCCAGCGGCGCTGACGTCATCACCAGATTCATCATGGGGTAGGAAATGACACCGCAAAGCGCTGCCGCGATGAAGCGCGGTTGCCGCGCGATTTCCAGCAGCGGCCGCCCACCATGCAAGTCCGCCGGCGCGGGCTTCGGCGCATCGACGCCCGACAGCACCAGCATCGCGACCACTGCCACTCCAGCCTGGATGACAAAACTGAACGCAAACAGATATGGCGACCAGACGTTCATGGTCCACTGTACGAGCTGCGGCCCGAGCACGCCGGCGAACACGCCGCCTGCCATCACCCACGACAGCGCCTTCGGACGGTAGGCAGCACTGGCGCCATCGGCGGCGGCAAAACGGTAGGACTGCGATACCGCGCCATAGAGTCCGCCGAGAAACGTCGCGCAGCAGAACAGCACAAAGGAGGCGTGGAGAATGGCGAATGCGCCGAGCAGGCCGGTCAGCACGCCGCAGCCGGTGCCGATGATGAAGGCAACGCGGCGGCCGTACGCGCGCGAAATCGCACCGGTCGGGAGCGTACCCGCAGCTAACCCCAGCACGTACATCGAGATCGGCACCGTCGCGAGCGAGATGCTGGGAGCCAGCGTTGCGCCCACGATCGAGCCAGTCGCGAAGATCACCGCGGAATTGGCGCCGGTCAGCGCCTGCGCGGCTGCGAGGCGCACGACGTTGGATTTCGCGCGTGCATCGTCGGTGATTTCATCGATCGTGAGATCGGCCATGGCTGGACATTCCCGGCATTTCGGGCAGGCGAGAGCGCCGCCGTAAATTATTCCGAAAAAGCCCGATCACGGAGAAAGAATCAACTGCTGATAACGGGGATCAGGTCAGCAAATCCGGTCCCGACCGTAGCCGCGCCTCGGCCTGTGTCACGATCCGCGCGACGATCGCCGCGGCGGTCTCGTCCGCCCGCACCAGATCCACCGCCTCACCGACGATAACGGCAGAGACGGCAGTATCGCCGGCATCTCGCGCCGCCATGTAGCGCGGCCGCTCCTCGGCGATATTGCGCTTGAGGCCCGTCATATCGCCGCCCCAACGGTCGGTAAATTCATTTCTCAGCGTCCGGATGGTCCATTGCGACGGCCAGGGAATCCCGCGGGCGACGTCGATGACGGAGCTGCGCTGGGTGTTATCCCCCTCGCCCTCGATCGCGCCGCGCTTCATGTTGGCGTGCGCGAGCGATTCGCGGCTGGCAAAGAATGCCGTGCCGCAGAGAACGCCGGATGCTCCCAGCATCAGCGCCGCCGCGAGGCCCCGGCCGTCGGCGATGCCGCCGGCAGCCACGACCGGAATGTCACCGACGGCATCAATCACCGCTGGAACGAACGGCAGCGTCGAGCGTGCGCTGCCGTGGCCGCCTGCCTCCGCGCCCTGCGCCACGATGACATCCGCCCCCTCATCGACCGCACGGCGCGCCTGCGCCAGCATCTGCACCTGCGCGATCAGCGGAATGCCCGCTTGCTTGATGACAGGCGCAAAATCCGTCAGTTCGCCGAATGACAGGAACATTGTCTTGGGCGCGTGGGCCAGTGCCACGTTGAGCAGGTCGGGATTCTTCTGCAACGACCACGTGATGAAACCCACGCCGACCGGCGTATTGCCCGCGGCGATCAATTCGCGTTCGAGCGATTCCCGCTCGCCGTAGCCGCCTCCGATGATCCCGAGGCCGCCGGCATTGCTGACCGCCGCTGCCAGCACGCCGCCAGCCACACCAGCCATCGGGGCGAGCAGCACCGGGTGTTCGATCTTCAGTTTTTTCGTCAGCGCGGTTGTGATCGTCATGATGACCTGCAGGGAGCGTTGGAGGGCACGAATGCTGGCTGTCCATGCTCCGATTTCAGGCCATCGACAACCGCAAATTCCCGCGGATTACATAGACTTTCGATCCGTTGGGACTCGCCTGAATGCAACAATCAAATTGTTGGACGGCATCTCGACAATTCCCGCAAGCTCCAATCCGTTGCTCTGCGCCAGCGACTCCAGTTCGCTGAGATCGCGTACGCCCCATTCAGGATTATTGTCGCGCAGACTGCTGTCGAACACCGCGTTGCTGAGTGCCGTGTGCTTACCGTGCCGCTTGAACGGACCATACAAGAACAGCCGTCCGTCCGGCCGCAGATAACGCGCCGCACCTGCGACCAGCCCTTCGGCGACACGCCACGGCGCGATATGGATGACATTGGCGCAGAACACCGCGAGCAGCTTGCCCGGCCCGCGGCCATCGTTCATCTCGGCGCACCAGTCTGGACTCGACAGATCGATCCGCAGCGGCGGACGGACATTCGTGAGACCTGCATGCGCTGTCCATGCGGCGATGCTTTTCAGATGATTGTCATTGAGGTCGCTCGGCCACCAGGTGATATCGGGCGCCTGCCGCGCAAATTCGACCACATGCTGGCCGGTGCCGCTGCCGGCCTCCACGACGTCGCCGGTCTTGCCGCCGAGGGATTTTTCCAGCACCGCCCAGATCGCGGCATGGTTGCGATGGAACGCAGCCGCGTCGAGACGTCCGTCGGACTCGATACGGCCGCCATCCTTGCCGAATTCGACGGTGTAATCAGGCATGACAAGCAGTCCTTCCCGGCGGGGGATTACTGCTTATCGGCCTTGAACTGCGATTGTTCAAGCTCAAGAAAAATACGATAGGCATTGCCGCGATTGTTGGCGGCGAAAGCCGGCATATCCTTGTACACGGACCAGTCGGTCTGAGCATAGGCGGCGTCGAAATCGACCCAGTCCTGCACGGCCTTCGTCATCGCAGCGCGCACGTACTGAATATAGTCGCGCGTGAAGGCGATCGCCTCTTTCGCCCGCGTCGACGAGGAGCCGTGACCGGGGATGATGAACTTCG
>JBEPUM010000046.1:0-21367 GCA_041691515.1 Pseudomonadota bacterium | reverse complement strand
GAAACGACAGTGAAAATCCATGTGTCGGAAATCTTGCGCAAACTCAAGGTCCTCATGTACCATCCGAGCATGAAGGGAGAGATGGATACGCTCGAAGCCCGTAAAGCGGAACTGACTGCCCTGTTCGCTGATGCTCCTGATGACACGCCTGACCTTTTGCCGAGCGCGTCGGCGATCTACGCCAAGAAGATCATGGCACTCACAAATGCATTGAACCGGTCCGAGGAACGGCAGGAAGCGGCGCAAGCTCTCCGATCCCTGATCGAAAAGATCGTGCTGACCCCCGGGCCGGAACGTGGGGAAATCTATGCGACACTACATGGCGAATTAAGTACAATTCTCAATTGGGTCCAGCGCCAAGCCATTGGAAAAGCTGCAAAAAAGAACACTCCCGAGGCGAGGCCATCGGGAGTGTCGGTATCGGTGGTTGCGGGGATAGGATTTGAACCTATGACCTTCAGGTTATGAGCCTGACGAGCTACCGGGCTGCTCCACCCCGCGATAAACCTTGTATGCTTTCAAAAATCCAATGCCGGGCGACGTTTCATCAACGCCTGAGGCGCCGATCATTCCGTCCGGAGGCTTCCTGAGAAGGCGACCCGGGCAAATGCCCGCAGTGCGAGGGGTATGTACCAACGCGGGTTCGCTTTGGAAAGGGCTGCGGCTCATATTTTCAAGATTTTATGACGCCCGAAACTGCCCTGTTTCGGTACTGGGGCCCCCACCCGTTCGGCCACTCTTGTCAGAAAGCCCCCAAAAGCTCAGCGTTGGGGGCAAATACGGAGGAAACCATGGGGCAACCGCTGAACGGCTCCGGGCACAATGCCCTGAGCGGTGTTTTCCGACACATGATCGAACTCTCGCGCACGTTGCCAGCGCCGACGCTTGCGGAGCGCCTTGACCGGCTGGAACAGCTGCGTGCGCTGGTCGCCGACAACGAAGGTCGCTTCGGTCGCGCGATCTCAGCGGATTTCGGCCATCGCTGCATGATCGAGACCACGATCGCGGAAACCCTGTTCGTGTTCGGCGAGATCAAGCACGCCTCAAAACATCTCAAGCGATGGATGACGCCACAACGCGTTGCGACGCAATTCCAGTTTCTGCCGGGGAAGAACCGGCTGATCCCGCAGCCGCTGGGTGTCGTCGGCATCATCGCACCATGGAACTATCCGCTCCAGCTCACGCTGGCGCCGGCGGTCGCGGCCATCGCAGCCGGCAACCGGGCGATGATCAAGCCGAGCGAACTGACGCCGCGATTTGCCGCGCTGCTGCAAGAGGTCATCGCGGCCAAATTCGATGCCGCCGACGTCACGGTGACAGGTATCGACGGCGAAATTTCGCAGGCATTTGCCGCGCTGCCGTTCGATCATCTCATTTTCACGGGTTCGACGCGCGTCGGCCGCCTCGTTGCCGAAACCGCTGGCCGCAACCTGACGCCGGTGACGCTTGAGCTCGGCGGCAAATCGCCTGTCATCGTCGACCGTTCCGCTGACATCAACGAAGCCGCCATACGCATCGCCTATGGCAAGTTGCTCAATGCCGGCCAGACCTGCATCGCGCCCGACTATGCGCTAGTGCCAGCGGATTCGGCCGACGAATTAGCCACCAGACTTCAGGACCATATCCAGCGGATGATTGGGACCGATCCCGGCAACGCCGATTACACCTCGATCATTTCCGAGACTCACTACGCACGACTCGAACAGTTGGTCGCCGATGCCGCGGCCAAGGGCGCGCGGATCATGCAACCGGCGAAGGCGGACGAGCCCGCATGGAAATCGCAGCGCAAGTTTCCGCCAACGATCGTTGTCGGAGCGACGCCAGACATGCGGGTGATGCAGGACGAGATTTTTGGCCCGGTGCTGCCGGTGCTCGGCTATGCGACCGCGGCGAATGCCATCGCGTTCGTCAACGGCCGCGACCGGCCATTGGCGCTGTACTGGTTCGGCAAGGATACGGCGGCGCGTGACGAGGTGTTGTCGCGCACGGTGTCCGGTGGCGTCACCGTCAACGACTGCCTGTTTCATTTTACCCAGATCAATCAGCCGATGGGCGGCGTCGGCGCATCCGGCACGGGCGCCTATCACGGCGAATGGGGATTTCGCACCCTCAGCAAGCTAAAGCCGGTGTTCTATCGTTCGCCTTTCAATCATTTTGCCGACCTCTATCCCCCTTATGGAAAAAAGATCGCGCGGCTGGAAAAGATGATGCGGCTGATGTCATAAATCAAAAAAGATAAAATGAGTTGGGGGAGCGAAATGACTGACACATTCGATTTCGTCGTGGTCGGCGGCGGGTCCGGCGGCTGCGCCGTGGCCAGCCGGCTGTCGGAGGATCCGAATACTTCCGTCGCGATGATCGAAGCCGGCGGAAAGGACGACAATTGGGTCGTCACCACGCCGGGCGCGATGATCCTGATGATTTCCGGCAAGGTCAACAACTGGGCGTTCGACACCGTGCCGCAAAAAGGCCTGAACGGCAGGATCGGCTACCAGCCGCGCGGCAAGGGACTCGGCGGCTCCTCGGCGATCAATGCGATGGTCTACATCCGCGGCCACAAGAGCGACTACGACCACTGGGCCTCGCTCGGCAACAGCGGCTGGTCGTATGCCGACGTGCTACCCTACTTCAAGCGCTCCGAGGACAATTCCGATCTCGATGGCGCCTATCATGGCAAGGGCGGACCGTTGCATGTCACCAGCCTGCGTTCGGACAACCCGGTGCAGGAAATGTACTTGCAGGCCGCGCGCGAGGCGCAATTTCGAATTCGCGACGATTTCAACGGCGAGGAGCAGGAAGGACTCGGCGTCTATCAGGTGACGCAGAAGAACGGCGAGCGCTGGAGCGCTGCGCGCGGCTACATTCATCCGTTCATGGGCTCGCGCACAAATCTCCATGTCGAGACTGGTGCACACGCCACCCGCATCCTGTTCGAGGGCAAGCGCGCGGTCGGCGTCGAAGTCCGCCAGGGCAAGGAGACCAAGCAGATTCGCGCACGACGCGAGGTCATCCTGAGTGGCGGCGCATTCCAGACGCCGCAACTACTGATGCTCTCGGGCGTCGGCGACGCAGCGGCGCTCGGCCAGCATGGCATTGCATCGGTGCATCACCTGCCCGGCGTCGGGCAAAATCTTCAGGACCATCCAGACTTCGTGTTCGGCTACACTTCAGATGCGCCCTACTTCGCGGGCCTGTCGTTCGGCGGCATCGCGCGCATCTTCAAGGGAATCGCGCAGTATCGCCGCGAGCGGCGCGGACCGATGACCTCGAACATCGCCGAGTGCGGCGGCTTCCTCAAGACACGACCCGATCTCGACATTCCCGATATCCAGCTGCATTTCTGCATGGCGATGGTGAACGACCACGGCCGCAAGCCGCGCTGGGGCACCGGCTTCTCCTGCCACGTCTGCCTGTTGCGGCCACAAAGCAAAGGAAGCGTCTGGCTGCAAAGCGCCGATCCGATGGCGGCACCTGCGATCGATCCGAACTTCCTCGGCGAGGAGGCCGATATGGATTCCATGGTGGCCGGCTTCAAGACCACCAAGCGGCTGCTCGATGCGCCCGCGCTGAAGGCGTTGCAAACCTCAGACGTTTTTACCGCCGGAATTGAAAGCGACGACGCTATTCGCAAGGTGCTGCGCGAACGCGTCGACACGGTTTATCATCCGGTCGGCACCTGCAAGATGGGCGTCAACGATCCCATGGCCGTGGTCGATCCGAAACTGAAAGTCCATGGCATGGAAGGGCTACGCATCGTCGATGCCTCGATCATGCCTACGCTGATCGGAGGCAATACCAATGCGCCGACCATCATGATCGGCGAAAAGGCTGCCGACATGATCAAGGCCGAGATGCATTGAACGATCGACGGCAGTTGAAATGACTATCAGCGATCAAGACCGTCCAGCCGTGCTTGCACATGAGCGATTTGCGGCTGACCGAGAGGCGTTTCGCGAGCTTTCCCTGGCTCAGCGCTTCACGCACATTCACGACACAAATCTCTGGGGTGCGGACACATCGACGTCGGGGCTGGGTTCGGAAACCGACGCAACTATCGTTTTGCGTCGCGAATTGCCCGAACTCCTGAAAAAGCTTGGGGCCAGATCGTTGCTTGACGCCCCCTGCGGCGACGCCGCCTGGATCAACGAGACGCATCTGGACATGGACTATGTCGGCATCGACATCGTCGCCGGACTGGTCGAGAACCTGCAAACGCGCGCCGCGGCCGGCCAAATCAAGGGAGATTATCGGCTCGCCGACATAACGCGAGATTCACTTCCGCGATGTGATGCGATCCTGTGCCGCGACTGTCTGGTGCATCTCTCATTCGACAACATCGCGCGGGCGATCGCGAACTTTCAGCAATCGGGCGCAAAATGGCTGATCACGACCACGTTCCCCGATTGGCAGATAAATCATGATTGCGAAGATGGCGACTGGCGCGCATTGAACCTGGAGCGTGCACCATTTCATTGGGGACCTCCTCTCGAATTGCTCGACGAGAACTGCATGGAAGCCGGCGGCGGATGGAAGGACAAGAGCCTCGGCGTCTGGCGCCTCGCAGACCTGCCGCGCCATAGCCGGGCCAGTTCGGATCACCGCGAATAAATTCTTTACGCACGTCGAATAGACCTGACGGTCATGAACAGCTTCGATGTTGTCGTTTATTTCGCGCTAGTTGTAGCCATCATCTTCGGCTTCCGCGCCGGATTGCTGCGCAGCCTTGCAATCATTTTGGGTTATCTGCTCGCGATGCCAATTGCGATCTGGGCGATGTCGCTGATCGCGCCAGAGCTCGACGGCAAGCTCGGAGCGCCCTGGATGCAGACCTCGGTACCGTTTTTCGCGATCTTCCTGATAAGCGGCATTGTTCTCGGCAAACTGCTCCAGGTGGCGGTCAACGAAATGGTCGGATCGGAGATCGGACTGGTGGATCGTGTCGCGGGCGGCGCTCTTGGCGCTGCGCGAGTCGGACTCGTTGCCATCACGCTTGTGCTCATCTTCGACCAGATCGTGCCACCAAATCTCCAGCCCGCCTTCTTCACCGGTTCGCAGCTACGGCCGATCTTCTCGCGCATCGGACAGACAGGTTTCCGGGCGTTACCGCCGGACGTCACCGCCACCATCGATCAGTGGAAGCGTGACCGGCATCTCTAATCCGGGTTGAACCAATTTCGGATTTAATCCGGCAGAATGAGTGGCCGATCGGACATGGACAAATGTCCTGATATGCATTTCAACAGAGCTAGTGGAGTTAATTTGACATTCGCGACCCGCTTGCCGCAAATCCTGGACGCGAATGTTAGAACCGGACCACTATGCGGCTTATCATCACAGCCGATGTTGGTTACAGTCGCAAGTTCCGAACATCAAAGAAATCATCTGACATAGCGGGAGTGAAACAGTGGATCTTGGGATCAAAGGCCGCCACGCGCTGGTATGCGCATCGAGCAAGGGTTTGGGGCGCGCCTGCGCCATGGCGCTGGCGGCGGAAGGCGTCCATGTGGTGCTGACTGCGCGCGGCGCCGAGGCGCTGACAAAGACCGCGAACGAAATCCGCAAAGCACATCCCGATGTCGATGTGAAAGAAGTGGCCGGAGATATCACCACACCCGCAGGCCGCGAAGCCGCGCTGAAGGCGTGTCCGAATCCGGATATCCTGATCAACAATGCCGGCGGTCCGCCGCCCGGCGATTTCCGCAACTGGACCCGCGACGACTGGATCAAGGCGGTCGACGCCAACATGCTGACCCCGATCGAACTGATCAAGGCCACCGTCGACGGCATGTTATCTCGCAAGTTCGGCCGCATCGTCAACATCACGTCATCGGCGGTCAAAGCGCCAATCGACATTCTGGGATTGTCCAATGGAGCGCGCGCAGGCCTCACCGGATTTGTCGCCGGCATCGCCCGCAAGACGGTGAAGGACAATGTCACCATCAACGGCCTGTTGCCCGGCCCGTTCGATACGGACCGCTTACGAAACACCAACGCGGCCGTGGCGAAGAGTTCGGGGCAGCCGATCGAGGAAATCACCCAGGCGCGCATGAAGGCCAATCCAGCGGGACGCTTCGGCACGCCGGAGGAATTCGGCTATGCCTGCGCATTCCTGTGTGGCGCGCATGCGGGCTTCATCACCGGACAGAACATCCTGCTCGACGGCGGCGCCTTCCCCGGCACGCTGTGAGGCACGTCCCCGGCGTGCTCGCATGAAGGCGGTCTGGTACGAACGAACCGGCGCGGCGACCGATGTCCTCACCTGCGGGGATATCGCGACGCCGGTTGCCGGACCGGGCGAAGTCCGGATCGCGCTGAAGGCGTCCGGCGTCAATCCCGCCGATGTCGGCCGCCGATCCGGCACCTATCGCGCGATGGAATTTCAGCGCGTGATTCCGAATAGCGACGGCGCAGGTATCATCGATCAGATCGGCGGCGGCGTTGCGGGACTGAAGGTCGGGCAACGCGTCTGGCTCTACAACGGGCAGCGCAACGGTCGCGCGTTCGGGACCGCCGCGGAAGCTATCGCGCTCGCGTCGCATCTGGTGATGCCTTTGCCAGACGACGTTTCTTTCGCCGCCGGCGCAACCCTCGGCATACCCGGCATGACGGCGTGGTGCTGCCTGTTTTGCGATGGCGCAATCGCCGGGCAGACCGTTCTCGTCACGGGCGGCGCCGGTGCGGTCGGTCATTATGCGGTGCAGCTTGCGAAATGGAGCGGCGCGCGCGTCATCGCGACCGCGAGTTCGCCCGCCAAGGCCGAGCAGGCACGCCTCGCCGGAGCCGACCTCACGATCGACTACAAAACCGAGGACGTGATCGCAAAGGTGATGGATTTTACCGGCGGCAAAGGCGTCAACCGCGTCGTTGACGTCGACTTCGGCGGCAACATCGCAACCACGCTGAAACTGATGGCGGTCAATTCGACCATCGCGGTCTATGCCACCAACGGCAATCGCAACCCTGTCGTGCCGATGCGCGAGATGATGGAAAGATGCATCGCGCTTCGCTCGCTGGTGCTGTTTGCGCTACCGCCAGCGTTATTGCGTGCAGCCCAGGCCGACATCTCGAAATGGCTCGCCGCCGGTCCGCGAATTCACAATATCGCAGGCCAGTACGCGCTGCCGGATACGGCGCAGGCACACCTTGCGGTCGAAAAGGGCGACAAGCTCGGCACCGTTATTGTCGACTGCGCGCGCGTCTAGCTCAACTGACCGGCGTGGTGCGCTCGTCGTCCCATGTCAAACCGAATTGGTCGAGACCTTCGGCGAGGAAATCGCTCAGCAGCGGTTCGCCCAGCAGGTAACTGGCGGTGCGACCGTTGCGCCCATCCAGGGCCTCGCGGCGCAAGTCCCTCCACTCTTCAATACTGCCGTCGCCGCGTCCGAGCCGCATCAGCGCGACGAGATCAACCTGCTCGTCTTCGGTGAGAGCGTTGATGAAGCCGGTGATCTCGCGAACCACCGGATCGTTGCCGTTGTCGGTGAGCACATCAGTCATGCCATCGTCGGCGCCGTTCGATCCGGAGTCCGGATCGGTCGACGCCTCCTTGACATCGAATTCACGGGCCTTCTCGATCAGAAATCCGACTTTTTCGGACGAAATCGCTAGATCGGGCATCGGGCGCTCCTCACGTTGGTGATCGATAACGCCGATGTCGCCCGGATGATCCATTGCACGGGTGCTCGGAAAGCCGCATCTTTCCGTTCGAAAGAGCAGGACGAGGAAACGGCGGATGCACTGGACGGTCGGCAAGGTCAAAATCACGAAAATCGTCGAACTTGAGACTGTCGGGAGCACGCGGTTCATCCTGCCGCTCGCGAGCAACGAAGAAATCCAGAAGCTGCCGTGGCTCATTCCTCATTTCGCCACCGAGGAAGGCCGGCTGAAAATGTCGATCCATTCGCTTGTGGTGGAAACCCCAACACGGCGGATCGTGGTCGATACCGGACTTGGCAACGACAAGGAAGGCCGCAAGGTGCCGACCTGGAATAACCGGACGGAGCCGTTTCTGGAAAAAATGACGGCCGCGGGCTTTCCGCCTGACAGCATCGACACCGTGCTGTGCACGCATCTGCACGTCGATCATGTCGGCTGGAATACCAGGCTTGTCGGCGGAAAATGGGTGCCGACGTTTACCAACGCTCGCTATGTGTTCGGCAAGATCGAATACGACTATTGGAAGGCGCACAGCGACAGCCCGGAGCATGCCGCTGTGTTCAACGATTCCGTAAAGCCGATCGCGGATGCAGGTCTCACCGACTTGGTCGCCAGCGATCAAAAACTCTGCGACGAAATCACGCTGATCCCGACGCCGGGCCATAGTCCGGGCCATATGAGCATCCACATTGTCTCGGATGGCCAGCAAGCCTTGTTGACCGGAGATGCCGCCCATCACCCCTGTCAGATGACGCACCTCGACTGGTCCTCAACCGCGGATTCCGATCCAAAGCAGTCGGCGGTGACGCGGCGCGAACTCTTCGGGCGCTTCGCAGATCAGCCGACCTTGGTGATCGGCGGTCACTACAACGCCGGACACCTCAAGCGCGACGGCACTAGCTTCAAATTCGTCGCGTTGGAGTGATGCAAATCGAAGACAACGAAAGTTGCGCAAATTGGGATAGCCCTTGCGACAAACCTGCCTAAACCGGACCTCAGAAATGCGGCAAACGGCGGTTGAATTTCGGTCCGCGCTGTTCCATGAACGATTTAAGCTAGAGAAAACGTAAAAGGGAGTGATCCACTATGAAGCTTGTTCGATACGGCGCACTTGGCCAGGAAAAGCCCGGCTTGATCGATAAATCGGGTCAACTGCGTGATCTCAGCGCGCATGTGAAAGATCTCAACGGCGACGCCTATGCACCCGCCAGCCTGACCAAGCTCGCTGCAATCGACGCGTCAAAACTTCCGGCGGTCGATGGCAAGCCCCGGCTCGGCGCTCCCGTTACCGGCATCTCGAAGTTCGTGGCGATCGGGCTGAACTATGTCGATCACGCCAAGGAAACCGGTTCGCCAATTCCGACCGAACCGATCTTCTTCCTCAAGGCCAATACCTGCCTGAGCGGCCCCAACGACGCGATTGAAAAACCGCGCGGCTCGACCAAGCTCGATTGGGAAATCGAAATCGCAGCGATCATCGGCACCCGCGCCAAGTATGTCAGCGAGGCGGATGCGCTGAACCATGTCGCCGGCTACTGCGTGTGCAACGACGTGTCCGAGCGCAATTTCCAGATCGAGCGCTTGGGCCAGTGGACCAAGGGCAAGTCGCACGACACCTTCGGCCCGCTCGGCCCATGGCTTGTCACCAAGGATGAAGTCGCCGACGTGCAGAAGCTGTCGATGTGGCTCGACGTCAATGGCACGCGCCGCCAGACCGGATCGACCTCGACCATGATCTTCTCCATGGCGAAATGCATCTCCTATGTCTCGCAATTCATGACCTTGCTGCCGGGCGATGTCGTTACCACGGGCACACCGCCCGGCGTCGGTACAGGCATGAAGCCGCCGCAATTCCTCAACGCCGGCGACGTCGTCACGCTCGGCATCGAAGGGCTCGGCGAACAGCGGCAGGAAATCATCTCAGCCTGACCTTCATCATCCCGAGAGTGAGCCAGTGAAACAAGGCCACCGTTGAGTTCGTCATGACCGGATTATTCCGGCCATCCACGTCTTGGCAGCGCTTCAACAGCAAGACGTAGATGGCCGGGACCAGCCCGGCCATGACGGACATATCACTTTGACGAGCAGCTTGATCAGACCGTATTGAGGACATGTATATGAAGCTCACATACTCCCCCGCCTCGCCGTTTGCCCGCAAGGTTCGTATCGCCGCGATCGAGCTTGGCCTGATCGACAAAATCGAATTCGTGCCGGCCTCAGTCGTCCCGGGGCAAGCGAACGACGAGTACTCGCGCGACATCAGCCCGCTCAAGAAACTGCCGGTGCTGATTCTGGATGACGTCAGCACCGTGCTGGATTCCTATGTGATCGTCGAATATCTCGACGAACTGGCCGGCGGCGGAAAACTCATTCCGTCATCCGGCCCAACGCGGTGGCGGGTGAAAACCGACCATTCGATCCTGCAAGGCATGCTCGATTCGATGCTGCTGTGCCGCTACGAGAAAATGGTGCGACCGAAGGAATTGCACTGGTCGGCGTGGGCGGATGACCATTGGAAGCGCGCCTGGAATGGCATGGCGATGTTTGAGGGCCGTCAGGACGTTCTGGCGGGCCCATTCACGATCGCGCAGATCGGCCTTACTTGCGTACTCGGCTATGCGGATTTTCGTTTCGCCGATTGCGGCTGGCGCAAGAGCTTTCCTAAACTGGATGCCTTCCATCAGAAAATGCTGCAGCGGGAATCGGTGAAGATTTCGGTGCCGCCAGCCGCGTGACGGAGCTTTCCGCATGAGTCTGAAGTTTACGGTTGGCGATCTCACCATCCACCGCATCATCGAACAGGAAACCACCTTCCTGCCGGCACTCGACATGCTGCCCGGCCTGGCGCCAGACGTGTTGACGGACAATCGCGCGTGGATGCAGCAGACAGGCGCGATCGATCCGCAGGATACGCTGATCCTGGCGTTTCAATCCTATGTCGTGAAAACACCGCATCACACGATCCTGATCGATAGCTGCATCGGCAACGACAAGCCGCGCCCGACGCGTCCGAAGTGGAACATGAAGACCGACGATATCTACATGCACGCCCTCGCCGCCGCTGGCGTAGGCGTTGGCGACATCGATGTCGTGATGTGCACGCATCTGCATGTCGATCACGTCGGCTGGAATACGCGACTGGAAAACGGCCGCTGGGTGCCGACGTTTCCCAACGCGCGCTATGTGTTCGGCAAGGCCGAGTTCGACTACTGGACTGCGCAGAATGCGAAAGCAGTAGTGCCGCCGTTCGCCGACAGTGTGTTGCCGGTGGTCGACGCGAAAAAGGCCGAGATCGTTACCAACGATTATCAGATCGGCGATCACGTGCGCTTGTTGCCGACGCCGGGGCATACGCCGGGGCACGTCGCGTTCACGTTCGGACGCGGCAAGGACGATGCAGTGTTTTCGGGCGATCTGATGCATTCGCCGTTGCAGGCGCGTTATCCGGAATTGTCTGCGAAGTTCGATGTTGATCAGGCGCAAGCCGCGACAACGCGGCGGAGCTTCCTCGAACGCTATTGCGACACCGACACGCTGTGCTGCACGGCGCATTTCCCCTCGCCGTCATCAGGCAAAATCCGCCGCTGGGGCGACGGATTCCGCTGCGAATCTGCCTGAGGCAAACTCAAGGCAGTTTCAGTCGAACAGGCTCGGTGTGTGGTTGACGGCCGCGCCCTCGATGGCGAGCATCTTCAGTTTGGTGGCGACGCCGCCGTTGGCGGAAAATCCGCCCGGCTTGCCGCCGGCGGCGAGCACGCGATGACACGGCACCACGATCGGACACGGATTGCGGCCGAGCGCCTGACCGACATCGCGCGATAACTCGACGCCGCCGAGCCGTTTGGCGATATCGCCATAGGTCATGGTCTGCCCCGGCGGAATGGTGCGCGCGATCTCGTAAACGCCGCGATGGAATTCGGGAACGCCGTCGAGATCGAGCACCACGTCGGCCAGATCGTTCGGCTTGCCCTGAAGCAATTCGACCATGCCGTCGATCGCGTGTTGCACCTCGGCCGGTGGTGCGGCTTCTTCGATGTCGCCATAGCGCTGATGGATGCGGGTTCGGGTTTTGTCCTCGCCCGACATCGGCAGTTGCACGGCGATGATGCCGCGTGCATTCCATGCGATGCCGCATTCGCCGATCGCGGTGCCGAACATCGCGAATTTCTGATCGCTGATATGACTCATGTGTTCACTCATGGGTCGCTCCATCTCTGATGCCCACTTATCTATTCCTGATGCCAAATCTAGACTTGGAGAATCCTGCGATCCACCCGGATTCCGGCGGAACTTGCCATCATGCACAGCGCCGTGGAATGATCTGCCGCCCGCAAAAACAACGGAAATCGAGCAAGACTGCATGCATACGCTTCACGTCAACGGTTATGACATCGCCTATCTCGATATTGGCCGGAACACAGGTCAGACGCCGCCGCTGGTCTGCATCCATGGTTCGCTGTGCGATTTTCGAATCTGGTCGCCAATACTTGGACCGCTGACGCGCAAGCATCGCGTGATCGCGCCGAGCCTCCGGCACTTCTTTCCCGAGCATTGGGACGGCCAAGGCGATACCTACTCGATCGCACAGCACGTCGCCGACATGATCGGCTTCATCGAAAAGCTCGATCTCGGGCGCGTCGATCTGATGGGCCATTCGCGGGGCGGCCACATCGCCTTCCGCGTTGCGCAGCAGCGGCCTGATCTGCTGCGCAGGCTTGTGCTTGCCGAACCCGGCGGCGAAGTCGACACCTCGCTGCATCCGGATGCGCCGACCGGCCCCTCGCCGCTCGCGGCGCGTATCGCGGCGTCCGCCGAGAGGATTGCAGCAGGCGACATCGACGGAGGTTTGACATTTTTCATGGACGCGCTGGAGGGTCCCGGCGCCTGGAAGCGCCTGCCAGCGACGCCCAAGCAACTGCTGCGCGACAATGCGATGACCTTGATCGGCCAGACCCGCGACAAGCGGCCACCGTTCACGCTGGCCGATGCGCAGTCGATCAAGATGCCAACACTGTTCATCGGCGGCGCCAACACCAAGGGCATGCTGCCGATGGTGCTGCATGCGCTGGCCGCCAACGTGCCGGATGCGAGGACGGTGATGATCCCGAACACCACGCACCCGATGTTCGAGCAGGCGCCGCAGGCCTACTCCGGGGCGGTGCTGGATTTTCTCGGCGCCTGAACCTCAGAACAGGTTGCCGGATATCCATTTATCTCCTATAAGAGACGAATGGATACTTTAATAGATGATACGGGAATTCGTCTGGCGCGCCGCATCCGGTTGGAGCGGGACGCGCGCGGCTGGTCACTGGCCGAGCTTGCGGAGCGCGCAGGCGTCGCCAAGGCCACCATCAGTAAGATCGAGCGCAGCGATGTCAGCCCCACCGCGGTGATCCTGGTGAGGCTGGCGGCCGCCTTCGATCTCACGCTCGCAGGCCTTCTGGCACGCGCGGAAGGCAGCGGCGAGCGGGTTTCCCGCGCCACCGACCAGCCGGTCTGGCGCGATCCGGAGACGGGGTACGTCCGCCGCCAGGTGTTCAGCCGG
Organism: Pseudomonadota bacterium; assembly: GCA_041691515.1. Classification (GTDB taxonomy): domain Bacteria; phylum Pseudomonadota; class Alphaproteobacteria; order Rhizobiales; family Xanthobacteraceae; genus Nitrobacter. The sequence continues at coordinate 8,166 of JBEPUM010000046.1, read as the reverse complement.
CCGGATCATCCCGTCGAAATTGTGCGGGTCGAGATGCCGCCCGGACAGCGCGTCACCCTGCCCGCGTCCTCCTACGCCATGATCCGCCAGATCCTGCTGGTGCTGGAGGGCGCAGTGATCATCACTGAAGGCGACGAGCGGTACGACCTCGGCGCGGGCGATTGCCTCGGCTTCGGGCCGCCCTGCAACACGACCTTCGCCAACGAGAGTAGCGCGCCGTGCACCTATCTCGTCGCGCTGGCGCGGAGTTGACCGCGCATGCGCGAAAACCGCAAGCCGGAGAGGAATCCGACTGGTGGTATCTCTGCCGGCCACAACGGTGGCCCTCCGCTGAACGAGGAACACACACCGGAATGGGGTCGTGGGCCGATCGGAAATTATTTCTACTGGAAAGCAGCGCATCGCGCAGCCTGGCACGGCGCATCGCGCGCCATCGCCCTGTTTCGGATGCGAAGGGCTGAACGGTTGGGGCTGACCTATGACGAATACACCTTGGAAATCCTCGAACGCGGCCGCCACCTCCAGATCGAAGACGTCGAACGGATTGCCGAAATCAAGCAAGCCCGCGCACGCAAAACCAAATGACATGCGCACAAGATTTCACCCTCGTCCCTACGGAGCCCTTTGCAATGGCTGACATCGATATCAGGGCATTGCATGCTTCGCCGGTCATGCGCGCGATGCTAGGCGACTTGCTGATCGAGACTGTCGCAAACGGCGGCTCGGTCAGCTTCATACATCCGCTCGCGCGCGCGGAAGCCGATGCATTCTGGAACAACGCGCTTGCAGCCGCTGATCTTAACAAGCGGATCGTACTCGGCGCTTTCGACGGCGACATGCTTGCCGGCACCGTAACGCTGTTGCTCGACTGCCCGCCGAACCAGCCGCATCGTGGCGAGATCGCGAAGATGATGACGCGGATGAGTCATCGGGGCCGTGGCATCGCCACGGCACTGATGCACGCCGCTGAAAAGCTTGCGGTAGCGCACAAGCGGACGCTGCTTGTGCTGGATACCGCGACCGACGGCGGCGCCGCCGGTCTCTACGAAAAGCTCGGCTTTACGCTGTCAGGCGAGATTCCGGACTACGCGCTGAAGCCCCACGGCGGCCTCACCGGCACCTTGATCTACTGGAAACGGATCGGAAGCTGAGAAGCACTGGCCGGGTTTGTCCCGGCCAGACATCACTTACTCCGCTCCGGTTGCTACCAGCTCGGACCCGCCGGCTGTCGCGTGGCGACGTTGATGCGGTTGTAGAGATTGGTGATGCCAATCCACAGCACCAATGCCGCCAAAGCGCGCTCGTCGTAATGCTGCGCGGCCTCCGCCCAGATCTCATCCGGGACCGGATCGGAGCGATCGCCGATCCGCGTGACGGCTTCGGCGAGCGCCAGCGCCGCACATTCGGCATCAGTGAAATACGGCGCCTCACGCCACGCCGAAACTGCGAACAGGCGCTCGTCAGTTTCGCCGGATTTTCTGGCGTGCTGGATGCCGCCGACGACGCAGAAACTGCAGCCATTGATCTGGCTTGCGCGCAGATGAACGAGATCGAGCGTGTGCTGCGGCACGCCGCCCTTTTGCGGCAGCATAGCAAGACTCTGAAGAGCCTTGATCGCGTCGGGAAGAACTTGTGCGGGGTTTTTGATGCGGGCTTGCTGCATCTTGGGTCTCCATCAGATGTAAGTGGGAATGCGAGCCCGGATCGCGCGCGCGCTCCGGAGCAATCTTGGCGAATATCGCGATCACGGCTTCCAGACGCCGGCGGGCTGCCGCGTCGCCACGTTGAGACGATTCCAGACATTGATGCTGGCAATCGCCAGCAACAGCACCGCAAGCTCGTTTTCATCGTAATTGCTCGCGGCTTCATTCCAGACATCGTCCGGGACCGGATCGGAGCGATCGCCGATTCGCGTGACGGCTTCGGCGAGCGCCAGCGCCGCGCATTCGGCATCGGTGAAATACGGCGCCTCGCGCCACGCCGAAACCGCGAACAGGCGCTCGTCGGTTTCGCCCGTTTTCCGGGCGTGCTGGATGCCGCCAACGACGCAGAAACTGCAGCCATTGATCTGGCTCGCGCGCAGATGAACGAGGTCGAGCGTGTGCTGCGGCACGCCGCCTTTCTGCGGCAGCATCGCGAGGCTCTGAAGAGCGCCGATCGCGTCGGGAAGAACTTGTGCGGGGTTTTTGATGCGGGCTTGCTGCATCGTGGATCTCCATCGGATGTAAGTAGGGAACCCGAGCCCGGATCGCTCGTGCGATCCGGACTCTCTCAACGAATATCAATCACGGCTTCCAGACGCCGGCGGGCTGCCGCGTCGCAACGTTGAGACGATTCCAGACATTGATGCTGGCGATGGCGAGAAGCAGATATGACAATGACTGTTCGTCATAGTGCTTCGCAGCGTCGTTCCAAATCTCGTCGGACACCGGATCGGAACGATCTCCGATCCGCGTCACCGCTTCGGTGAGTGCGAGCGCCGCGCGTTCTGCCTCGTTGAAATACGGCGCATCACGCCAGGCGGAAACAGCGAACAGCCGCTCGTCGCTCTCGCCCGCCTTCTTGGCGAGTTTGGCGTGACCATCCACGCAAACGCTGCATCCATTGATCTGGCTGGCGCGCAGATGAACGATTTCGAGCAGGTTTGCCGGGAGGGGTCCGTGATGCGTGGTGGCTCCCAGCGCGTGCAAGGCCTTCATCGCATCGGGAACGATCAACACTGGATTTTTCATTCGTGCTTGCATTTTTTACTCTCCGTTCAAATCTTTGATCAGCCGGAATCCCGATCAGCGGGAACCGGCCGCAACGCAGCCTGGGAAATGAATGTCACATCGGCCCAAGGCCATTCGTCAGTGCTATGACGAAGCCCGACCGGAGAATGTGACCGATGGACGAGAAAAATCTGCTGGCGCAGCAATTCGAGGCTAATCGCAATCACTTGCGGGCGGTCGCCTATCGAATGCTCGGCTCGGGCGGCGAGGCCGACGACGCGGTGCAGGAAGCCTGGCTGCGGTTGAGCCGGACCGATACGGCCGAGGTCGGCAACCTCGGCGGATGGCTGACGACCGTGGTCGCACGGATTTGTCTGGACGTGCTGCGTGCGCGCAAATCACGCCGCGAGGAGCCGCTTGGTCCGCACGTGCCCGAGCCCGTCGTGCATCAGGACAATTTGGACCAGGAAGCCGTGATGGCGGATTCGGTCGGCGCGGCGTTGCTGGTAGTGCTGGAAACGCTGGCACCGGCAGAACGGCTCGCCTTCGTGCTGCACGACATGTTTGCGATGCCTTTCGAGGACATCGCGCCGGTCGTTGGGCGTTCGGTGGTCGCGACGCGTCAATTGGCGAGCCGCGCGCGGCGGCGCGTACAGGGCACAGCGCCTGCAGCGGAGGCCGACATCGCGCGCGACCGCCGCGTGGTCGATGCGTTCCTCACCGCAGCGCGCAGCGGCGACTTCGCCGCGCTGCTCGAAGTGCTCGATCCCGATATCGTGGTCCGCGCCGATCCTGTCGCGGTGCGCATGGGGTCGCTGGCGGAAATCCGAGGTGCTGCCGCGGTGGCCGAAGTCTTCAAGGGCCGCGCGCAGGCCGCGAGGCCAGCGCTGGTGGACGGCGCGCTGGCGGTTGCCGTCTTTATGGGGAGTCAGATTCGCATCGTGTTGAAATTGACGCTGGCGAACGACCGTATCGCTGCGATGGAGGCGATCGCCGAGCCGGGCCGGCTTGGGGAGTTCGACGTCGAGATTCTTGGCAGCTGAACAGGCGCGCCGGACCACGCTGCAGTCAGATCAGCCGCCGTCCTTTAGGGCAGGCCTGAGCCGGCAGATTGAATGCCACGGGAGCCATTGGGCAGATCGCTCCCTTGACCGTGCCCAGCATCAGGGGTAGTTTTTCCGAGTTCGGAATTCCGTATTCCAAAATCGGATGACCAGATGATCCCACTTGAGCCTGCCCCGAACCTGATCGACCAGGTTTACGCGCGTATCCTCGACGGGATCGCCGACCGTACGCTGCCACCGGGCCATCGCATCCGGCAGAACGAGCTTGCGGACAAACTCGGGGTGTCGCGTCAGCCGGTCAGCCACGCCCTGCACCTTCTGCATCGGCAAGGCCTCGTCGCCGAAAGCGGCCGCAAGGGTTTTGAGGTGACGCGGCTCGATCCGGTTCGCATCCGCCAGCTCTACGAAGTGCGCAGCGCGATCGACGGACTCGCGGCGCGGCTCGCGGCCGAGCGCGCGGCAAGCGATACGATCGGCCGCGCCAGCCTGGAGCGCGCATTGCAGGCCGGCCGCGCGCTCGACGACACCACGACATTGCCGCAACTGATCGCGCTCGATGTCGATTTTCATCGCGCCATCTACCGGCTGTCCGGCAATCCCGCGATTGAGGAGATAGTCGCGCCGCAATGGCCCCACATGCGGCGCTCGATGGCGACCGTGCTCGGCGAACTCGATTACCGCGCCAGTGCATGGACCGAACACGACACGATCGCCGCGCATATTTTAGCGGGCCATGCGGATGCCGCCGAAACCGCCGCACGGGCGCACGCGCTGACCGCCGGACGAACGACTGAGGAAAGACTGACGACTCCGGAGAAAGCGGCGTAGCCAACCGCCGCGACAATTTCAATAAACCGAAGGGAGAAGCACCATGAAACTGACCCAGCAACAGACCGACGATTTCAACCGCGAGGGCTGGCTGTTCCTGCCCGAACTGTTCACCCCCGAAGAAGTGGACCTGCTCGCGCGCGAGGCGGTGTCGATTTACGACGCCAACCGTCCCGAGGTCTGGCGCGAGAAGAGCGGCGCGCCGCGTACCGCATTCGCCGCGCATCTCTACAACGAAGCCTTCGGCCTGCTCGGCGCGCATCCGCGCATGATCGACCCGATCGAGCAACTATTCGGCGAGAAGGTCTACATGCATCAATACAAGATCAACGCCAAGGCCGCCTTCACCGGCGACGTCTGGCAATGGCATCAGGACTACGGCACCTGGAAGCGCGACGACGGCATGCCGGAGCCCCGCGCCATGAACATCGCGATCTTCCTCGACGAGGTGATGCCGATCAACGGACCGCTGATGCTGGTGCCAAAGAGCCAGACCGCGGGCGATCTCAAGGCGGCGCACGATCTGGCGACGACATCGTATCCGCTGTGGACACTCGATGAGGAGACCGTGACGCGTCTTGTGAAAGAAGGCGGGATCGTCGCGCCGACCGGCAAAGCGGGTGGCATGCTGATGTTCCACGGCAACCTGGTGCACGGCTCGGCCGGCAACATCACGCCCTATCCGCGCAAGATCGTGTATCTCACGCTGAACGCGGTCTCCAACTACATCCGCACCCCGACGCGGCCCGAGTATATCGCGCACCGCGATTTCACCCCGATCCAGACCGTCCCGGACGATGCGCTGGTGCAACTGGCGCGCCGCCCGCAGCAGGCGGCGGAGTAAGTTCGACGTCGACAAACCGTAATTGTCATTCCGGGGCGTCGCGAAGCGACGAACCCGGAATCTCAACGATCCTAATCATTCCCAGATTCCGGGTCTGCGCCAAGTGGCGCATCCCGGAATGACGCGTTAACTTTCAATCGGATTTCTTCCCCCATGAACCTCCACCACCTCCTGCAAGCCCGCCACGCGGCGGGAAAGCCCGTTCGTGTCGCACTGATCGGCGCCGGCAAATTCGGCTCGATGTTTTTGGCGCAGGTGCCGCATACGCCGGGGCTCGAGGTGCCGATTATTATCGACATCGACCGCAACCGGGCCCGCGAGGCCTGCCGCACCGTCGGCTGGGACGAAGCGCGGATCGCGAAGACCGCCTTCATCGACGACGGCGTGCGCGCCATTGCAGGCGGCGCGATGGACGTGGTCGTGGAAGCGACCGGCAATCCGGCGGTCGGCATTCGTCACGCCCGCGCGGCCCTCGCTGCCGGCAAGCATATCGTGATGGTCAATGTCGAAGCCGACGTGCTGGCAGGGCCGCTGCTCGCAGAGGAAGCGCGCAAGGCCGGCGTGGTTTATTCGCTCGCCTATGGCGACCAGCCGGCGCTCACCGCCGAGATCGTGGATTGGGCGCGCGCCACTGGATTCCGTGTCGTCGCCGCCGGCAAGGGCACCAAGTATCTGCCGATCTATCACGACGTCACGCCGAAGGATGTCTGGAGTCATTACGGCCTGACCGCGGGCGAAGCACAATCCGCCGGCATGAATCCGCAGATGTTCAATTCGTTTCTCGACGGCACAAAATCCGCCATCGAAATGGCGGCAATCGCCAACGCCACCGGGCTCGATGTACCCACGGGCGGATTGCTGTTTCCGCCATGCGGCGTTGACGATCTGCCGCATGTGATGCGGCCGCGCGACCAGGGCGGCGTGCTGGAAAAATCCGGTGTCGTTGAAGTTGTTTCGTCGCTCGAGCGCGACAGCCGCCCGGTGTTCCGTGATCTGCGCTGGGGCGTCTATGTCGTGCTGGAAGCGCCGAACGACTATGCCGCTGATTGCTTCAAGCAATACGGCCTCAAGACCGACTCGTCGGGGCGATTCGCGGCGATGTACAAGCCCTATCACCTGATCGGGCTCGAGCTGAATATCTCGGTGCTGTCGGCGGCGCTGCGCAATGAACCCACCGGACAGCCGCGCGATTTTCGCGGCGACGTGGTGGCGGTGGCCAAACGCAATCTCAAGGCCGGCGAAATGCTCGACGGCGAAGGCGGCTATACCGTGTGGGGCAAGCTGATGCCTGCCGCCGCCAGCCTGAAAGCAGGCGGGCTGCCGATCGGTCTTGCCCATCGCGTGAAGTTGAAGAACGACATCGCCCACGGCGGCGTGGTGAGCTGGAACGACGTCGAGGTGAACGCCGAGGACGAAACGATCAAGGTTCGCCGCGCGATGGAAGCGCGCTTCGCCACGGCCCCCTGAACCGCGCGCAAAGCTTTAGGACGCGACGGCGCGCTCCATCGCGACTTCGGCCTTGAGGCTGTCCACGTCACGATAGATTGAAGACACCGCCAGCACGCGGCCCCCGCGCTTGTAACGCAGCACGCAATCCTTGTCCGTCACGCTGCCGTCGATTTCGATCTCGTCCCACTTCTCCGCGTGCCCAACATAGTTGATCGGCACGTCATAATGCTGACTCCAGAAGAACGGCACGGCGTCGAATTTTGTCCGATGCCCGAGCATGTTGCGCGCGACAGTCTGTCCCTGACGCTCGGCGACCACCCAGTGCTCGACGCGGATGTTCTCGCCGGAATGCGGATCGGGCCAGCGCGCGATGTCGCCTGCGGCGTAAACTCCGGGGGCGCTGGCTTCCAGATATTCGTTGACCAGAACGCCGCGATCGATCTTCAGCCCGGCCTTCTCCGCAAGCTCCAGTCGCGGCTTCACGCCGACGCCTAAGACGACGAGATCCGCCTCCAGCGTGCGGCCGCTCTTCAGCGTCGCCTTCTGCTTGTCGATCGCGGTGACGCTGTCCTCGAGATGGAAGATGACGCCATGCTCCTCGTGCAATGCGCGGACGAAATCGCCCATCTGCGGACCCAGCACCTTCTCCATCGGCCGCTTTTCCGGCGCCACGACGTGGACCTCGATGTCGCGGGCGCGCAAGGACGCAGCAACCTCGAGACCGATGAAGCTGGCGCCGATGACAACGACGCGCCGCGCCGCCTTGGCCGCATCGACGATGGCGCGGCTATCGGTTTGGGAGCGCAAGGTGTGGACATGCGGCCGGTCGGCGCCAAGAATCGGCAGTCGAACGGGTTCGGCGCCCGTCGCCAGCAGCAGCCGGTCGTAGTCGATCTTGTTGTTGTCGCCGAGGATAACCTGACGGGCCTTGGTGTCGATGCCCGTAACGGAGGTGCGCAGGCGCAGATCGATCTTCGCCTGCCTATAAAAATCATCTGATCGCAGCGGCAGCCAATCTTCCGGCGCGCTGCCGGCTAGATAATCTTTCGACAGGTTAGGCCGATCGACCGGCGGCGCATCATCGCTGCTCAGCATCACGATGCTGCCTTGGTAGTCATGCCGCCGCAGCATCTCGGCCGCCGCAAAACCGGCCGCACCGCCGCCGACGATCACGACCTTCTCGGGATGATAGGCTTTTGCGTCCTTGCTGTGGGGGGACTGCTTGCGTTTGTCGCGAACAAAGATTCGGCCATCGCGTTCCTCGACGTTC